>JBGPHU010000031.1:0-21401 GCA_041484545.1 Candidatus Eiseniibacteriota bacterium | reverse complement strand
CGCCCCGGCCCCGGGCCCGGCCCCGGGCTCCAACGTCGGCGTCGGCGTGGTCGTCTTCGGCCCCAGCGGCATCACCAGCTCGGCTTCCAGTCTCCGACCCAAGGCCCCTCCCCTCGCGAACGGGTCCCGCTCCCGCACGGAGTGTGCCAGGGCCGGGCCTCTCGCGCCAGCGGATAACTGGCGGCAGGCGCCGCGCGAGCGCGATCCCCGCGGGCCGCGCCGCCCGCCGCGCGGCGTCGGCGCATCGACGGCGTCAACGAACGAGCCGCGCGGTGTCGTCCAGGCTGAAGCGGGTCATCTCCATGATGGCGTCCGCGCGGCGGAGGATCTCCGCCTTCTTGACGCCGAGGAGACCCGCCACTCCGAACTCCTCGACCGTGAAGGACGCCATCACGCATCCGTAGACGACCGCAGCGCGCAGCGCGCGGTCGGTCACCCGCCCCGCGCGCGCGAGGGCCCCGAAGAATCCGCCGGCGAAGGTGTCGCCGGCGCCGGTCGGATCGACCACGCTCTCGATGGGGACCGCGGGGCACGTGAAGTAGAGGTCGCTCTTCTTCGACTGCAAGAAGGCGCCGTGCTCCCCCTGTTTGACGACGACCGTCTCCGGCCCGAGCTCTAGAATGGCGCGCGCGGCCCGGTGCGTGAGCGGCTCGCCGGTCAGCTCGCGCGCCTCCTCTTCGTTGATGATGAGAATGAGGACCCGCTTCATCGTCTCGAGCAGCGCCTCGCGCTTCCCGTGGATCCAGTAGTTCATCGTGTCGCAGAGAACGAGCCGCGGCTTCGTGAGCTGCTCCAGCACTTCGCGCTGGAGCACGGGATCGATGTTCGCGAGGAAGACGTTCGTCGCGCCGCGGAGCCCCTCGTGGAGCTTGGGACGGAACTCCTCGAACACGTTCAGCTCGGTGCGAAGGGTCTCGCGCGTGTTCATGTCGCGGCTGTAGACCCCTTCCCAGCGGAACGTCTTCCCCTCGCGGACCTCGAGGCCCGTGAGGTCCAGATCCGGACTATCGAGGGCGCCTCGGGCGCCGGCGGGGAAGTCGCTCCCCACGACGGCCACGATGGAGACCGGCAGGAAGTGGCGCGCCGCGAGCGCGAAGTAAGCTGCCGAGCCCCCCAGCACCTCCTCCACGCGGCCTGCGGGCGTTTCGATCGTGTCGAGGCCGAGGGAGCCGACGACCAGGATTCCCACTACATCGACTCCGGCGCGCTCACGCCGAGAAGCGTGAGCCCGCGGCGGAACACAACGCCCGTGGCGCGCGTGAGAAGGAGCCGCGCCGCGGTCACGGCGGAGTCGGGGCCGACCACGCGGTGCTGGTGATAAAACGCGTGAAACTTCGCCGCCAATTCTTTGAGATACATTGGGATGCGGTGAGGCTCCCTGTGCCTCGCCGCGGCCGCGACCAGGGAGGGAAATCCCGCGAGGCCGCGCAGGAGGGTGAGTGTCTCCGCCTCGTGCAGGAGATCGGCGCGCGCCGATTCCAGGCCCGGAGCGGGCACGCCCTGCTTGAGCGCGTAATCGAGCACGTGCGCGATCCGCGCATGCGCGTACTGTACGTAGTACACGGGGTTTTCCTCGCTCCGCTTCACCGCCAGCTCGAGATCGAAATCGAGCGGGCTCTCGGCGCGGCGCATCAGGAAGAAGAACCGCGCCGCGTCCACGCCCACCTCGCCGATCAGATCCTCGAGCGTGACGAACTCGCCCGCGCGCTTCGACATCTTCACCGGCTCCCCGCCGCGCAGGAGCCGCACCCATTGGATCAGGATCACCTCGAAGCGGTCGCGCGGCCATCCGAGCGCCTCGATCACTCCCTGCATTCTCTGGACATGGCCGTGGTGGTCGGGGCCCAGGAGGTCGATCACGCGATCGAATCCGCGCGAGAACTTGTCATGGTGGTAGGCGGCGTCGGCCAGGAAGTAGGTCGGCTCGCCGTTGGTGCGCACGATCACCCGGTCCTCCTGGTCCCCGTACGCGGTGGATCGAAACCAGAGGGCGCCGTCCCTCGTCTCGGTCAATCCGCGCTCCCCGAGGCGGTCCCGCGTCTTCTCCACCAAGCCCCCCTTGTGGAGCTCGCTCTCGCGAAACCAGCGGTCCATGCGCGCGCCGAACCGGTCCAGGTCCACCTTCTGGCGCTCGAGCATCCGGTCGATGCCCCATCCTGCGAAACGAAGCCGCCGCTCGCGCTCCGCGAGCTTGAGCCACCCGCGGCCCTCGGGCTCCGGGACCGTCGCGGCGACGTCCGCCACGTAGGCGCCCGCGTATCCCTCCTCGGGGATGGGCGGCGCCGGAAGGCCGAGGCGCTCCGCGAAGCGCGACGCGATCGAGGCGCCGAAAAGCTCAGCCTGAAGTCCCCAGTCGTTGGCGTAGAACTCGCCGCGCGCCTCGTACCCGGCCGCGTTCAGGATGCGGATCAACGCGTCGCCGATGCTCGCCGCCCGCGCGCTGACGACGTTGAGCGGCCCGGTCGGGTTGGCGCTCACGTATTCGACCAGGATCTTCTCCCCGCGGCCCGCCGCGGAGGCTCCGTAGGTGTCCGGGTTCGCGAGGATGCGGCTCAGATTGGAGGCGAGCCACGCGGGGGCGAGCCGGAAGTTGAGGAACCCGGGGCCGGCGATTTCCACGCTGCTGACCACGTCGCGCTCGATCTCGATCGCGTCGCGCAGCGTCTCGGCCACCTGGCGGGGAGGCTTGCGCGCGGTCTTGGCGAGCGATAGCGCGACGGGCGTGGCCCAATCGCCGTGCCCAGGCTCCCGCGGAACCTCGACGTCGATCCGCGCGCCCTCGGGAAGCAGGAGACCCGCCCTCGCGATCGCCTCTTCGAGGCGTTCCGCGAGGTAGGCCTCAATCGGCCACGGTTTCTCGGCGGGCATCGCCCCAGAGCTTGTCGAGGAGGTAGTATTCACGGGCGCGCGTATGAAAGACGTGCACCACAAGATCCACGTAGTCCAGAAGGATCCATCGCCGTGCCTCGTAGCCCTCGATGTGCCACGGCCGGACGCCGCGCGCGCGCATGCCCTCGTCCACGGCCTCCGCGATGGCGCGAGTCTGGACGTCGGACTGGCCGGTGGCGAGCACGAAGTAATCGCACACCCCGTCCAGCTCCCGGAGATCCAGGATCACCACGTCCTCGGCCCGCTTGGTCAACGTGAGACGCGCGGCCTCGCGCGCCAGGTTCTGGGCGGGAATGTTCAGAGCGGGAAGCTGGGTCAACGCTCTCGCGTCACCGCGTACCGGACGGCGGACTGGAGGGACTCGCGGATTTCGAGATCCGGAATCGAGCCGAGCTCCTCTTCAGCCCGGTCCGCCAGCTCGGCGCTCCGTTTCTGACTGTAGGATACGCCACCGTGGACGGTCACGAACCGGACCACGTCGGACCAGTGGCCGTTCCGGAAATCGCGCGAGCGGATGAGGTCTTCCATCTCGCGCCGCTCCCCTTCGGGAGCCTCGCGCAGAGCGTTGATGAGCGGAAGCGTGATCTTCCCGCCGTCGAGATCGTTCCCCATGGCCTTCCCCGTGACCTTCTCCGCTCCGAGATAGTCCATGAGGTCGTCCGTGATCTGGAAGGCGAGCCCCAGGGCGCGGCCGAACCGGTTCAGAGCGGCGCGGTGCTTCGCGCTCGCGCCTCCCTCGTGGGCCCCCAGCTCGCAGCCGGCGGACATGAGGCAGGCGGTCTTCTCGTCGATCACGCGCATGTATTCCTTCTCCGTCAGGTCGAGTCGGTTCTTCTGCTCGATCTGCCGCAGCTCTCCCTGGCTCATCCGGTGCGTGGCCTCCGCGAGGAGGTCCATGGCTTCGTACATGCGCTTGGTGACCAGGATGGAGAACGCCTTCGAATAGAGGTAGTCGCCCATGAGGATGGCGGTGTCGTTGTTGAATGCGCTGTTCACCGTCGGGAGGCCGCGACGGAGGAGGCTCTTGTCCACGCTGTCGTCATGGATCAAGGTGGCCGTGTGAATCAGCTCGACCACCACCGCGCCGTAAATCGCCTCGTCGGTGACGCGGCCAAAGCCCTTCGCGGCGAGGAGGACGAGCGTGGGGCGGAAGCGCTTGCCGTAGGCGCGATGCAGATGCGCGCCGACCGTCCCGACCAGGCCGACGTCGCACAGAAATGCCTCGTCGAGCTCGGTTTGAAACCGCTCGAACGGGTCCGCGATCTGGCTCCGGATCGCCTCCAGCGTCGGAGCTTCAGCCGGAAGCACTTCTGGCGCTTGTCTGCGAGCGGTCAATGGGCTCCCTGGCGCGAGGTTTCGCACGTGAATCGCCGGTCAGCCTAGGTTCCCGGAGCCATGGGTGTCAACCGAAAACCCCGCGCGGACGCGCTCCAAGAGCTTCTCCCGCCGGTTCAGGGACGGGTCTTCCAGCACTTCCTCGAGCAATTGATTCAGGATTTCGCCGATCCTGGGACCGGGAGCCGCGTGGAGGACGGACATGACGTCCTTCCCATCCACGGCGAGGTCGCGAACCGAAAGGGCTTCCTCCGCCTCGAGGATCGCCTCGACGCGCGCGCGAAGCTCTTCGAGGTAGTGCGGGAAGCCGGTCTTGAGCCCATTCCCGATATTGTCGGCAATCCTGAGGTCGAAGAGATCCGCGATCTGGTCCACGCCGACGCTCCGGACGAACCGGCGCACCGCCGCGTCGCTCCACTCGGGGCGGTAATCGAACATGTGCTGGCGCACGAGATGCGCGACACGGTCGGTCATATCGCGGCTGAAGCGCAGCCGCTCCATGGCTTGCCGCGCGAGGTCCTCCCCCACGAACTGATGGTTGTAGAAGGTGGCGTCTCCGTCCTCCTTCACCAGCCTGGTCGCCGGCTTCCCGATGTCGTGGAAGAGCGCCGCGACCCTCACGACGGGCTTTCCGATGGGCGCCGCGTCGCACGTATAGAGGGTGTGGTAGTACACGTCGTAGGCGTGGTAGCGGTTCTGCGGCACCGCGACCGTGGCCTGAAGCTCGGGGAGCCAGATGTCGAGGAGTCCCGCCTCCCGCAGCACATCGAAGCCCCGGGATGGCTCGCGCGCGCGAAGCATCTTCAAGAGCTCGTCCCGCACGCGCTCGGCCGCGACCCGGCCGACCTCCTCCCGGGCCCCGGAAAGAGCCCGAGCGGTCCCGTCCTCGAGGGTAAATTCCAGCGTGGCCGCGAAGCGCGCGGCGCGGATGGGCCGGAGCCCGTCCTCGCGGAAGCGCTCCCGGGGATCTCCCACCGCGCGAAGGAGCCTCGACGCCAGATCTGGGATCCCCCCCGTGGGATCGACGAGCCGGTCGCGCGGCGGATCCCACGCGATCGCGTTGACCGTGAAGTCGCGGCGGCTCAGGTCTGCTTCCAGCTCGCGCACGAACGTGACGCGCTCGGGGCGGCGAGCGTCCTTGTATTCGGATTCCACCCGGAACGTCGTGACCTCGCACGGGCCCGCCGCCGTGAGAACGGTGATCGTCCCGAACCGCGCCCCGGTGGCGATCGCCTTGGGGAACAAGTGAAGCACCTCCTCCGGGAGGGCGCTCGTCCCCACGTCCCAGTCTTCCGGCTCCGGCTTCTCGCCCACGAGAAGCTCCCGGACCGCGCCTCCGATCACGTAGGCGCTGTGTCCGAGGTCTTGCAGACGGCGCAGGACGTCCAGGATGGAACCCGGCACCTGCGATGAATTCAATCGGCGCGTGGCCATGGCAACGAATGGTAGCATGCGCGCATGCGTTCGAATCGATACCCGGCCGCCCGGCGCGCGTGCGTCGCGCTCCTCGCGATCGCGGCGGCGGCGGCCTTCGGTGCGCTGCCGACCCGTCCCGTCTCCGCGTCGCCGCTCTTCCTCTCCCCGGCGGCGCAGGGCCCCTGGATCGCGGCCGACAAGGAGCTTCACTTCGCGGGCTCGCTCGCGATCGCGGCGTCCCTTCGCGTCGAAGGACGGAGCCGGAGGACCGCGCTCACCGCCACGCTGGGCGTTGGGATCCTCAAGGAAGCCTACGACGCGGCTCTCAAGCCCCGCCGCATGGGTCGGGGAGCGAGCTGGAAAGATCTCGTGGCCGACCTGGCGGGCGCGATCGCCGGGGTCGCGATCGCCGGCGCGCTCGACCGCTAGCGTCCTACAGCCCGTCCTTGCTCGGGAGCGTGATCGTGAATCGCGCTCCCGACCCGGGGACGTTCTGCGCCGCGATCTTCCCTCCGTGATTCTGAATGATCCGATAGCAGGTGGAGAGGCCGTATCCATGCCCTTCCGGCTTCGTGGTGAAGAAGGGCTCGAAGAGCTTGTGGGTGGCCTCGGCCGGGAAGCCGGGTCCGTTGTCCTCGACCATCAGCTCCACGAGCCCGGCGGCCGGCTTGAGCCGCGAGCGGATGACGATCCGCGGCATGGCAGACTTGGCCGACAGGAGCGCGTCGGCGGAGTTGCTGAACAGGTTCATCAGGACCTGCTGGATTTGACCCGGGTCCAGGTTCATGTCCGGCACGTCTTCGGAGAGATCCAGGCTGAACTCCACGCGCTCGTACTTGTTCTGCGGCGTGATGAACTCCACGGTCTTCCGGATCACGTTGTTCAGCTTGGTCGGCTGCTTGCGCAATTCCTTGTGCGAGAAATCCATGAGACCCTTCGTGAGCACCGTCATCGCGCTGGCCTGGTCGAAGATGATCTTGGCGTTTTCCTGCGCCTTCTCGGCCGTCATCGTGCCCACGCCCATGAGGAAGAATTGCGCCCGCGCCGAGATGGCCGCGAGCGAATTGTTCAGCTCGTGGCCGATCTCCGCCGCCATTTCCCCCTTCGCCGCGAGCCGCTCCGTGCTGATCAGCTCGTCCTTGGCCCTCTCCAGCGCGATGTACTTGGCGCTCGCCTCCTTGATCAGGAGCAGAGGCACGAAGAAGAAGATGAGTCCGTAGTAGCCGATGGCCATGTAGGAGACGACCACGAGAGGTGACAGGAAGAAAAGCGCTGCCGAGGAGATGAGCGAGTTGTAGTAGATGTACTCCTCGCGCCAGGTCCGGAGCAGCTTCCGTCTCGTGCTCAGGGCGACGGCGGCCGCCACGAGAATCGTGTTCACGAGGAAGTAGACGGCCGAGGCGGCGACCCAGGGAAGAATGAGCGCCACGCTGAACGCACCCGCGGGCCCTCCGTTCCGGCCTGCCAGCGGCGCCCCGCCGGCCAGCGAGTACACGATGCCGGCGGCAGAGAGCGCGACCACGTTCTGTCCGGCGTTGAAGAGCGCCTTGTACCAGGTGCGCCTCGAGAAGATCACGTTCGCGAGCGCGAAGGCGATCGCGACGATCCAGACCGCGGGGCGATACCCGAGCAGCACGAGCAGGCTCAGGTCCACCGTCGAAGCCATGCTCTCCATGGCCTTGCCGGTGATCGTGGACAGCCAGAGGCTCTCGGCCAGGAGACTGACGAGGATCCACGCGGCGACGTGGATCAGTCCGATCGTGCGGAATTCGGGGAACGCGGACGCGAGGACCAGAGCGCCGGCGGCGATGACGAGAGCGACGTAGAGGACGAGTCCGCGACTCAGGTGCGTTCCCTCGGGTACGAATCGATGGTCACCGCGAAGAGCACGCGTTTAGGACGCGACGGCACCGTCCGTGGTGTCGCTCCGCACCCTACGCCGCGACTACCCGAGGGTCAACGGGATTCACCGCCCGGAAGGAGGTCGCGCGGGTTGAGGGGCTCGGTTCGAACCCGCTGCGGAAGGTCCATGTTCAGATCGCGGGGATCGGATCGAGGCAGGATCGTGATCGCGCGGAATTCCACCTCGACGGAATCCTCGTCGCCGCCCGCGCTCACCCAGCGCGGAAGCCCGGTCGCGGGATCGGGAGCGACCCACACCGAGAGGTCCGGGACCGAATCGCCGAGGGTCGCCCGGTGGATCCGGTATCCCTCGCGCCACGAACCTCCGGCAAGTCTCCGCTCCCGCACGGCGCGGTAGTCCGCGTCCAGGATCCGCTCGGGCTCGAGGATGAGCTGCCGCATCCGCGCGGGCGCGCGCTCCCACTCGGCCCGGTAGAGCACTCCCTCGGAGGGGCGGTAGACCAGGAACGTGCCCTTCTCGCGGTCCACGACGATGTCCTCTCCCCCGCGCTCCTCGGAGCGAAACCGGAGCCCGCGCCCCGGAAGAAACCAGATGCGGCCAGCCGTGCGCTCCGCGGGGCCGCCGAAGGGATCGCTCCGCGTGATGAACAGCCGCGAGTGGAACTCGGGAGCGCGCAGCAGCCGCGCGAGCATGTGCTCGACCTGCTCCCTCGGCGAGGCCGGCGGGACGCGATCCACCCGCGCCCGCTGCGGGCGCGGTGGAACGTTCGCCGCGCAGAGAAAGAGGGCGCCCAGGAGCACCAGCGTCCACAGCCGAGCCGCCTTCATGGTTTGGCACTTCCCCCTTCCGAAAGCCCCAGGAGCCATCGCACGAGCGAGCGCCCGCCGGGCTCGTCGAGCGAGAGGATCGTCCAGCCCGCTTCGGCCGGCGGAGCGTAGCGGACCTTCGCCGGATCCGCCGGTGCGTGATCCTCGACCTGGAGTGTCACCACGCTGCCAGAGAACGACCATTCGATCCAGCTTGGAATGCGACCCGCCGTAAATCTCCGCTCGGGACCATAGCGCACCCGGATCAGGTCTCCGTGTCCGCCCTCGCCGCGGAGCGCAAGGCTCACCGGCTCGCCCCGCCGCGAAAGCTCGAGGACGAAATTCCGGCCGGACTCGCCGTCCGCCCCGAGCGTGCCTTCCAGCCGCCACCCCTCGCCGGATTCCCGGATCTCGGCGCGCTGGAGCGCGCGGCGCACCCAATCCGCGCTGAAATCCCAGGGGGTCGCGACGAAGCGCAGGACGCGTCCGTCGACCCCGTCATCGTCGCGCAGCGTGCCGGCAACGCCCATCCCGTAACGCCGGATGACGAGGAAGAGCGAATCCGCCTTGAGCGAGGCGTCCAGCACGCGGGCGGGCCCGACGTAGGCGACGACGGCGAGGCTCTCCGCGTTCGCGCCCCATCGCGCCCGCGCGCCGCCGCGTCCCCGATCGCCGCGTCGCATGGAGATCGATCCCGCGCCGCGCGCCGCGCCGCGCGTCGCGGCGTACACGGAGAGGAAGCGGTCGCGGGCCTTAGTCCCCGAGCTGGCCTTTGGGAGACGCGCGCAACCCGCGAGGAGCAGAGCCAGGACGATCGCGGACCCGAGCGCACGTCCCCATCCGCCTTGCGCTCCGCGACGAAAGCGGGCAGGCTCCGGAGCATGTCGAGGGAAGCGGTCCGAGATGAGATTTCGATCTGGCGTCCCGATGCGCGATTGCTTCCTCCCGGGGCATGGTTCGGCGTTCCCACGAGACGGGGCGGCGTGAGCCGCGGGCCCTTCGCGTCGCTCAACCTTGGCCTGGAGGTGGGAGACGAGCGCGACGATGTGCTCCGAAACCGCGACAGGCTCTTCCGGGCGCTCGGCACCCCCGGGGTCGCGCCGCTTCGCGTCCGCCAGGTCCACGGCGCGCGCATCGTGACGCCCGCGGAGGCGCCCCTGGACGCGGACGGTTTTCTCATCGAGGCCGGCGATCCCTGGACGGCGATCTCCGTCGCCGATTGCGCGCCGGTCGCGCTCTTCGCCGGAAACGGCGCCCACGCGGCGCTCCTCCATTCGGGATGGCGCGGCACCCGGGGCGGCATCGCCGCGAGCGCGATCCGTCTTCTCCGCGGGCGCGGCGTGTTCGCCTCTGAGATCGTGGCTTCGATCGGGCCTTGCATCCATGCCTGTTGCTACCCCGTGGGTCCGGAAGTGGCGAGCGAATTTCCGAGCGACGTCCTCAAGCCCCACCCGGATGGCACGGCGCTCGATCTCCCCGGCGCCATCGCGCTCGGACTCCTCGAAGCCGGTATCCCGGAGGCCGCGATCCACGCGGCGCCGGAGTGCACGTCGTGCGAGGCGGACTCCTTCTACTCCCATCGCCGCGACCGAGGGATCACGGGCCGCCACTGGGCGCTCGTTCGCCTTGCTCCGCCTTCCGCATCGGTTCGGGAATCCCGGTCGCGGTAACCTCGCCGCTCCCGAGGGCCGTCCGCACGGTTCGGCGGTAGGCCTTCCTGCCCAGAAATCCCAGGGCCAATCCCAAGAGTGTCCCGCCCAGGACGTCGGAGGGATAATGGTCCCCCACATAGATCCGCGAGAAGCAGACCGCCGTCGCGTACACGTAGGCGTAGACGGTCACCTGGGGGAAGACCGCGGACACGACGGGCGCGGCCGCGAAGAAATTCGTCGCGTGCGTGGATGGAAAGGATTTCGAGACCCGGACCCCGAACAGGGGCTGTGTGTCCCGGAGCGTCACGGACGGGCGCGGCCGGTTGAAGAGCGGTTTCAAAACGTGGCTGCTCAGCTGATCCCCCGCCCCGACCGTGAGCGCCAGCACGAGCAGCCCGATCACTCCCCGCCGTCCCCGGAGGAGAAAGAGCAGCGCGACCAGGCCTAGAAGGGGAAACTTCAGCGGGCCCGGATCCGTGAGCCATACCATGACGGGATCCAGCCACCGACGATGCATCCCGTGGTGGATCGCCCGGAAGGTCGCGACGTCCCAGTCGGACAGCATGGTCCGCGGAGGTTAGAAGTCCGCGCCGAGCGTCACGAAGTGATGCGAAGAGCCGGTGGGATGCTGGAAGTTGGTGCCGCGTCCGTAATCGTAGCGAAGGACGAAATAGCCGAGGTTGACGCGGGCACCGGCGCCGTAGGCGAAGAGAAGATCGTCGGAGTGGAGCCCTCCCACTCTCGAGAAGAAGCGCGGACTCCCACCCTCCTGCCAGGAGCTCGCCGCGTCCATGAACATCACGCCGTTGATGCCGCCCAGGCTGAACCGCCCCGGCCAGCCGAACCGGAGCTGCTCGATCAGCGGGAAGCGGAATTCCAGATTGCCGAGCAGCGCGTTCGAGCCCACGAGGTCGCCGTAGTCCGCGCCGCGGAACGTGAACGCGCCGCCGAAGCGGAAGAGTTTCGGATCGCGCCCGAAACTGGTGCCGGCGATCAGGCGCTGCGCGAAGGCATAGTTGTGGTGGATGTTGCTGTAGCGCCTCCAGTCCATCATGAGCGTCGTATAGGACACGTCCCCGAAGGCGTGCTCGGCGGTGTAACTGGACCGGCCGCCGTTGATGGGACCTGTCGAGCCGTAGAGCGCGTTATCGGCCACCAGCCCGACGTTGGGCGCGACGTAGAGGTAGGTCTTGTCGGCGGCCTGACGGGAGACGGTCCCCAGGTCGTAGTTGTAGAGGAGCACTCCCTTGTCGAGCGCCGCGGCCTCCACGCCGTACTCGACGCGCCGGAACCGGCTGAACGGCCGCGCGAAAAGGAACGCGCCGCCGCGATAGACCTGGCTCTGGACCCGATCGCTGGTCGGCGATGAGAACAGGAGCAGGTCGGCCCGGTACTGGAACGCGGCGATGGTGTAGTTCGTCCGGTGCGCCAGATTCGAGTAGGAGAGGAAGACGTCTGAGTTCGCAAGGTCCCCGAAGAGATTGAGCGCGACCAGAACGTTATGATTGCCGAGCACGTCGCTGAAGGACATGACGCTCGAGCCCGCGAATCCGATGTTCGACGCGAAGAAGGCCCCTCCCGAGACGTAATCGCGGGAGAACCTCGGCCGGTAGGGCGCGTGCCGGAAGGTGGTGCTGTCCACGAGCGGCTCCCGGTAGACCTGCCGCACGTAGAGCGCGAGCGTGGTGTCGGCGGAGGCCGCGTGGACCGTGTCCGGGGACGCGACCCATCGTGTGGAGTCCGAGGACATGGCGACGCGCGGCGCGCTCGACCCCGCGAGCGACGTAGCCGGCGGGTCGGGTACTACGGGGTCGGAATCGGACACGCCCTCGCTCGCGCCCGCCTGCGCCAGGAGCGGCGCTTCGGCCGCGGGAATGGCGGGCGAGGCGACGATCTGCGGAGAGGCGAGGAACTTCGGCACGTCCCGGATGGAGTAGAGGTCCCAGCCGCCGCGCGTGAAGGCCGAGAAGACGAGGCGCTTCCCGTCTCGGGAGAGCGAGATGCAGGGGCTCTCCGGAACGATGCCCGAGACGCCGGTGAGAAGATTCGAGAGGCGGACCGTCTCACCGGTCGCCAGATCCTGCTTGAAAATGTTGGGAATGCCGAAGCGGTCCGAAACGAAGACGACCGACGAGCCGCCAGGTCCCCACTGCGGCGAAATGTTCGTCCCGCGCTGGTTCGGAAGCACGGTCACCCCGCCGGTCTCCACGTCGAAGACGGCGATCCCGAGCTTGCCGAAAATGAGCCGCTTCAAGTCGGTGCTCGGCCCCTGGTCCGTCGCGAACACGATCCGCCTTCCGTCCGGAGACCACGCGGGATCGCGAACCGCGTACTTGCCGCCGAAGACCTCGCGCAGGTTCTTCCCGTCGGAGTCGCAGAGGTAGAGCATGGAGTGCCCGCCCCGGAGCCCCACGAACGCGAGTTGCTTCCCGTCGGGCGACCACGTGGGCGAGTAGATCGCGTCGAGGCCGAATCGGAGCTTCCGCTTCACCTTCCCCGAGGGGATCTCGATCAGGTAGATCGCGTCCTGGCCTCCGATCTTGGCCGGGAGCGCGATCCGGCTCTCGTCGGGAGACCAGGCGATCGACGTGTTGAAAAAGCGAAGCGTCTCGAAGCTTCCGGTCCGCTCCCCTTCCACCAGCTTCTTGAAGATCCGCCCGTCGAGCGCGGAAGCCAGATAGACGTCGTTGTACATGCTGCGGTCGGAGATGAAGACCATCTGCGTCCCGCTGGGCGATACCGAGGGCGCCACGTTGAAATTCGCCTTATCGCGCTCCGCTTCCGTCAGACGCGCGGCGACCTGGTCCGGCTTGTCGTACTCGGCGATCTGCGGGAGGTATTCCTTGCGCACCGCCTCGGTCCACTTCTTCGAGAGCACATCGACCGTGAGGCCCGTCGAGGACTCGAGCGCCTTGTCGAGGCCCCCCATGCGCCGCGTCCTCTTCAATATCTCGCCGATCTTCTGGATGCCGTAGGTGTCCGCGATGAACTGGAAGATCGACTGGCCAAATCGGTAGACCCGGATGTCGCCGACGTACTCGAGCACCCGGATCGGCGTCAGGTATCCCTCGAGCGAGGCGTCGCGCAGCCACATCTTGGTGTTGTTGTCGACCTCGGCGATCGAGAGGTACTCGGCCATCCCCTCCATGAACCAGATGGGCGGAGAGGAAGCGAAGGGGTTCCCCATGAGGCCCTGCCGCTCGCCGAAGAGGATGTCGACCTGGAAGGCGTGGACCAGCTCGTGAGTGAGGACGTGATCCAGCTCCGCGTAGGAGCCGGTGAACGGAAGGAAGACCCGGCGCTTCAGGAATTCGGTCACGCCCCCGGTGCCCACGCCGAGGAGCTCGGGCGTGATGTTGGTTTGCTCGAAGTCGGTGTGCGAGGCGTAGAGAACGAGGGGGATCTTCGCCTTGATCTGGTGGTCCAGGACCCGGCTCAGCCGTCGATACCCGCGCTCCGCCATGACGGCCGCGTCCTGCACCGCTTCCTCTTCGCCCTTGTAGTAATGGACGTCGAAGTGCTCGGTCTTGAGCACCGACCAATGGAAGTCCTTGTACTGGACCTTGTTTTGGCCGAAGTACTGCGCTTCGGACGCCCTGGGCGCGGTGATCGCGCCGAGCGCGAGGAGCGCCAGAAGGAGCAGCCGGCCCGCGTGGACACGCGTGGCGGGCGGAGCGTGCCTTGTCTTGATCGCCGATGTCATTCCGTGGTTCCTTCCTTCGCTCCGGCGAGCGCGGCCGCCTCGGCGGCACGAAGCACCGCGTCGACCGCGTGCGCCGGAATGGCCCCCTGAGCCGACTCGGGCCGGCCGCCCCCTTTCCCGCCGAATTCGCGGCAGAGGCGTCCCAGGAGGTCCGCTACCGATAGTGTACCCGTTGGCGCGGAAAAGTGCGCTCTCGGCGTGTCGGTCCCGGCCGCCAGGAGCGCGATCCCTCCCTGGCCCGCGAGGAGCGAGGCCAGAACCCCGATCTCCGCGGGCTCCCGCTCCGGGAAATGCCGCGCCACCACCGGCCCTCGCGCCCCGCGCGGCGCCGACTCCAGGAGAGCCGCCGCCTCCCGGGTGAGCTCGGCCTTGAGCAGCTCCCTCGTCCGCCTCTCCAGGCGCTCGTGCTCCTGCTTCAAATGCGCCACCGCCTTGGGGAGGTCCCCTTCCCCGGCCGTGAAGGCCAGCGAGAGCTCGCGGAGAATCCGTCCGCGCTCGCGCTGACGCCTGAGCGCGCGACCGCCGCAGACGAAGGCCACCCGAGTCCCGCCCTTGTATTTCTCCGTGGATAGCACGGTGATCACGCCCACCTGGCCGCTCCGGCCCACATGGGTGCCCCCGCACGCCGACCAGTCGAACCCGCTCACCTCCACCACGCGGACGACACCTTCGACGGCCGGAAGCTTCCGGAGCGGGAAACGGCCAACTTCCGCGCGCGGCACTTCGTGCACGAGGACCTCGCGGTCTTCCCAGACCACCTCGTTGGCGCGCTCCTCGACCCGGCGCAGGAGATCCGCGTCGGGACCCGGGTGGGCCACGTCGATCGAGACCTCTTCCTCGCCGAGATGGAAGGAGCGCGTCTCCGCGGACGCGACCTCGAGGAACGCCTGGGAGAGGATGTGCTGCCCCGTATGCTGCTGCATGTGGTCGAAGCGGCGCGCCCAGTCCAGCGATCCCTGCACGCGCGCGCCCGGAGTGAGCGGGCCATCGGTCCGGTGCCAGACTTGGCCCTCTTCCTCGCGCACGTCCGTCACGATCGCGTCGCCGAGGCGGCCGTGATCCGGGGGCTGTCCTCCCCCGCCGGGGTAGAAGGCGGTCTGGTCGAGCGTTGCCCATGCCGCGCCGTCCCGCTCGAGGGAATCGAGCACCGTGCCTTCGAATTCGCGAAGCGAGGAATCCGCGTAGTAGAGGAGCCGGGTCAAGATGATGCCTCGGGACTATGGCGGCCGGAAGGATCGAGGGGAATAGTACCCGTTACGGCGTGGGGTCCGCAACGGCGGGCGACAGGGGAGGCGGAGAGCGCCTAGCGCGTCAGGACGACGTTCCGCTGCTCGATGAGATCGGCGATGGCCTCGGTCAGCTCGCGAAGCTCGGCCAGGTTCATCTCGAACTGCTCGTCATGCTCGTATGCCTTCTCGAGCTCGTGCACGAGGCTGTGAAGGCGTTCGATCCGCTCCACGATGTCGCGGTCGAGACGGCTGACCGGATCCGCCATCGCGTCTTCGAACGCGTGATGGACGCGCTCGACCAGAATGATCGATTCGGCGAGGAACTCGAGCTTGCGGGCGTCTCCGTCCAGCTCCTCGAGGAGGTCCGAGAAGTCGTCGCGGAACTGTTTGCTCTCGATGCGTTCAAGCCGATGGGCTTCGCCGTTCAGAAGCTCCGCGACGCTGGAGCGGAATCGCCGGTCGTCATCGTGGCGCTGCGAGGGCTCGTGGTATGCCCGGTAGCCCGGAACATGACGTGCGACATCCTCGACGACATCCAGCGTGGCGATCTTTGCCTGCCGCGTGCGTGGCATCCGGTCGTCCTCCTCGATTGCAGACTGCAATCCCTTCCAGCCGCATCCCGATGGTCCATGCATCCTGCGTCCCGTTCCGCGCCGCGCGCGCCGGCACAGCCGGAAGCGCTTCTATCTGCTTCTAACGGTCGGGGATCCCGATTTCTCCCGACCCGAACTAAGGCCCGGAGAGCCAAGATCCGATTGTGGGAGTCCGCAACTCCCATGCCACGCGGGAGGAGGACCTTCAGGGGAGCGTGACGCGCACCGCGTAGGGGGTCTGGAGAAGCGGCGAGACGCGGACCGTACGTCCCGCCCGATCCACGTGGAGGACACGTCCGGAGCGGAGGTCGCTGACCCAGCAGGAGCCGTCGACCGGGTCCACGTCCATGCCATAGGGCTCGACTCCGGCGAGCGACGCGAGCAGCGTTCCCGATCGCGTGACGAGGCTCACGCGCCCGGCGCCCTGCCCCGGAAACCCGCGCTCGCTGATCCAGAGATCGCCGCTCGCGGGATCGACCGCGAGATCCGCGACGTTCAGGAGACCCGGCCGCACGAGAGTGGCGGAGCTGTCGGCGGGATCGAGGTAATAGAGGTTTCCGACGTCGCCGGAGCGCGTCGCGGCCCATGCCGCCCCGGTGGCCTCGTCCAGCGCGATCGCCCGGATGAGGCCCGCTCCAAGCGCCCACTGATTCGTTTGAACCAAGTCCTGCGCGCGAAACCGGAACACGGCGCCGTCTTCGTTTCCGATCCAGAGGGAGAGGTCGATCGAGCCAGCCTCGACCACGCGCGGGCGCGCCACGCCGCTTATGGCCCGCTGCGGCGCCGGATTGTTGATGTCGGGCCCGTAGGAGTACACGTTTTCGTCCGTGAGAGAGATGACCCAGCCGATTCCGCGATTGCTCGACACCGACAGGTCTCCGGGCGCGCCGGTCTCGATCACGGCGCCCACCGTCGCCCCCTCCGGCGTCCTCCGGATCACCGTGCCGGCCTCCTCGGCCGCGAGCCAAAGGAGCCCGCTCTTTCGGTCCACCTCCATGTCGATATAGCTCTCTCGCGCGGCCAGCTCGTAGAGAACGTCGCGCCCATCGGGGCTCAGGCGCAGGAACGAGGGGACGCCCGCGGCGAGCGCGAAGATTCGCCGGATCCCCGGCGTGGCCGTGTCCGGTGCGCTCATCGCGCTGTCGCCGGAATCCAGATCCGCGATCAGGCGATAGACGTAGGTCGAGTCGTTTGTCACGCTGGAATCCTCCGCGGCGCTCGCGTCGAAATGATATTCGGCGCCCAGGTTCCGTGGAATTCCGCCGGGCGCCCAGCGCTGGACCCGGTAGCCCAGAACTCCCTGGACCAGGAGCGGCTGCCAGCGGAGCTCGACAACGTCGTCGCCGCCGACGGCGTTGAAACCCACCAGCGCGCCCTGAGTCCGCGAGTTCCTGGGATCGAGGGGATTGGAGCGGTCGCGCGTGGAGCAGCCGCCGAGAACGAGCGCGACGAGGACGAGCAGCCGCGCGGCGCTCGTCAACGTCCGGCGCCGCTCACGAGGAGCACGAGCCCGCCGGTGAACAGCACCTGCCCCACACCCAGCGAGGCGAGCGAGAGGTGGTCGTAGCGTACCGCGCGATCGAAATAGGTATCCAGAACACGGCGGTCGGAGGATTCCAGGTACCGGTTGTACCAGTGGTCCCCCTCGCGGCGAAGAAGCGCGGCCGTCCCCGTGAGCACGGCGCCGACGCCGACGAGGCTCCACTGGAGCCAGGGTCTTCGCATGAGAGAGGTCCGGGGCGCCACGGGAGGAAGGGTCTCGGAAATCCGGCGAAGAGCGACGAGGGCCTTTCCGCCGGAGCGCTCGAGCGTGAGCAGCGACTCCCCGGTAAGGACGGTGTCGGCGTGATCGCTCGCCTCGAGGCGGAAACGGCGGTTTTCAAGGAAGGCCGAACCC
Source organism: Candidatus Eiseniibacteriota bacterium (assembly GCA_041484545.1). Lineage (GTDB taxonomy): Bacteria > Eisenbacteria > RBG-16-71-46 > SZUA-252 > SZUA-252 > WS-7. Next base: position 4,017 of record JBGPHU010000031.1, on the reverse strand, counting down.
AAGGTCAGCGGCGTCTCCCCCAGCAGGGAATCCCTCGCGGCCCCGGTGACGCGGTACACGCGCGCAGGCTCGGGATCGCTCCGGAGCATGACGCTGGGTCTCAGGTCGAGAAAGACGCGCGTCGTGGCCCCCGGGTGGATCACGGCCAGGGCTTCGTCTGACGCGGAATCGAAGCTGCGCGGATCGTCGTGAAGCGCGCGGACGCGCACCGTCTTCGCGGGAATCCAGATCGGGCCGAGCGGCGAGCGTCCCGCCTCGACCTCGTCGACCAAGACGAGGAGGCCGGGCGGAGACGTCTCCACGATCAGGGCCCCCGCCGAGGAATCGGGAGGCGCTAGATCCCGCTGGAGGTAGGAGCCGGCGAGAAGGTGGGACGGGGACGCAACAAGGACCGCGGCCGCCAAAGCGGCCGCATGGCAGACCGTGCGTGCCCCGCCTCCAAATCGGGAATTAGTAGTCGAAACCCACGTAGAATTCGCGCTCCCAACCCGGCTTGACCCTCTGGAAATCCGTTTGCCGCGCCAGATCGTAGCGCAATACGAAGTATCCGCCCAGGCTCATCCGGAGCCCCACGCCGAAGCTTCCCTTGGGACGGGGGAATCTCTCGAACTTCTCCCACGCGTTTCCCGCGTCCGCGAACACCGCTCCCTCGATCCCGGGGAGCTCGAGCGACTGGAGCGGCACCCCCAGCACCAGGCGGTCGAAGAGCGGGAAGCGGTATTCCGCGTTCATGAGGAACATCCTCGTCCCGTAGATGCTCCGGCGTCCGTACCCGCGCAACGAGTAGGAGCCGCCCATCGCGAACCGCTGCGGATCCGCTCCCGAGCTCACGCGCGTCTGAAGCCTGAGCGCCACCGTGGTCCACTGGCTCATGCGCAGGTAACGCCTCAGATCGGCGCTCGCCATCACGTTCTCGGTGCGCCCGTTGTTCCAGTTGGTCGTGAGGGCGCCGGTCAGGTTGTAGCGCCCGCCGTCGCGCGGCCCCGTCGGGAACCAGAGCGCGTTGTCCCGGATGAGCGAGATCGAGTGCGTGGTGAGGAATCCCCGGCGCGCGAAGCCAAATCCGCGATCCTTCACGTCGTAGAAGGCCTCGGCCGTTCCCTCGATCCGGCTAAAACGTGAGAAAGGATAGCTCGCGAGGAGCGAAGCGCCCGCTTTCCGCTCGAAGTACTGGTCGCCGATCGCGTCCTGGTAATCCCCCGCCGTGTGGAAGGCGCCGACGCCGTAGTTCCAGCGATGCTGCAGATTGATGAACCAGGCCCCGCCGCTCATCCGCGAGAGGATTTCGCCCGTCGACTGGGCGGTGTTGCCGAGCTGGAAGTAGAAGAGCCGGTTCCCCAGCAGATCGCTGACCGCGCCCTGGAGGCCCTCGCCGACGTTCTCGGTCGGTTCGACCGCTACGCCGCCGGAAACCAGGTCCAGGCCGTAGCGCGGCTCGTAGGGCGACGGCGTCTGCTTCGAGCGCGCGAGCCTGTCTTCCCAGCCCCACGGGGCCGGCGTATCCGTCATCGCCAGCGCGAAGGGGTCCACGAGGGTGTCGGGCACAGCCATCTGATAGATCCCGAATCCGCCACGACGGTATCCGGTGAAGACGAGCGCCTTGCCGTTCGGGAGCCACGAGGGGTCCATGGCCGAGCCCAGGAGCCGCTTGAACCGGCCGCCGTTCCCGTTGACGTCCACCGCGTAGAGGTCGAACGAGCCGCCCCGATCGGAGGCGAACGCGATCCTGCTTCCGTCGGGGGCCCAGGTCGGGGTCTGGTCGATCCACGCTCCACACGTAAGGTAGCGGATCGCGAGCGTCTCGACGTCGATCAGGAAGAGATTCTGATGGCCGTCGGCGCCGTATCGGGTGCGATCCGAAGAGAAGGCGATCTGTTTGCCGTCCGGAGACCACGTGGGGTCCAGGTCGGTGTAGTAGTCGTTCGTGAGCCGGGTCAGCGCCTTCGTCTCGCGATCGAAGACGTAGAGGTCCATCTGTCCGGAGGGCTTGAGCCCGGCGACCGCGATCTTCGTTCCCTCGCGGTTCCACGCGGGCGAGGAGAGCGCGATCAGATTGTCCAGGTACTCGCGGACCAGGACCTTCTTTCCCTTCACGTCGTAGATGAAGAGCGCGTCCCGCTCGTTCCACTTGGAGACGAACGCCAGCTCCCCTTTCCGGGACACGTCGATCCGGCTCTGGAAGGGATGGAAGGATTCGAACTGCGCCGCGCGCTGACCCCGCACGACCGAACGGACGTCATGCTCGTTGCCGCGCCACGAGGCGCTGTAGATGTTGGTGTAGCCGCTGCGGGCCGAGATGAAGAAATAGCGGCAGCCGCCGAAGAGCGTCGTGTCGGGCGCCGCGACGGGTTTCAGGTTCACGCCCTGCGACGTCGCGCGCTCCTCGCCGGCCAGGGCGAGCGTCATCCGATCCTTCACCTCGGGGAAATACTTCCGCTTCAGCCCGTAGACCCAATCGTCGGAGACCCTGCGCGTCGGAACGCCGGTCACGCGCTGGATCACCTTCTCGAAGCGGTCGTCGCGGTAGATTTCAGTGTAGAGCCTGCGCAGCGCGTCGTCGCCGTAGGTCTGGCCGATGTACTCGCAGAGGCTCTGCCCCAGCTTGTAGACCGCGAAGGTGCCGTTGTAGCGCCAGAGGTCCTGGATCCCGGGAACGCGGTCTTCCAGGACCATGTCGCCCACGACCATCGTGCCCTGCGCGTCCCATTTCGTGGACCAGTATTCCGCAAGCCCCTCCGAGAACCAGAGCGGCGGCACGACGTACTGCGCCTTGCGATGCTTCTTGTACACCTCTTCGAGAATCGAGAGCTGGAAGACGTGGACAAGCTCGTGATGGATCACGTGGTGGAATTCGGCGAAGGATCCCGTGTACGGGAGCACCACGCGCCCCTTCGAGAACTCCGTGAATCCCTGCACGCCTTCGGGCAGGAAGTAGGGGCTGACGTTCGTCTGCTCGAAATGCTGGTGTGAGGAATAGACGATGAGCGGAATTAGGTGTGGGACCTCGTGCTGGAACTTGCCCTTGAGATCCTGATAGCTCTCTTCGGCGAGCGAGAGCGCGAGCCGCGCGAGAGGCTCTTCCTCCGGATAATAGAAGATCTCGACGTGATCGCCGCGGAGCGTCAGCCACTGAAACGTATTGTAGTGCACCTTGTTTTTCCCGAACGCGAAGGACTGTGCGTGGGAAAAGGACGGGGCGCAGGCAATCGACGCGATCGCGAGCAGACCTACGAGGAGCTTCATCTTCTTCATTCGGCGTGGCCTCGGGAAGAGACCCGCTCGGCGAGACGACTCAAGGTGGGAACCATGGACAAGTATACCAGCGTGGATGCCCTGCATAAAGAACGAATCGCCCGGAAATCTACGAATTCAGAGCGACTTGCCGAATACCTGCGAACCCGCCACCCACACTCCCGCGACCTTGACCCGATGGAGCGCTTCGGGGTCGGTCCGGAGCAGGTCCTGGTCGAAATGGACCAGATCCGCTCCCCATCCTGCTTCGATTCTACCAAGGGGTGTGGGCCAACCCGCCAGTCGATTCGGTTCTTCGAGGTGCGCGCGGAGCGCGGGCGCCAGCCGGAGGCGCTGCTCGGGGTGAAACGCCCGGGATTCGGGCTCCCCGCCCGCCCGACGCAGCAGCGCGGCCTGGATTCCAAGGAGCGGCCCGGGCCGGTCGAAGGGGGCATCGGAGCCGAAGAGAAGCCTGGCCCCCGCGCGGAGGAGGGCCCGGTACGCGTAGGAGCGCGAGGTGCGCGCGCCCCACTTGCGGGCGGCCACGGCTCTGTCCGTGACCTGGTGGATGGGCTGAACGGATGCGAAAACGCCAAGCGCCTTGAACCGGGGAAGATCTTCGTCCCTTGCCAGTTGAATGTGTTCGATCCGTGGTGGAACCGGAAAGGGGCCCCCCTGCCGCATGGAGCCCTCGATCGCATCGAGCGCCTGCCTCACGGCCCTGTCCCCGATCGCGTGGATCGCGACCGTGAGGCCGGCCCTCCGGGCGAGCGCGCATCGATCCGT
>JBGPHU010000030.1:0-21569 GCA_041484545.1 Candidatus Eiseniibacteriota bacterium | reverse complement strand
CTTCAACGACGCCCAGCGTCAGGCGACCAAGGACGCCGGGCGGATCGCCGGGCTCGACGTGAAGCGCATCATCAACGAGCCCACCGCGGCCGCGCTCGCGTACGGACTGGACAAGAAGAAGGACGAGAAGATCGCCGTCTTCGACCTGGGCGGCGGCACCTACGATATTTCCATCCTCGAGCTGGGCGAAGGCGTCTTCGAGGTGAAGTCCACGAACGGTGACACGCATTTGGGCGGCGATGACTTCGACAAGCGCGTGATCGACTGGCTGGCCGAGGAGTTCAAGAAGCAGGAGGGCGTGGATCTGAGGCGCGATCCCATGGCGCTCCAGCGTCTCAAGGAGGCAGCGGAAAAGGCCAAGATCGAGCTCAGCTCGGTCCTCCAGACGGACGTCAACCTTCCCTTCATCACGGCGGACGCGAGCGGGCCCAAGCACCTGAACGTGACGCTCTCTCGCGCCAAATTCGAGCAGCTGGTGGACGAGCTGATCCAGCGGACGACACCGCCGATGGACCGCGCGCTCAAGGACGCGGGGCTCAAGCAGCCCGAGGTGGACGAGGTGATCCTCGTCGGCGGCGCGACCCGAGCCCCCAAGGTCCAGGACGTCGTTCAGAAGTTCTTCGGCAAAGAGCCCCACAAGGGCGTGAATCCCGACGAGGTCGTCGCCATCGGCGCCGCGATCCAGGGCGGCGTGCTGGCCGGCGACGTGAAGGACGTGCTCCTGCTCGACGTGACGCCGCTGTCGCTCGGGCTCGAGACCCTGGGCGGCGTGACGACCCACCTCATCGAGCGGAACACGACGATTCCGACCCGCAAGACGGAAACCTTCTCCACGGCGGCGGACAATCAGACGACCGTGGAGATCCACGTGCTCCAGGGCGAACGCCCCATGGCCGCGGACAACAAGACGATCGGGCGGTTCCAGCTCACCGGCCTGCCGTCGTCGCCCCGCGGCGTTCCGCAGATCGAGGTGACGTTCGACATCGACGCGAACGGCATTCTCAACGTCTCGGCGCGCGACAAGGCGACCGGGAAGGAACAGAAGGTTCGAATCGAGGCGACCGGCGGATTGTCCGAAGCCGAGATCAAGCGGATGGTGACGGACGCCGAATCTCACTCGGAAGAGGACAAGAAGCGCCGGGAGGGGATCGAGGCCAAGAACCGCGGCGAGCAACTCGCCTACGAGACGGAGAAGAACCTTCGCGAGATGGGTGAGAAGATCGACGCCGAATCGAAGGCGCGGCTGGACAGCGCCCTCGAGCGGCTGAAGGGGGCGGTCCAGCGCGAGGACGCCGACGAGATCCGCACAGCGAGCGAAGCGCTCACGCAGCTCTGGAGCGAGATCTCGAGCAAGCTCTACCAGGAGGCCTCGGCGCAGGGCGGAGGATCTCCGGGGACGGGTGGCCCGGGAGAGGGCGAGCCCCAGCCTGGCGAGCCGCAGGCCGCGCCGGGTGATGGGAAAAAGCGTGGCGGAGACGGCGAAATCGACGCCGATTACGAAGTTGTGAAATGATTCCAGGGAACCGTTTCTCGGTTCCGGTGATCTAATCGACAGAAGCAGAGGCGCGGACCCACGTCTCTTGTCGCTGGATGGACGACGCCCCGGGAGGGAGACCCCCCGGGGCGTTTCTGCTCTCGGGCGTCGGCGCGCTCTTGGGCCCGCGCTCTCGAGGCGCGCGCTCTCGCGGCGCCACGCGGCCCTGTCCCAAACCGGGCCACCGGCCGTATGATTCTGAAAAAGGAGCCCACCTATGGTTCGCAGCGGACGCATGCGCCATACCCGGCTGTTCATCGCCATCGCGTTGCTTTGTTTCATACCGGCCTCCGCGGGCTTCGCGGCGGTCAGAGGAGCCCGCACGAAAATGGAAAAGACCACGACGTTGGAGAAGGCCACGTTCGCGGCCGGATGTTTCTGGGGAGTGGAGGCCGCGTTCCGTCAGATCAAAGGGGTCGTCTCGACCCAGGTCGGATACACGGGAGGCCGCACGGCCAATCCCTCCTACGAGGACGTGTGCACCGACCAGACCGGCCACGCTGAGGCGGTGGAGGTCACGTACGATCCTTCGCGCACGCGCTACGAGGACCTCCTGAACGTGTTCTGGACCAACCACGACCCCACGACCCCGAACCGCCAGGGGCCCGACGTGGGCGAGCAGTACCGGTCGGCGATTTTCTTCCACTCGACGGCGCAGGAGGCTTCCGCAAGGGCGTCCAAGGCGCACCTGGAAGCCGAGCGCCGGTTCAAGCGCCCCATCGTGACCAAGATCCTCGCGGCCGGGCCTTTCTACCGCGCGGAGGAATACCACCAGCAGTATCTCGAGAAGCGCGGCCTCTCGGTGTGCCACATCAAGTAAGTATTCCCCGGCGGGCCGCGGAAGCGGTACTCTGAACCCGCCGGTTCGGAAGACCGGTTGTGGAGGTAAAATGCCGGTCGAAATGCGGGAGGTGACGTCCGGGCGCGAACTCGGACGGTTCATTCGCTTCCCGTTCGAGCTGTACGAAGGCAACGACTGCTGGGTGCCGCCGCTCCTCTTCGACGAGCGAAACACGCTGCGCCGCGACAAGAATCCCGCGTTCGATTTCTGCGAAGCGAAATACTGGCTGGCCTATCGAGACGGCAAGATCGTGGGCCGCGTTGCCGGGATCATCAACCGCACCTACGTCGAGACCTGGAAACAGCGCTACGCGCGCTTCGGTTGGATCGATTTCGTGGATGACCGTGAGGTTTCGCGCGCGCTCTTGGACCAGGTGGAGACCTGGGCCCAATCCCGCGGCATGCACGCCGTCCACGGCCCGCTCGGCTTTACCGACATGGACCGCGAAGGGATGCTCGTCGAGGGATTCCACGAGCTGGGGACCATGGCGACCATGTACAACTTCCCCTACTACCCCGAGCACTTGGAAGAGCACGGATACGCGAAAGACGTGGACTGGGTCGAGTTCGAGGTCCACACGCCCGCTGCCATCCCCGAGCGGGCGCGGCAGATCTCGCATCGCGTGCTGGAGCGGCGCAAGCTCCGCATTCTCGACGCGCGCAAGCCCAAGGATTTTCTTCCCTACACCCGGGCGATCTTCGAGGTCATCAATCGCTCGTACGGCAAGCTATACGGGTTCGTCCCGCTCACCGACCGTCAGATCGAGTTCTATACCAAGCAGTACTTTCCGAACGTGGTTCCCGACTACGTGAAGATCCTTCTCGATGCGGAGGGCCGGCCGGCGGGATTCGTGATCGGGATGCCCTCCCTGTCGCGGGCGCTCCAGAAGGCCAAAGGCCGCCTCTTCCCCTTCGGGGTCTTCCATGTGCTCCGCGCGCTCCGCCGTCCGAAGCACGTGGATCTCCTGATCGGGGCGATCCGTCCCGACCTGCAGGGAAGCGGCGCCGACGCGCTTCTCATCACCGAGCTGGCGGCCACCTTCATCCAGAACGGGATCCTTTCCGCGGAGTCGAACCCGGAGCTGGAGGAGAATCTGCGAGTGCAGGGGCACTGGAAGCATTTCAACGCGCGCCAGCACAAGAGGCGGCGGTGCTACATCAAGCGTTTGGCGAACGGCGCGGCTCTCGAAGAGAACGGCGCTTCCTCCGCTTCCGCCCAGCGATAAATCGGCCCCGCTCGCGGTCCGGCAGGCGCGTGGTGTCTGTAAGGTCCGGACCGCAGGAGCGAGGGGCCTAGGTTTGCGCGGCTCCATTGTCTTCCTGCTCTGCTCTAGTTTTCTCCGCTCTCGTCCTGATGCCCGCCGGTAAGAGCTTCTGCGCCCGAACCTATCCAGGATCGTGCCAGGCTTCAGCGGCGAGGCGTCGGCGACAGTATCTGACGCAGGGAACGCTCGCTACGCCGGCCGGCCGGGACATGGGCCGTCCTTTGCGGGGCGCGCGACCGACCGATCTTTGAAAAAGCTGCTTCCAGACTGATGTTTCGGGTTGTCGTTATAACAGGACAGAAGCGGGGTTTACGGGACACCCGCGATGGCCCGTGCTGCCGGTTCCCCATCCGCTACGTACCACCTAAGATCCTATCCGCGAGGCATGTAACCCTGGATTTTCCTCTCACTTTGTGCTAACCTTCCGACTTCCGGGGGGCAACTGCATCGTTTATCGCAGCGTCGCCTCAGCACGCCACACACCAAACGATCGCCCGAGGCCAACCCAATGTCGCCACACAAGAGTGCCCGTTTCGCATTCGTCGCGCTGCTCGCTCTCTTTTTCGTAGCATCGGCGGTCCCGCCGGCGGTCCCGCCTTCCGCTGCGCAGACGGAGACCGACTACGGCCCGACCGTCTCTGCGCCCGACACCGTCCGGAGCGTCGAGGGACTGCTGGTCTCGTTCGACGTAAGCGCGGTGGCCTCCCTGCCGATCGACTCGTTCACCGCGAGCGGGTCCGCCATCGATGCGGGTGCGTTGTTCAGCGTCACCTCGGAGTCGAATACCACCGGCACGCTTTCGTGGACGCCCAACCTCGAACAGGCGGGCACCTACAGCGTCACCTTCACCGCGTCGAACACGGTATCCGGATCCAAGACCACCGTCATCATCGTCGCAGACGCTCCAACGATCGACCTCACGACCTCCGGCGCGCACGTGACCGACGCGCAGGGCGTGGTCTGGTCCGAGGGATCGGGAGAATCGGGCGGCACCGGCGTGTTCGCCCCATTCCTGCGTGAGCAGCGGGACAGCACCGAAACCGCGTTCAACACCGACTTTGTCCCGGTGCCGCTCGATGGAAAGGTCGGGCCCTGGACGCACTCCTTGACCTTCGGCTCTCTCGCGGCCGTGACCGTCGGGGACGTCAGCTATTATTCCTTCCGGCTCGACGCGAACGAGACCGGCTCCTCACCCGAGGAGCGGATTTGTCTCGACGGCCTTCAGATCTTCAGCGCGTCCGATCCCGCCATCGCGGATTACGCCACGCTCTCTTCAACGGGCGCGCTCTGGTACGAGATGGCCTCGAACCAGGAAGTGCACATGAGCACGTCCCTGCACCCCGGGAGCGGCGCCGTCGACATGACCGTGCTTGTCCCGACTTCGTATTTCGACGTGTCCTCCAGCGCCCACTTCTATCTCTACGCCTCCTTCGGAGATTGCACGGGCGCGGGCCTGCACACGAGCGACGGCTTCGAGGAATGGAGCGCGTTCCAGACAGCCACCGACCATCCGCCGGTGGTGATCGCGCCACCCGACATCGTGGGAGAAGAGGGCGGCGACATCTCGTTCGCGGTTACCGCCTCGGATCCTGACGCAAATCCCATATCCTCCCTGACGGCGAATCACGGCTCGCTTCCGGAGGGCAACGACGCCTCGTTCGTCGCCAATGAGGACAACACGGCGGGGACCTTCCACTGGCACATGAATGCGGGCGACGCGGGCTTATACGATGTCATCTTCACGGCGACCGCGAACGACCTTAGCGCCTCCAGCACGACCCGGCTCCACGTGGGGCCGGCGGGCATCAATATCTCGGGCGTGTTCACCTGGACGCCCCAGGCGGGACAGGAAGGCGACTACGACATTATTTTCAGCGCCACGGACGAGGGAGGCACCAGCTACGCCACGGGCACGATCCACGTGGTGAGCCCTTCCTTCTCAGCCGCGCCCTCGCCTCGGTTGGCGCCTCGCGCCCCCGGCGTCGCGCTCGCCCCGCTTGCGGCCCAGAAGGGCCCGATCATCAGCGCCAGCTCGTCGACAACGACCACCGGCACCTCGACGACCCTGGACGTCTACGCCAGCACCTCGCCCTCCGGCACGGCACTTGCCGCGGCGCCGATCCGGCTTGCCGCGCGCGCGGTGCAGACGACCACGCTCTCCGCGGACGCGTCCGCCCTGCCGCCGGGTAACGACGCGACCTTCGTGGTCGACCACCAGCCGGTCGTCACCGCTCCGGCCACCCGGGATGCCGATCCGGGCGTTCCGATGAGCGTGACCGTGACCGCCGCGGATCCGGACACCGACCCCATCGACTCGTTCACGGCCGACCTCTCCGCGCTCCCTTCCGGGAATCCCGGTGCGTATTCGGTGAATTCCCTGAACACCAGCCTGACGGTCACCTGGACGCCTCGGCTTGCCGACGTCGGCACGTACGTCCTGAACTTCACCGCCTCGAACCGGCTGGTCGGGACCGCCTCGACCGCGGTCACGGTGCGCGTCGCGGCGCCGGCCAATGTCTTCCTGCTGGAGCCCGTGAAGATCAACGTCGGCGCGGCCCGCTCGACGAACTGCGTCCAGATCGAGCCGGTGGACCACTCCTTTGCGTTGACCGACGTGAATTTCTCGACCATCGAGATGATCTCGTTCGGAACGGGCGCCGTGACCGAGATCCATGCGGTGGTGGGGAAAACGTCCGTGCTCGACGACCGGAATCACAACGGGATCGCCGAGCTGACCGCCTGCTTCTACAAGGGGGATCTACGGGCCCTGTTCAGCCTCATCACCACCAAGAGCACCGTGACCGTCCAGGTCCAGGGGCAGCTACTTTCGGGCGCCTTCTTCTCCGGCTCCCTGACGACCGAAATCATCGCCAACACCACGGCCGTCGGATCGGCGAGCGTCGTTCCCAACCCGCTGAACCCGCAGGCGAAGCTGAACCTGAATCTCGGCAAGGGCGGATGGCTCAAGGTCAATCTCTACGACATGCAGGGGCGTCTCGTCCGCGAGCTGGCGAATGAAACGAACGTGGCGCCCGGTCCTCGTCAGATCCTGATCGACGGGATGGACTCGAAGGGGCTGCCGCTCGCTTCGGGCGTCTATTATTACCGGGTCCAGTCGGCTGACGGAGTGCACAACGGACGCCTCGCCATCGTGAGGTGATACGTCGCGCGCCACTGCAGCTAGTGCGAACGTGACGGCGCTGCAACCGGGAGCGCTCCTCTCCCACTACCGCATCGAGGGAAAACTCGGTGAAGGCGGGATGGGGGAGGTTTACAGAGCAAGGGACACGAAGCTTGATCGCGTCGTCGCGGTCAAGCTTCTTCCTTTGTCGGCCACGCAGGATCCCGAGGCGCGCCGGCGCCTCTTACAGGAGGCTCGCTCCGCCGCCTCGCTGAGCCATCCCAACATCGTCACGATCTACTCGGTCGATCAGGTCGAGGGCCGGGACTTCATCGTGATGGAACACGTCGAGGGGGAAACCCTCGGAAGCCTCGCGCACGGCGGCGGGATCGATTTCCCGGCCTGGATCGAGATCGGGGTGCAGGTTTCCGACGCCTTGGCGGCGGCGCATGCGCTGGGGCTCATCCACCGGGACATCAAGCCGTCCAACATCCTCGTGACGAAGCAGGGGATCGCCAAGGTCCTGGACTTCGGACTCGCGAAGGTGGTGACCTCCCTGAGCGATATCCCCGCGGGAGACGCCACCGTCGCGCAGCTCACCGCCCCCGGGCTCATCGTGGGAACGATCGCCTACATGTCTCCCGAGCAGGCGCGGGGAAACCCCCTCGACGCGCGTTCCGACATTTTCGCGCTCGGATCGACTCTCTACGAAGCGCTGACCGGACGCGCGGCGTTCTCGGGCGAGAGCGCCCTCGAGACGATGCACGCGATCGCCGTCAAGGACGCGGCTCCGCCGAGCGTGATCCGGCCCGAGATTCCGAGCGACGTCGACCTGATCCTGGCGCGGGCGATGGCCAAGGACAAAGACGACCGCTACCCGTCGTCACGCGCTCTCGCGGACGCGCTCCGCGGACTCCGCGAGAGCGCCGAGCACGTCACGTCGACCATCGCGATCCCAAGGCACTCCGCCGAACGGGGGCCGAACAACCTTCCGAGCCAGCTCACGAGCTTCATCGGGCGCAGGCGCGAGCGGGCCGAGGTGCGGCGCCTCTTCGGCTCCTCGCGCGCCGTGACGCTGACGGGGTCGGGCGGCTCGGGAAAGACGCGGATCGCGATCCAGGTCGCCATGGACATGCTCGGCGAGCAGCCGGAGGGCGCATGGCTGGTGGAGCTGGAGAGCCTGAGCGATCCGGATCTCGTTCCGCAGACCGTGGCGAGCGTGCTCGGCGTTCAGGAGGAGCCCGGGCGGCCGCTTCTCGAAACCCTCGCCGGGTACATCGTCTCCAAGCAGATGCTTCTTGTGCTCGACAACTGCGAGCACCTTGCCGCGGCGGTCGCGGCCATGGCCGAGGGGCTCCTCCGCGAGTGCCCGCAGCTTCGGATCCTGGCCACGAGCCGCGAGTCGCTGGGGCTGCGCGGCGAGCTGGTCTGGCGCGTGCCGATGCTGAGCGTGCCCGACATCCGCACCACGGCGGTGAAGACGAAAGACATCGTCGCGCGCTACGAGTCGGTTCGGCTCTTCGTGGACCGTGCGGTCGCGGCGCTGCCCACCTTCCAGCTCACCGACCGGAACGCCACGGCGGTCGCCCACATCTGCCACCGGCTGGACGGCATCCCGCTCGCGATCGAGCTGGCCGCCGTGCGCGTCAAGGCGCTTCCGGTCGAGAAGATCCTCGCGCGGCTGACGGACCGCTTCCAGCTCCTCACCGGCGGCAGCCGGACCGCGCTCCCGCGTCAACAGACGCTGCGCGCGACGGTGGACTGGAGCTACGAGCTGCTCGCGCCCAAGGAGCGGATCCTCCTCAACCGCGTGACGGTCTTCGCGGGAGGATTCACGCTCGAGGCGGCGGAGGGGGTTTGCCCGAACGGCGACATCGCGGATGCGGAAGTCCTGGATCTAGTGAGCGCCCTCGTGGACAAGTCGCTCGTCGTGCCGGATGAGATGGAAGAAGGAGGCGGACGCTACCGCCTGCTCGAGACGATCCGCGATTACGGCGGCGAGAAGCTCCGGGCGAGCGGCGAGGCGGACGCTCTCTCCGGCAGGCACGGGGACTACTTCATCACGTTCGCCGAAACGGCGGAGCCCGAGCTGCGCGGGCCCGAGCAGGGCCTGTGGCTCAAGCGGATCGAGCAGGAGCACGACAACGTGCGCCTCGCAATCAGGCTTCATGTGGCGCGCGCGGATTCCGCGGGCGCGCTGAGGCTCGCCGGCGCGCTCTGGCGCTTCTGGTACGTGCGCGGGTACTGGGAAGAAGGGAGAAAGCGCCTCGGCGAAGTCGCGGCGGTGGATGCGGCCGCGCGGACCTCGGGCCGCGCGAAAGCTCTCTACGGCGGCGCGGTGCTGGCTCGGGTCCAGGGAGATTTCGGAGCGGCGGAAACGATGCTCCAGGAGAGCCTCGCGATCGCCTGCGAGCTGGGAACGCGGGGCGCCGTCGCCGACGCGCTATTCGAGCTGGGCAATGTCGCCAACCAGCAGGAGGGTCTCGTGGCCGCCCGCGGCTTCTACGAGCAGGCTCTGGATATCCGCCGCGAGCTTCGAGACCGGTCGGGGATCGCGCTCACGTCGCACGGCCTCGGCGTGGTCGCGTACGCGATGGGCGATCCCGCCGCCGCGCGCGCGTTATACGAGGAGGCGATCGGGATTCAGCGCGAGCTGGGAAACCTGCGCTCCGAGGCCGCGGGACTGAACGGCCTGGGCGACGTCGCGCTCTATCAGGGCGACCTGGCCGCCGCGCGCGAGTTCCAGGACCGAAGCCTCGCCATCCAGCGGGAGCTGGGGGACAAATCGGGGATCGCCTTCTCGCTCCGGCTCCTGGGAAGGATTGCGGTGCGGGAAGGGGACGTGGCATCGGCCCGGGCCCTTCTCCTCGAGAGCCTCGAGATCTTCCAGGACGTGGGGGATACCGGAGGGGTCGCGGACGCGATCGAAGCAATGGCCGAGCTGTCGGCCGCCGCCGGTGATGCCGAGCGGTCTCTCAGGCTTGCGGGGGCCGCGGCGGCGCACCGTGAAGCGATCCGGGTGCCGCTCGCCCGCCCCGACCAGGAGCAGCTCGAGCGGAGCCTCGCGGCCGCACGGGCCAAGCTCGGAGACGGAGACGCGGCGCGGGTATTCGCGGCCGGGCGAGCCATCGGGCTCGACCGCGCGGTGCAGGAGGCGATGAGCTAGCGTAGCGAGGCGCGAAGGTCCGCTTCCACCTGGGGCGACCGGGCGAGGAGCGGGTTGTCCTCCTGAGGCGTGATGAGGTCCAGCGGCGCCTCGTGCTCCAGCCAGGAGTTGTCGTCGGTGTTGATCGGGCCGGGTCCGGCCTCGCGCGCGAGCCGGTCGAGACGGCCGCGGTAAGCGCCCAGCACGTCGTCCAGCGAGTGAATCCCGATCCTGGCGAAGTCCTCCGCCACGCCGGGGCTATGGAACGCGGCGTCCATGGAGGCTCGATCCAGGGCCAGCTCGCGGTCGGGCACGGCGAGGATGATGAGATCTCCCGAGGACTCGACGTAGAAGAGCTGCCCCTGCGGGAAGGTCGTCGTCACCGTCCGGAACACGGTCGATAGCGTGGTCGGCGAAACCGAGTAGGTCTGGATCCATTGGCAGAAGACCCCGCCCGGGTTCAGCCTGCGGCGAGCCTCCTGATAGAACTCCCTCGTGAAGAGATTTCCCACTCCCGCGATCCAAGGATTCGACGGCTCGGAGATGATGACGTCGAAGTTCTCCTTCGTGGACCTCAAGTAAGTTCCCGCGTCCTCGACCACGAGCCGGCTTCGCGCGTCGGCGAGCGGCCGGTGAGCCGCGTCCTCGAAGAAGGGCGCCGCCTCGATCACCGCGCCCTCCAACTCCAGAGTCAGCACTCTCTCGACCGGATGCGTGAGAACCGCATGGGTCGTGACGCCGCTCCCGTAGCCCACCACGCACACGCTCTTGGCGTGCGGCGCCAGGAGCAGCGGGACCTGGCCGACCATGACCTGTTGCGCCATGTCCTCGCCGCTTCCCGTGGTCGCGTCGGTTTTCCCATTGATGAGAAGCGCGCGTCGGAGCTGGCTCTTGTCCCCGGTCTCGAGCACGGCGACGGCGGCCACCCGCCCCTCTTTGTAAAAGAGCAGCCGCTCCAGCGTCTCCGAGTGGCCCACCTTCTCGAGGATGCGGTGCACGAGACCCTCGCCTCCGAACTCGTAAGCGCGCAGAAGCCGCACGAACCCGAAGCTCATGCGCTCGGCCTGCCATGTGGGGGTCGCGAAGACCGCGACCGCGGCGACTCCCGCGATGGCTGCCGTCGCCGCCAGCGCGCGCTTCCATCGCGCGCCCTCGCCGAGAAGGAGCGCCACGCAGCCGATCACGGCGTTCGCGAGCGCGGCCGCGAGGATGGCGCGGAGCGATCCGATGGCGGGGATCAGGATGAAGGCCGTCGCGATCGAGCCCGCGATGGAGCCCAGGGTGTTGGCCGCGTAGATCGTGCCCACGGAGGCGCCCGCTTCGCGACCCCCGTCGCTCCGCCCGCGCCCGTCGCCGGACCTCCGCCGCCCGCGCTGGTAGATGGCGGCCGCGAGCGGGAAGAGGGCGCCGAGAAAGAGGGTCGGCAGAAAAACGATCCTCGCGGCCACCGCCGCTTCGCCCGCGAAGAGGCGCTGCGCGTTTCCGCGCGATTGCGCGATCAGGGTCGCCTGGAGATCCGGGAGCGACGCGAAGACGCGCGAGCTGAGGACGACCGCCAAGGCAAGCAGGAGCTGAAAGAAGCCGAAGAGGAGCACCGGACTTCTGGACACCCGCAGCAAGATTGCCGCGAAGGCCGCGCCCACGGCGATGCCCAGGAGATAGACCGCGAGGATCGCGGAGAACGAATAGACCATCCCTCCGAAGGGAACCGAGAGGATCCGCGTCCACGCGACCTCGTAGAGTATGGCGCAGAAGCCGGAGACGGCGAACGCGGGGAGTATGAGACGGGTGAACGCGCCGCGGTACATCTCGATCGAGTCGGCCGCATCCTGGATGGTTCCCTCGCCCTCGTCCGCATGAGCCGGAGTCGGCGCGGGCTTCGAGCGGAAAATCGCGCCTGCCACGAGGAGGTCGATGCCGGCGGCTGCCGCCGCTGTCTTCCAGAGCCCGAGCGAGGGGATCAGCGCGAACCCGGCGAGCGCCACGCCGCATACCGCGCCCATCGTGTTGACGGCATAGAGCCGCGAGACCGAGGAGCCGAACTCACCTTCGCGACGCGTGAGGGCCGAGACCAGGAGCGGCAGCGTCGCGCCCATCGCGATCGTGGGAATCAGGAGCGCCAGGAAGAGGATCGCGAAGCGCGCGAGCAGAAACGGAGCGCCGCTTCCGCCCATGGCCCCGTAGAGGCTCGCGAAGAGGGGACGGGCAACGAGGTAGGCGAGCGGGCTCAGGAGGCCCATCAGCGCCACGAGAATCTCCAGCCGCGCGTACATGAGAAGCGGTTGGCGCGTGCGCGAGGCGAGCCGGCCGCCCACGACCGCGCCGAGCCCCAGCCCGCCCAGAAACGCCGCGACCACCGTGGCGACGCCGTAGATCGAGTTTCCGAGAAGGTAGGAGAGGTACTTCGACCAGACGATCTCGAGCGTGAGGCCGGCGATCCCCGAGGCGAAGAAGCAGAGATAGAGGAGAACCTTGTGGCGCATCGGCTGGGGGGGCCGGTGCGCCACTCGTCTGGATCCTGGTTCTGTGGACTTAGATTTGCGCTGCTCGGTGGTTCGCTGCCTGGCCATCGCTCCTCGCGGTTCCCGTCAGAGCCGGTTGCCGCGGGAGCTTATCGCGAAGGCCGAGGTCTTACCAGCCCGCCTTGCCGCAGCTATAGGTCGAGAAGTGCGGGAGCGAAGCGCTGCAGCTCATCGTGGTCGAGGAGTTCGTGGAAGGGATCTCTTTCCACGTCTTCGTGCTCGGATCCCACCACTTCATGACGTAGGTCTGGACCTCGTCCGCGCTTAGGAGCCTGCATGTGAGCGTTACCGGCACATTGAAGCCGTTGAGCAGCGACGGGAAGATTCCGAGATCGCATTTCCGCACGCTGGCGTCGGGCACCGTGACCGTGATCAGGCCGACTCCCGTGAACGATCCGGCAGGGATCGTGACCGTCCAGTCGCCGTTCCGGATGACACCGCCCAGGAGCCCGTTCACCGTCCCGGAGACCACCTTGGCCGTCGCGGTTAGAAGGTCCGCGTTCGCTGCCGTGGGATCGGCCGAAAAGGCCTGGCTTTGGCCGGAGGGTTGCACGGGAGATAAGGGGGAGGTAGAGCAACCCACGAGCAGTAGAAGCGCGACGAGGATCGGAAGGGTTCCGAGTCGCGATCGAAGCGGCACTTTCACGAGTGTACCTCCTATTCGATGAACGAGTTACGTCTACTGGCCCGGGCTCCTGCGTCGGTTCCGCCGGTGCTAAGCGAGGGGGATCAATTGCAGCGGTCGTGCCGCGTAGCGCAAAGGGGGAAATGCATTGTGCAATGCCGCCTGGCGACCGTATCCCTGTGTGCGGACAGAAATCTTGTAGGGACAATTACGGAGGATTTGTAGGGGATTGCAAAAAATCCGGGCGGGAAATGCCGATGTTGGGGGTATTCTACCAGGCTCATGGGGCATTCTTAGCGTCCCGAAGGCTATCGGGCTGTTCGCTAGGAGGAAATCGTACTATGTCCAAGGCATCTATCGTCTTCGCAGCTCTTCTTCTGGTTCCAACCCTTGGGATTTCCTCCACCGAGCAGGCTCCCAGCAAGCCGAGCGTCACCGCGGAGCAGTTCGTCCGCTCCTACGTCAAGGCCATGAACCGGGGCGATATCGGCTCCCTCATGAACATGGTTAGCAAGGCCCCCGGCGTGACTTCCGTCGGGGACGGCGCCATCAGCCACGGATGGCGCTCGATTCAGACCGATGCCCGGCAGTTCGCGGGCCGTCAAGGCACCTTCAAGTTCACGCTGGGCTTAGTCGAGGTGACGCCTCTGGGCAGCAGTTACGTTCTGGCGGTGGCTCCGTTCACGGTGCAGACGTTCGGCCAGGAAGAGGACCTCGAGGTGCCCGCCGCGATGACCTTCGTGCTGGAGCGCGAGGGCAAGTCGTGGAAAGTCGTCCACGAGCACTGGAGCAGCAAGGATGCCGATGATGTCGAGGGGACGGATCCTGGCGACAATGGCGATGGCGACGGCAGCGGCGGTCTTGATGATTTCGACGCTCCCGCACCGGACCACGAAGCGCACGCCAATCTCACGTCGGCCAGCTTCTGAAGTCCTGAGATCCAATACGCCCGGATTGATGGCGATTCCGGGCGTCATCGGCACCGGCGAGGGGAAGTCGCGCGGGGCGCCCGTGATCCTCGTGCTCGTCACGCGACGGACTCCCGAGATCGATTCCCGCGTTCCCCGAAGGCTCGAGGGGTATCCGGTCCTGGTGCGTGTGGTGGGTGACGTGCGCAAGCTCGACCCCCCGTAACGAAACCGCCCCGCGGCCGGCTGCTCCGCGGGGCGATGGTATCGCGAGTCCATTCCAGTTCTTCGCGCGATTACTTCCCGACCTTCGCCCCCGCACCCACGCCCATGCTGCCCGCGGCGCCCGCGGCGCCGACGCCCGCGTGACCGGCGTGCGCGCCCGCGCCCATGCCCGCATGGGTGTTCGCGGCGGTCGATCCGGTGTGGATCATCGCCACCTTACCGTCGGCCTTGGCTCTCCCGCTGGCGACCCTGCCCTCGCTCATGACCGCGGATACCGCCTCGCCGAGTTTCAGGTTGAGGCCCTGCGCGATCTGTCCCCAGCCCATGCCGTCCTTCCGCATCGCGAAGAGCTGATCCATCGTCACCGTGGTCTTCGAATTCGCGAGGAGCGTGTGGGCGATGACGACCTCGCCGAGGCCGGCCCCGAACTGGGTCTCCTCCGCCACGAGCGCATCTGCCGTCATGCCGAATTCCGGCGCGACGCGTCCCGCCGCGACCGTGCTGCCCTTCGCGCTTGTTTCGGTGTCGATCTCGCCCGACAATTTCTTGAGCCTCGTGTCCACCGCGGCGCGCGCCTTGGGAGAACCACTCTTGGCGCGGTCGCGGATCGCCTTCATCGAGGCGTCCGCGTCCATGGACGTCTCGGTTTTCGTCGTCGCGCTCATCTCGGTGGAAGCCTTCGTGCTGGAACTCTGGGTGCTGGGCTTGACGGCCGGATCACTGCTCTGAGCCGACGCTATTCCCACGGACCCAAGAAGCAACATACCCCCGAACAAAACAGTCTGAAGCTGTTTCATCAGTGCCTCCTTCATGTGCGCGCACGCTCGCCGTGCGCCGCGAAACCCCCCGCGTTCCAAATTCAGTGGATCAGAAATCGAATGCCGATCTGACCGGCCGCGGTGATGTCACTCGTGGTTTGGGACCCACCGGAGCGGCCGTTGCCTCTTCCCATGCCGCCGGGAAGCGGCAGTCCTCCGAGCCCCCCTCCGCCGGGCCCGGTCGTGCTCGTCGTGGCGAGATTGCGCCCCACATCGATCTCGCCCAGTAGAAGAACACGCGTCGCCGCGCGCCAGGTTCCCGAGACGGTCGCCTGAGCCGTCGTCGCGCCGCCGTTCCATGTTCCGTACGATGAGCCGATCTGTCCCGTGACATTGGGCCCGAGTGGAGCGCCCAATTCCGCCCCGACGGAGCCGAAGCTGCCTCCAGCATTGTCCGTGAGTCGCAGGTAATAGGCGCCCAGCGTTGCGTTGGATGCCAGCTTGAGCTCGGGGCCCAGGCGCCACCGCCATGCGCGGTACGCCTCGTCCCCGATCGCCCGCAGCCCGATGCCGCGCACGTGAAGGCGCGGGGCCACCGCGACGCCGGCGTTCGCGAACGCGCCAAATCCCGGCCCGAGGCGGCTGTCACCGTAGCGGATGGCGGCGAGCGTCAGATCCCCGGCATCGCGCTCGGCCGAGGCGAAAAGGAGCGCGCTTCGATAGGACTGCGCGCTGGGGCCGGTCTGGTAATCGAACCCCACGCCGCCGGAGACTGTTCCGGCGCAGGCGGGACGCGCGGCGAGGACGATCAGAATCGCGAACCAAAGCCCGCGAAGCGGCCGTCTGTGTACGGGGCGAGCCACCCCGACGGGTATCGGCATCATCAATAAGAAGCTTAACGCATTTCCGGAAGGTGGAACATGAACTGCTCCCTCCGGGGCGGGGCTTGTGCCATATTCCCGGGTCGGGGCGGGTTGGAGCGGGACCGGCGAGGTCCGCTCCGGCCGGCCAGGGCCTGGGCAGTTTCGTGGGAGGCCCGGAGCATTACTCCGATCCGCAGGGGGTGAAGATGGTATCGATCCCGTCGCTGTGGCTCCCGATCCTTCTTTCCTCGGTCCTTGTGTTCTTCGCGAGCTGGCTCATCCACATGCTGCTGCCGTACCACCGCACCGACTTCGGGAAGGTGCCGTCCGAGGACGAGGTTCAGGACGCGCTGCGCCGGTTCAACATCCCGCCGGGGGACTACATGATCCCTTGCGCCGGCGGCCACGAGGGAATGAAGAGCCCGGACTTCAAGGCGAAGATGAAGAAGGGGCCGGTCGTCGTGATGACCGTGTTCAGCCCCGCAGCCCAGAACCTGGGAGCGAGCCTGGGGCAGTGGTTCGTGTACCTCCTGCTCGTGGGAGCCTTGACGGCGTACGTCACGGGTCGCGCGCTCTCGAGCGGCGCGACCTATCTCGAGGTCTTCCGCTTCGCCGGATGCACCGCGTTCATCGCGTACTCGATCGGGCAATGGCAGGATTCCATCTGGTACAAGCGGAAGTGGAGCACGACGATCAAGAACACGTTCGATGGCTTGATCTACGGGCTTCTCACGGCGGGCGTGTTCGGATGGCTGTGGCCGAAATAGAACGCCCGCAGAGAACCGGGACCCTGAAAGGAGCACCAATGCCGTCACGCCGTGCGGAAGCCGAGTGGCATGGGAATCTGAAAGCGGGCGGAGGCCGGCTGAAGGCGGGGAGTCGCGCCTTCGACCTGCCGTATTCGTTCGACGATCGTTTCGGAAAGGCGATGGGAACCAACCCGGAGGAACTGCTGGGCGCCGCGCACGCGGGATGCTTCTCGATGGCCCTGGCCGCCGATCTCACGGCCGCGGGTCATCCGCCCGCTCGCATCCACACGACCGCGACGGTCACGCTCGACAAGGCGGGCGAGGGCTTCGCGATCACCAAGATCGAGCTGGCGACGGAGGGATCGGTGCCGGGCATCGATGCCGCCGCATTCCAGGGGCTGGCGGAGGGAGCGAAAGCGAACTGCCCGGTCTCGAAGGCGCTCGCGTCGGTGGGCGCGATCACGCTGACGGCGAGGCTATTGCCGGGCTAGGTCGCGAGAGGATCGAAAGGTTGGGCGAGCGGTCCGGGGAACTACTCCGCCAGCATCAACTCGCCGCCCAGGAACCAGCGGCGGCGCGTGGCGGCGATCTTGTAGTCGTCGCCGATCTCCGCGATGTCCAGTTGAGTGATGGGGATCAGCGTGACCGTCGTGCCCTTGATCAGGGAGTCCGAGGTCAGGCGATCGCGCTCGTAGAGGGGCGTGGCTACGAGCTGGATGATCTTCTCGCCCCGGAACACGACCGGCGTGTCCAAATCGATGACCAGGGCATCGTCGTGGATAGCGATCACGCGGCCCGCGAACGGGCCCGAGCTGTGCTCGGCTCCAAACTCCCGTGGCTCGGTGATGCGAAATGCAATTTTCTGATGGAGTAACTCTGGGATGCTGCTCAGTTCCATGCGATCACAGTATCACAGTCGGCGGGTCGCCGCGGGAAAAGCGGCGCCGCGTTCCTAATTGATCCGCACCATCCGGCCGGATAGAACCTCATACGGACCACCGCCGGGGGTCGCGCGGTACGCCCCTCCCGACTTCACGCGCCAGAAGTAGACGCCCGTGGGGCTGCGATGGCCGGCTTGGTCCGCGCCGTCCCATTCCACCGACTGCGCGCCCGAGGGGCGCCAGGCCGCCGGCATCCGCTTCACCAGCTTGCCGCCCGCGTCGAAGATCTCGAGCGTGGTCTGTCCCGGCCGCGCGAGCGAGAACTTGATCGAGGTCTTGCCCGAGAAGGGATTCGGCACGCTGAACGCGCGCGCGGGCGCGGCGGGCGCGTTCACAACGGCGACCGCGCTCACGGTTCCCAGCCAGCCGATGTCCGCGAACGCGTACTGCGTGAGGTCCACGCCCGTCAGGTCGCTCGTGATGAAAGGCTCCATGAGGAGGTTCGGGGTCTCCGGCGTGTCCCAGTGCGAGACCGACGAGCCCGACTGGAGCGGATTGGGCGCGTACATCCTTGGCCGCCCCTCGAGGTCCGTCCCCGCGAGGCGCGAGACGTCGATCCCGATCGTCGCGGTGACGCCCACGCCCAGCTGCCCCTTGATCGCGGTCGCGTCGGCCTGCGTGATGCTCACTACCGGGATCGTGATCGAGGGATCGCTTCCGGTCATGCCCGGCGGAGCACCGGCGACGTTGTTGCCGATGATGACCCCGACCGCTCCCGCGGCCTGAGCGGCCGCGGCCTTCGCCGCGAAGGTGCACGTGCCGCGATCGATCAGGGCGATCTTTCCGGCGAGCTGGGCGCCGTTCACGATCGGCTCGCACGCGTCGCTCGTCGTTCCAACTCCGTCGTTCACCAGCACGACCTGCGCCTGGAGCGGCGGGTCGGAAGGCGGGGCGCCGAAGTCGGCGGTGCCGAAATCTTTCTCCCCGGCGATCGCGGCGGGGGAGTCGATTCGGACCAGGGTCGCCGGGCCGAGAAAGCGCGAAGCGTTCGTTTTCACGCTCGGCCCGTTCCAGACAAGCTGCCCTGTGTTGATGGCGGAGCTCTTCCGCTGATTGTTCGTCATCTGGTCCCAGGTAAGCCCCAACGTGCGGTCAAAGAGATTCCGCGCGAAGATGTCCGGGCGGTTGCTCAGGAACTGCCCGGTGGAGACTGTCGCGAACGTCTGGAACCCTAGCCCGTGTCCCATCTCGTGCAGGACAACGGCGAGCAGGTCGATGTCGGCGCCCTCGTTGTGGTCGTAGCCGTAGTACCAGCTCGCCGAGCCCAGACACGTGGAGTTGTCCACGCTCGAGTTGAATTGCGCGGTGATGTCGTTGTTGGCGGTGGACAGGTCCGTCCCAGCCAGCTTGTTCGCGAGCGCGATCGAGTACCACGTGTTGGGAATCAACGCCCCGGTGAAATCGGATGCGAGGGTAACGGCGCCCGCGCTCCCGAGCACGCCGCTCGTGGAGTCGCAGGGAGTGAGCGGGTCGAAATTCGCCTGCACGCGGATCGTGACGTTGTCCGAGAGGTACGCGCCCCAGATCAGGCCCGCCGTGGTGAACACGTTCAGGCGCTGCTGGCCGAGCGTCGTGCCTGGGTTGCCTCCTACTGGCGCCACCGGAGTCGGGTCGTTGAAGCCCTCGCCCGCGCCGTCCAGGTTGATGAGGACGAAGTTGCTGGCGCGAGCCGTCGGGGTGAAGAGGAGGAATGCGAGCGCCGCAAGAGCGAGAGGTGTGCGCCGCATGGCTATTTCTCCTCCCGGACAGTCGTGGAAGGAGGCGCGGGCTCAGTCAGGAGTTTCCGAGCGGCCGCCGGATCGGGCGCGCAGTCGGTGACGATGCGCCCGCGCGAGTCACGCCGGGCGATCGAGTAGACCTGGAACTGACCGTTGAGGTGAATGATCTCGCCGCCGCCCGGAAGCCGCTGGATCTGGAATGGCGCCGTCGGCGCGAGGAGCGCGTCGTGCTCCATCTGCGCCGCGAAGGCGCGCTTCTGCGCGTCGGAAGGCATCGTCGGCAAGTGAGTGATCGGATCCAGCGCGATGAAGAGCCCCGAAGCCCGGCCGGCGCGCGCGGCCCGCGGCGCCCAGACCGGAGGCGGGACGTTTGGATCCGCCGCGCCCTCCGGGTCGCCGGGCAGCCAACCCGGGCGCCACGCCGAGCGCCACGTGGTCGCGCGGGTCTTGGCGTGGAGCGCGGCCTGGGTCTGCGCGTGGGTCTTGGCTTGGGCGCCGCCGGGGAGCGTCAGCCAGACCGCCAGGGCCGAAAGGGCGAGAAGCGCGATGGTGGAAATCCGAGGGCGGTGGCTAAGTCGGTGGCAGCTCATGGTGTAGCCTTCCTGACGAATCGCGCTGCCCTGTCGGCTCGGCGACGCGAAACGGAGACCGGGGGATCGGTTCTTGGGTGCGCTGCGAGCCATGAGTTTACCGCATGGGAAACTCGAGTCGAATCAAATAAGCTGGGCCTCTTGCGCATCCTCGGCCCCGACATCGAGCTGACCGCGACCGACCTCTCCTGGTTTCTCGGCTGCCGGCACAGGACCGCCCTGGATCTTGCCGTGGCGCACGGCCAGCGCCAAGCGCCGACCTGGGTCGACCCGGTGATGGTGGTGCTCCAGCAACGCGGGCTCGACCACGAGCGTAGCTACGCGGACGCGCTCCGCGCGCAAGGGCTCGTCGTCGTCGATATCGCCGAGCAACGTGGCGAAGACGCCGTCGCCCGGACCTTGGAAGCCATGCGAGCCGGCGCGGGCGCCATCCTCCAGCCCGCGCTCCGAAGCGGACACTGGTTCGGCCGCCCAGACGTTTTCCGGCGGGTCGGGGCCCCGAGCGCCCTCGGCGACTGGTCCTACCAGGTCGTGGATACGAAGCTCGCGAAAGAGACACGCGGGGGCACCGTCCTCCAGCTCGCGCTCTACTCCGACCTCCTCGGCGCCGCGCAGGGAGTACACCCCGAGCAGTTTCACGTGGTCACGCCGGACCCGGAGGCCCCCGTGCAGACCTTCCGGGTTCGGGATTACGCGGCCTACTTCCGCTTCGTGCGCGCGCGGCTCGAAGTGACGGCCCGGCAGGATCCCGGCGCGGTCGCGGCCGCAAATTATCCCGAGCCTGTCCCGCACTGCGACGTGTGCCGGTGGTGGACCACCTGCGAGAAGCAGCGGCGGGCGGACGATCACCTGTGCCTTGTCGCGGGCATCTCGCGACTCCAGAGCCGCGAGCTCGCGGCCGCGGGCACGACCACATTGGCGCAGCTCGGGACGCTTCCCCTGCCGCTGCCGTTCACGCCGCGCCGCGGCTCGCCTGGAACGTTCACGCGCGTGCGGGAGCAAGCGCGGATTCAGCTCGCGGGCCGCACGCAGGGAATTCCCGTCCACGAGATGCTTCCGATCACAGCCGACCAGGGTCTGGCGCGTCTCCCGGCGCCCTCACCCGGCGATATGTTTCTCGACATCGAGGGCGACCCATTCGTCGGAAGCGGAGGACGCGAGTACCTGTTCGGGATCCTGTCCGCCGGAGGCTCCCGCGCGTCGTGGGCGTACTCGGACGCGGAGGAGCGCGCCGCCTTCGAGGCCGTCGTGGACGGGATTCTTGCATCCTGGGCCGCGCATCCAGGGATGCACGTCTACCACTACGCGCCGTACGAGCCCGCGACGTTCAAGCGGCTGATGGGTCGCCACGCCACGCGAGAAGCAGAGGTCGATCGCATGCTGCGGGCGGGGCTCTTCGTGGACCTCTACGCGGTGGTGAAACAGTCGCTCCGAGCGAGCGTCGAGAGCTACTCGATCAAGAAGCTCGAGCCCTTCTACGGCTTCACGCGCGCCGTTCCTCTGACGGACGCGGGAACCAATCTCCGCGTGATGGAGCGGGCCCTCGAGCTCCATGCCCCCGATGCCATCACCGAAGACGTGCGCGCCGCGGTCGAGGGATACAACCGGGACGACTGCCTCTCCGCGCGCCATCTCCGGGACTGGCTGGAGAAGCTGCGCGCCGGCATCGAGACCGGCGGCGCCCAGGTTCCACGCCCGGTCCCCAAGGATGGGGCCGCGCCGGAGAAAGTGGACGAGCGCGCCGCGCGCGCGGCCGCCCTTGCGT
>JBGPHU010000029.1:0-22443 GCA_041484545.1 Candidatus Eiseniibacteriota bacterium | reverse complement strand
TGCCGAACAGGAAATAGTCTACCACGCACCCGAAGCAAAGTCAAGCGGAAGAACACCCTAACAGGGGTTCAGAGGGCAATTTGGTGGGCGAAACAGGGTTCGAACCTGTGACCCCTTGCGTGTAAGGCAAGTGCTCTACCAGCTGAGCTATTCGCCCTTGCCCTCACTTGGCCAG
This sequence comes from Candidatus Eiseniibacteriota bacterium, assembly GCA_041484545.1. GTDB lineage: Bacteria > Eisenbacteria > RBG-16-71-46 > SZUA-252 > SZUA-252 > WS-7. The sequence goes on along the minus strand of JBGPHU010000029.1, from coordinate 22,268 downwards.
GATCCCGATGGGAATGAGAACCAGGTATCCCAGCAAAAGCAATATGGGAGCTATGGTTATGGAGCCCTTGGAGAGAAAGACGTACCCCGCCAGGATGACCAGGGCCGCCAGCCCGAAAATAAGGTAGTTCTTTCGCCCGAAGGGAATCTCGACGTTCGGCGGCTCCGCGGGGCGTTGCCCCGGGCCCCGGCGCTGTCGGCGGATCTCGGCGGGAGTCGGCATCCTCAATCCTCCTGGACGGTCGGTGGCAGCGGGTCGGCCCGGCGATACCCCCGGGGGTCGATCTCCAATTCAGCGAATCCTAGTTGCTGAACGATCGCGAGGATAGCGTCTTTTTGGTCCGGCCGCTGAAGCCTGGCGATGTCGGACGGGTCGACCTCGATCCGCGCCTTCGCGCCCTCGTGCCGCAGGCGCACGATCCGGAGCCCCAGTTTTTCCCGGAGCGCCGCCTCTCCCAGCTCCACCTGCTTCAGTTTTTCCGGAGTCACCTCGGACCCGTGTGGGATCCGCGAGGCGAGGCATGCGGACTGCGGTTTGTCCCAAACCTTGAGCCCGAGGCGTCGGGCCAAGATCCGGATCTCGACCTTCGAGAGGCCCGCCTCGAGGAGCGGCGCGCGGATCCGATGCCGCTCGGCGGCGACCATCCCCGGTCTCACGTCGCCCAGGTCGTCGGTGATGGCTCCGTACGCGATCGCGTCCCAGGACTCCTCGCGCGCGAGACTATCGAGGCTCTCGAACAGCTCCGTCTTGCAGTGGAAGCACCGATCCGGACGGTTGGCCCGGTACGCCTCTCGCTCCATCTCCATGGTGTGGATCACCCTCACCGGAATCCCGCGCTCGCACGCCAGCGCGAGGGCTTCCTGAAGCTCCGCCGCGGGCAAGGAGGGGCTCTGGGCGATGACGCCGCAGGCCAAATCTCCCAGCACGCGGTGCGCCTCGGCGAGGAGCACGGCCGAGTCCACGCCGCCCGAATAGGCGATGAGCACGCGTCCCAGGCCACGCAGGATTTCTTCAAGTCGCGCGCGCTTCGCCTTGAGATCGTCCGGAATGGTGGAGCGCGAGCCCAAGCGCGAGAAGAAAGTGGCCGGGGCTTCGCTCACGGCTTCACCACGCGCTTCTTTCGCTTCGTGGGCGTGACGGCCTCGGACGGAGCGGGCGGACCGCTGGAATGAAGCGTCCCTTTTTTCGATTTCGCGGCCGTCGTGTGCGAGCCCCCGGCCTTGCGCGAGCCTGCGGCCTTATGCGAGTCCCCGGCCTTGCGCGAGCCTGCGGCCTTATGCGAGTCCGCCGTCGCGGGGGTGCGCGAGCCCGTCGCCGCCTTTGTCGCCGCCTCCTTGCCGTGGGCCGGGGCGTTCCCGGGCGCGCTCCGGACCTGGGCGCGGCTCGCGTGGGCCGCGCCGTTGCCGGGCGCGGTCTGGACCTCGGCGCGGCTCGCGTGCGCAACCGTATCGGGGCCGGCCGGGAGCATGGCCGGAGGCAGCGGTCCAGCGAACGACGTGGTGGTCGATTCGGACTTGGTGACGGCGCGCACGTGCGCGATCGCGGCCAGGTGCGCCTCCCACGTCTTGGAGAAAATGTGGGTCCCGTCCCCCCGGGCCACGAAATAGAGCTCGGTGGAATCGGGGAGCGGGAAGAGCACGGCATGCATCGCGGCGCGCCCCGGGCTGCAGATGGGACCGGGAGGAAGCCCGCGGTTTCGGTAGGTGTTGTAGGGCGATTTCACGTTCAGGTCGCTGTAGAAAACCCGGTTTCGGTAAATCCCGAGCGCGTACGTCACGGTCGGGTCGGACTGCAGCATCATACCCCGCTTCAGCCGGTTGTAGAAAACGGCCGCGATGCGCGCGCGCTCGACGGACATGGCCGCTTCCGCCTCGACGATCGAGGCGAGCGTGACGAGCTGGTGCATGGTCAGTCCCTGGCGACCCCCGGGGAGCCCCATCTCCTCCTCGAACACGCGGATCGCCCGGCCCACCATCACGCGGGCCACCTCGTCCGGAGAGAGGAGCGGGTAGAAAGGATACGTGTCCGGGTAGAGATAGCCTTCCAGCCGGTCCGCGGGCACCCCGAGCGACGCCGCGAAGGAGGAATCGCGCGTGAGCGCGACAAAACGCGAGGGGTCGATCTTGGCCTGCGTTGCCAGAATATGCGCGATTTCCTCGGTCCTGAGCCCCTCCGGGATCGTGACCATGTCGTTCTTCCCCATCCCCGAGGAGAGCTGGCGCAGGATGCGGTAGATGCTCGCGCCCACCGGGATCGTGTAGCGGCCGGCCTTCAGTTTCCGGTCGTGCCCCAGCACCCTCGCCGCGAGCACGAAGAGTGTGGGGCTCTGGACGAGACCGTCGGCCTTGAGGATGCCCGCGATCGTCTCGACCCCCGCGCCGCGCGGGATCAGGACCTCGCGGGTCTGGTAGTTGCGGGTGACCGAGGCGGGAAAGAAGAGAATCCCCGAGAGCAGCACCACGCCCACGATGCCGCCCAGGACGAGGCTGCGCCGGATGCGGTGGCGGCGCTTCAAGGCTTGGCTGCCTTGCGCGGGCGATCCAGCCAGCGCTGGAGGATCAGGGCGGCCGCGTGCGCGTGAAGCGAAGGATCGCGGTCGGCGCGTCCCGCCTCACGGGCGCGCTCCTCCGCTTCGCGCGTACTCATGCTCTCGTCCACGAGAAATACGGTGAGCCCCGAGCATTTCCGGAGCGCTCGCGCGAAGCGCTCCACGCGCCGCACCTGCTCGCGGCGCTCCTCCCCTTCCAGCCCGAGCGGCACGCCCACCACGACCGTCTTAGCACCCGCGTCGCTCGCCGCGCCCGCGACCGCCTCAGGGGCGTCGCGCACCGAGGTGACCTCGATCACGCGGAGCGGCCTCGCGAGCGAGGCCTCCTCGTCGCTCAGGGCGATCCCGAGACGCCTCAGGCCGAAGTCCACGCCTAGGACTCGCATGCGAGCGCCTGGAGAACCGCCTCGAAGTCGGGCGGCACGGGGGCCGTGAATTCCATGGGCTCGCCCGACTCCGGATGGCGGAGGGTGAGCCGCTCGGCGTGGAGTGCCTGGTGATCCAGCTCGGAGAGGAGAAGAGCCGCCTGCGCGCGCTGGCCCGGAGGAAGCCTGAGCAGGGGACCGCGGCGGCCGCCGTATTCCGGATCGCCGAAGACCGGATGCCCCAGATGCGCCAGGTGGACGCGGATCTGGTGGGTCCGCCCGGTCTCGAGCGTGAGGGACAACTCGGAGAGGTAGTGGTACTCGCGCTCCACCCGGTAGCGCGTGGCCGCGAAGCGTCCGCCGCGCGTGACCACCGCGAATTTCTTCCGGTCGCGGGAACTCCGCGCCAGGGACGCCTCGATGCGCCCTTCGCGCTGGGGCAGCCGCCCCCAGACGAGCGCCCGGTAACGCCTGTGGACCTCGCGCGCCTCGATCTGCCTCGAGAGCTCGCGGTGCGCGACGTCGTTCCTGGCGATGAGAAGCAGGCCCGAGGTGCCCTTGTCGATCCGGTGCACGATGCCGGCGCGCTCCAGGCCCGAGGCGCTGGGCAAAGCGCCGTAGCGGTGCAGAAGCGCGTGGACGAGGGTTCCGGTGCGGTGTCCCACGGCGGGATGGACCACCATGCCCGCGGGCTTGGCGATCACGGCGAACGAGTCGTCCTCGTATACGACCGTGAGCGGGATGTCCTCGGCGACGAGCTTCGTCGGGATCCGGCGTGGTCGCGTGACTTCGATCCGGTCGCCCACCTTGACGCGCCGGCTCGCCCGGGCGGGGGCGCCGTTCACCAGGACACATCCCCCGTCGATCAGCTGCTGGATCGCGGAGCGCGAAAGCGAGTGTTCGACTTCCGTCAGGAAGCGGTCCAGGCGCTCACCCGCGCGCGAAGTCGGAACGGGGTGGACTTTCGAGATCGGAGTCGGTGCGGCCGGATCGGGCGAGGTTCCAGGCAAGCAGGATCACCCCCAGGGTGACAGCGGAGTCCGCGACGTTGAAGACGGGCCACCGTATCGAGCCGACGCCAACGTCGATGAAATCGACGACCCTACCCCATCGGATGCGATCCACCAGGTTTCCCAGCGCACCGCCGAGAATACATCCCAGCAACACCCGGTTCGCCAGACTCCGGTAGGCATCCCGCGCGAAAAGGTAGAGAACCACCGCGATGGCAAGAACCGAGACCAGGATGAACGGGAGGCGGCTTCCGGGAAACAACCCGAACGCCGCTCCGGTGTTGTGCACGAGCGTGAGGCGCAGGAACTGCCCGAGCACGGGCACGGGCGCGCCGGGCAGGAGGCGCGCCGAAACGATCGCCTTCGTCAGCTGATCGAGCCCGAGCACCACGGTCGCGCACGCCAGAAACGTCCCGATCCGGGAAGTCATCCGCGCGCGTTGTTGGACGCCTTTTCCTGCTTCTCCTGGCACGTCACGCAGAGATTGGCCTGCGGCATGGCGTCGAGCCTCTGCTTGCCGATCTCCTTCCCGCACGTTTCGCACGTTCCGTACTCGCTGCGGTAGAGACGGCGCAGGGCTTCGTCCACGCTCATGAGCTGCCTTCCCTCCGCGGAAGCGAAGAGAAACGCCTTCTCGCGCTCCATGGCATCGGTGCCCATGTCGGCCATGTGGAACGAATAGGCCGAGAGATCGCCGGAGGAGTCGCGCTGCGTCTGGCTCATGGCCTTCTCGAGATAACCCAGCTGGCTCAGGAGCTTTTTCCGTTCCTCGATGAGCCGATCTTCGAAACGTTTGAGATCCTTCTTGGTAAGCAAACGCTCACCCTCCTTTGTGAACCCGCTCGATCCCGACGCGGGCCCGTTCGCCGTCGAAAGTCCATTCCTCCGTGGAGCCGCCTTCCGGCGCGCGGGCGACGACTTCCTCTGCCAGCACCTCGTCCCGTATGAAACGCTCGTGTCGCGCGGCCGCTGCCAAGAGCCCGGGGCTCAGCTCCCACGTGAGCCGGATCCGGTCCGTCACCGCGAACTCGGCGCTCTTGCGGAGCGTCTGGATCCGGTGCGCGAACTCCCGCACCAACCCCTCGGCGCGAAGCTCCTCGTCGAGTGTCGTGTCCACCGCAACCGCCAGCGCCCCGTCCGCCTGGGCGACCCAGGGCGCGCGCGAGGACTCCTGCACCGACACGTCCTCGGCCACCAGCGTGAACCGCTGCCCCGCCGCTTCCACTTCCCAGCCTCCGCCCGCGATCGCCGCCCGGATCTCGCCCGGAGGCGCGGATTGAACCTTTGACGCCAGTTCCTTCATGGCGGACCCGGCTTTCTTCCCCAGCACCGGAAAGTTCGGTTTGACCGCCGTTTGGAGCAGATCACCCCGCTCCTCCGGGAACACGATCTCCCTCACGTTCAGCTCGTCCTTGATCAATTCCGCGACGGCCCCGACCTGCTGCCGCTCGCGCTCGCCCAGTCCGGCCACGGCGAGCCGCCGGAGCGGCTGGCGCACGCGGAGCGACGATGCATTGCGCGCCGAGCGTCCCAGGTTCACCACCCGGAGCGCCAGCTCCATGGCCCGCTCCAGCCCCTCGTCGATCTGCGCGCGGTCCGGCGCGGGATAGTCGCACCAATGCACGCTTTGCGGCGCGTCCGCGAAGGCCGGCCTCACGAGGCTCTGGTGCAACTCCTCGGAGACGAACGGCGTGTACGGGGCCAGGAGCAAAGCCACCTTCTCAAGGCATCCGAACAGTGTATCGTACGCCGCTCTCTTATCGGCAGGGTCCCCGGCTTTCCAAAACCGCCGCCGCGACCGCCGCACATACCAGTTCGAGAGGTCCTCCACCACGAAATCCTGGATGGCCCGCGCCCCTCGCGTGAGGTCGTAGGCGTCAAGCGTTTCCCGGCACGTCGCGACCAGCGTGTGGAGCCTCGAAAGCACCCAGCGATCCAGAAGCGCCGGCTTGCTGGGCTCCTTGGCCGCCGGGTCGTACCCATCGATGTTCGCGTAGAGCGCGAAGAACTGTGCGGTGTTCTTGAGCGTTCCGAGAAGCTTCTTCGCGACCTCGGTCACGCCCTCCGCGTCGAACCGCGTGGCCGTCCAGGGCGGGCTGGTAGCGATCAGGTAGAAGCGGAGCGCGTCCGCCCCGCGGAGATTGATGATCGCGTCGGGGTCCACCACGTTCCCGCGCGACTTGCTCATCTTCTTGCCTTCCTTGTCGAGGATGAGCTCGTTCACCAGCACGTGTTTGTACGGCGCCTTCCCGGTCGCGAAGACCCCGACTGCCATCAGCGTGTAGAACCACCCGCGCGTCTGGTCCATTCCTTCCGAGATGTAATCGGCGGGATAGCTCGACTGGAACAGCTCCTTGTTCTCGAACGGATAGTGCCACTGCGCGAAGGGCATGGAGCCCGAATCGAACCAGACGTCGATGACCTCGGGCATGCGGCGCGCCGTTCCGCCGCACTGATCGCAGCGGAAGGTCACCTGATCCACGTTCGGACGGTGGAGATCCAGAGGCTCGGTGACGCCCTGCCCCTTCCTCAGCTCCTCGACGCTCCCCACGCACCGGTCCTTCCCGCATTTGTCGCAGCGCCAGACGGGGAGCGGCGTCCCCCAGTAGCGGTTCCGCGAGAGCGCCCAGTCCACGTTGTTCTCGAGCCAGTTCTCGAAGCGGTGCGCGCCGATCTCCTTCGGATGCCAGGCGACGGTCTTGTTCGCTTCGAGCATGCGGTCGCGGTAGCGCGTGGTCGCGATGTACCAGGTCTTCCAGGCGTAGTAGAGGAGCGGCGAGTCGCACCGCCAGCAGAAAGGATAGCTGTGCGTGGTCATCTCCTCGCGGTAGAGGAGACCTTGGGCTTTCAGCCAGTCGATGATCTCGCGCTCCGCTTCCTTCACGTTCCGTCCCGCCCAGGGCTTCACATCGGCGGTGAAGCGCCCTTGCGGATCCACCGTGTGGCGCTGCGGCAGGTCGAGCTTGAGTCCCAGCTGGTAGTCGTCCTCGCCGTACATGACGGCGGTGTGGACGACGCCGGTCCCGTCCTCGGTCGTGACGAAGTCCGCCTCGCAGACGTAGTAGGCCTTCTTTCCGGCCGCCTTCGCGAGGTCGATGAAATCGAAGAGCGGACGATAACGGCGCCCGCCCAGCTCGCGCCCCTTCATCTCCTTCTCGATCTCGTATTCCCCCGTGAGCTGCGGGAGCCGGGCCTTGGCCAGGTAGTAGCGCTCCTCGCGCCCGTCCCGGGTCTGGCGGACGCGCACGTAGTCGATCCCGGGCCCGACCGCGAGCGCGACGTTCCCGGGAAGGGTCCAGGGCGTGGTCGTCCACGCGAGCACGAAGGCGCCGGGCTCGTCTTCGAGCGCGAACTTCGCGGTGAGGGAGGGCTCGGTAACCTCTTCGTAGCCGAGACTCACCTCGTGACTGCTCAGCGGCGTGCCGCATCTCGGGCAGTACGGGACGATCTTGTGCCCCTGGTAGAGGTAGCCCTGATCCCAGTACTGGCGCAGGATCCACCACACCGTCTCGATGTAGTTGTTGTCGAAGGTGAGGTACGGGTGATCCATGTCCAGCCAGTAGCCGGTCCGCTCGGTGAGGCGGCGCCACTCGGCCTCGTAGCGAAGCACGCTCTCGCGGCAGCGGCGGTTGAACTCGGCGATCCCGAACTTCTCGATCTGGTCCTTGCCGCTGATCCCCAGCTCGCGCTCCACCGCGATCTCCACGGGAAGCCCGTGCGTGTCCCAGCCGCCTTTGCGGGGGACGTAGAAACCGCGCATCGATTTGTAGCGGCAGACGATGTCTTTCAGAGTGCGCGAGAGCACGTGGTGGACGCCGGGCATGCCGTTCGCCGTCGGGGGCCCCTCGTAAAAGATGAAGGGAGGGGATCCCTTGCGCCGCTCGAGACTCTGTTCGAAAGCCTTCGTCTCGCGCCAGAATTCGAGCACGCGGGTCTCGGTCTCGGGCAGATCGAGCTTGGTGGAGACCGGGATGAACATGTTCGCTTTCACGCTCACGACGCCCCCGCGGACGTCGGCAGGCGCTTGATCACCCGCGTCACGAGCTTGGTAAGCGCCGGCTCCGCCTTGGCCGCGTTCGCCAAGACTTTCGTTACGTCGATCGGCTCGAGCGCGTCGGGGAAGCAGACGTCGGTGATCACCGAGAGGGCGAGCACGCGCATCCCGCCGTGCACCGCGACGACGGTCTCAGGCACGACCGACATGCCGACCAGGTCGGCCCCGGCCCATCGGAGGAACCGGTATTCGGCCCGCGTCTCGAGATTGGGCCCCGCGACGCCCGCGAAGACTCCCTCCCGAAGCGGAACCTTGTCCTCGCGAGCCGTCTCCCGCGCGAGGGCGATCAGCTCCCTGCTGTAGGGCTCGGACATGTCCGGGAAGCGCGGTCCCAGGGAATCCTCGTTCGGCCCGACGAGCGGGTTTTCTCCCATGAGATTGATGTGGTCCACGATCAGCACGATGTCGGCGGGCTCGTAGAGCGGGTTCAGCCCGCCCGCGGCGCTCGTGAGGATGAGCGTCCGAACTCCGAGCGCGCGCAGGACGCGCACGGGAAACACCACGTCGCGCATCGAGTGCCCTTCGTAGAAATGCGCCCGCCCCTGGAGCACCGCGGTCGGATGTCCCGCGAGCGAGCCCGCGAAGAGCCGGCCCGCGTGGGTATCGACGGAGGTGGCCGGGAAGTGGGGGATGTCGCCGTAGGGGATGGTGGCGGCCCCCTTCATGGCGGCGGCGAACTGCCCCAGGCCCGTGCCCAGGATGATCCCGACCTCGGGAGCCGTTCCGAGCTTGGGCGCCAGGAAATCGCGCGCCGCTTCGATCGCCTTGAGCTGCCCCGCCGCTTCGCTCATCACCACGCTCATGTTGGTTGTCGCCCCAGCCGCCGCGCCAGTTCCGCCGCGTCAATTCCGTCCAACTCGATCCACTTGTCCCGCGAGGACGCGCCACCCTTGAGACGAACCGCCCCTTTCGGGAGCCCCAGCGCCTTGCTCAGAAGCCTCAGCACGGCCTCGTTCGCCTTGCCGTCGGCCGGAGCGGCGGAGACCCGGACGTGAAGGGCGCCGTCATCGCGAAGTCCGAGAATCTCGTCCGCGCGGCTCTTGGGAGTCACGCGGAGCTTGAGCCTCACGCGCCGCGGGCACCGAAGAGGGCGGAGCCGATGCGCACGATCGTCGCCCCTTCTTCGATCGCGATCTCGAAGTCGTCCGACATTCCCATGGAGAGTTCCGCGCCTTCCGCGAGCAGCCCGGCACGCGCGGCCTCGGCCCGGATCGCGCTCAGATCCCGGAACGCGCGTCTCGCGCCGTCGGGCCCACCGGACAAAGGCCCGATCGTCATGAGGCCGCGAAGGTCGATCCCCGCAAGCCTCCGGGCCGCGCGCAAGAGATCGAGCGCGCCTTCGGGCGCCACGCCGAACTTGGACTTGTCCCCCGAGGTGTTCACTTCCACGAGGCACGTGACCCGTTTCGACGACTCCGCAGCCCTTCGGGCCACCTCCTCCGCGATCAGCAAGGAGTCGATGGAGTGGATCATCTCGAAGAGCTGGACCGCGAGCTTGGCCTTGTTCCTCTGCAAATGTCCGACCAGATGCCAATGGAGCGTCGGATCCAAGGCGGCGATCTTTCCCTCCGCTTCCTGGACCCGGTTTTCCCCGAAGACCCGAAGCCCGAGCGCCATCGCTTCCCGGACGACCGCGGCCGGGAACCCCTTGGTGATCGCAAGGAGCTGGACCGACTCGGGGGAGCGGCCCGATCGGGCGGAGGCCCGGCCGATCCGCTCCCGCACGGACTTCAATCGATCCGCGAGTCCTCGGGTCTCATCCATGGAATTTCCTGGAAAAATCCAAGCCGTGGAGTATATCGGTCTGGTGAACGAGGCAACAAGCTCAAAGGCGCCCCGACGGGGCGGGAGGCGAAGACGATGCTATGCGCGAACTGCGGGCATGAGCTGGAAGAGCGCGGATGCAGGGTGCGCTGTGGAAGCTGCGGCTATTTCGAGGACTGCTCGGACCCGAGCGCGCCGGGCTCGCCGCGAGACAAGAATCTGAGCGAGGGCCGCTAGCGAGCCTCCTTGTATTCCGACTCGGTCCGAGCGAGGTACCCGGTGCAGCCGCGATTACGGCAAGGAACCCGCTCGGGTGAGGCGAGCAGTTCGGATTCCTTTTCTCCCGTGTGCGACGCCTGGAGTTGAGCGAGCGCTTGGAACTGCTGGGGCGAGTACATGTACCCGCACTTCACGCAGCGATACCAGAATTCTAGGTCGTGCATCGGGTCACTCCTGTAGCTTCCCACAGGAAATAACCCCTGCGATCGATCCGGAGCAGGCGTTCGGCAACTGCGGTGTTCTGCTGCGACGCGGGCGAACGCGCCACGCTCCGAATACGAAGCGTATGTGGAGGGTAAACTGAGGCGCATCCGCTGACAAGAACAAATTCGCGTGCTAGCATTGGAACGTCTTCGTGGCAGTCCGACCGCCCGGCAGGGAGGGACTCGACGTGGCAAAAGCCATCTTCCACATGCTTCTCAACGCGGCAATCTTCCTGCTTCTCTCCAAGGTGCTCCCCGGATTCTACGTAACCGGCTGGGGGGCAGCCATCCTGGCCTCGCTTCTTCTGGGAGTGGTAAACGCCACCGTCGGGCTCGTGCTGAAAATCATCACGTTCCCGCTGATCCTATTGACGTTGGGTCTTTTCCTGTTCGTGGTGAACGCGATCGTCATCCTCCTCGTGGCGTTCCTGGTGCCGGGCCTGAGTATCAGTGGATTTGTGCCGGCCCTGATCGCCGCCCTCGTCCTCTCGGCCGTGAACCTGTTCTGGAAGATGGCGACCACCGAGAGATCGGCGGCCTAGCCCGGCCTCCAGGGCGCCGCCGCTCATGCCTGACCGGCGACTTCCGTCGGAATTCACGCCCAACGAGATCACCGCGCTTCTTACGCGAAAGCGCGGGGAGGGTGCGCGGATTCTCGACCTCACGGAATCGAACCCCACGCGCGTCGGCCTCGGCGGCGCAGGGGCGGCGGAGCTTCAAGCTCTCGCGAACGTCGGAGGCGCCCGGTACGAGCCGGATCCGCGCGGGCTGCACGGAGCCCGCGAGGCGGTCGCGCGGTATTACGCGGAGCGCGCGGCGGCACCCATCTCGCCCAATGATCTTGTCCTCGTGTCAAGCACCAGCGAGGCCTATGCGCACCTTTTTCGCCTCCTCTGCGAGCCGGGCGACGAGATCCTGGTTCCGCGCCCGAGCTATCCCTTGTTCGAGCCGCTCGCGGCGCTCGAGGACGTGCGCGTGGAGCACTACCGTCTCGCCTACCACGAACGCTGGCGCCTGGACGTCGACTCCGTGGAAGCCGCGCTCTCCCCGCGCGTGCGCGCGGTCATCCTGGTCCAGCCCAACAATCCGACCGGCTCCTGTCTGTCGCGCGACGAATTCGAGGCCGTGGAGACACTCTGCGCCGAGCGAGGCATTGCCATCATCTCCGACGAGGTCTTCGGCGATTTCTCCTGGCCTCCCTCGGCGTCGCCCCTTCCCACGCTACTCGGCGAGCGCCGGGCGCTCACGTTCGTGTTGAGCGGCCTCTCCAAGGTCTGCGGGATGCCGCAGCTGAAGCTCGCGTGGATCGCGCTCGCGGGACCCGCCCCCGCCCGGAAGGACGCGATGCGCCGGCTCGAGTGGATCGCGGACCTCTTCCTCTCGGTCTCGACGCCCGTCCAGCTCGCGCTGCCCCTCCTGCTCCAGGCGAGGCGCCCCTTCCAGGCCGCCATGCGCAGCCGGCTCGAGCGGAATCTCGCGCGGCTGCGGGCCCACGCAGCCGCTAGCCCGGGGTTTCGTGTCCTGGCGGCCGAGGGGGGATGGAGCGCCGTGCTGGCGACCCCCGCCCGCGCCGGAGACTTCGCCATGGAAGCGCTCTCCAGAGCGGACGTGCTGCTTCACCCGGGTTATTTCTATGACGTCGCGCAGGACGGCTGCGTGGTCGTAAGCTTGCTCCCGGACCCGGCGGTGTTCGAAGAGGCGGTGTCGCGGCTGGTGAGTCTCCCCTAGATCGGAGGATCGATTGGGATCGCGAAGGGTAGGGCTGTGGATCGGTGCGGCGGCGCTCGTGGGATTCGCGGCGCAGGCCGCCACGCCCGGTCCCGTGAGGAGAACGCTCCCTCCTCCGGCCCTCGAGGCGCTCCGGCACTCGCTCCGCGAAGCGGCGGCGGATATCCCCGCGCCGGAGAGCCCGTACGCGCTCCAGCAGGAAGAATCAAAGGTCGAGGTCGGATCCACTGCGCCCTGGGACGCCAAGGCCAAGGCATGGCTCGGCGCCGCGGCGGCGACGGCCGGCTACCACTACGACGTCCCTGACGACACTCCCGGCCTGTCCGCGGGCACACGCGCGCTGCTAGGGCCAATCGAGGTCTCCGTGGAATTGAATGGAGAGCCCCGCTTCGCCGGCCTGTCCTCCGAAGGAGGCCCACCCTCAATCCTCCTCCTGAAGGGAGCCACGGCCGTCGAGATTGCCGCGATCGCGCCCGGAGCGGTGGAGGGGCGCGTCGCCGCCATGACGCCCCGCGAGGCGGAGTACAGGCTGGCCGCGATCACCCTGTTCGTCGGCGACCCATCGACGGAGGCGGAGATCCGCGGCGCGGTCAAGAACCGGACGCCGCTCCGTCCCGACGTGTACCCGACGCCCGATCCGGCCGAGGTCCACCTCATCGCGGTCCGGATCCATGGCCCCCGAAAACCGGCCGAAGCCCTTGCCCGCCGCATCCCGGCCGCGACCTTGCGGAGCCTCCTCCACCGCTGATCCTCGCGTAAGACCGCTTCTCGACGGCGGATCGGCACGCCGCCAAACGGCGCAAAATATTTCTGGAAATGGCCGGATGCCGGTGTACCCTCTGCGTCCGCGCTGCGGCGCTCTCCGGGTCGAGGGCCCGGAAAGCCGACGCACAAGGTATGCGGGCGGAAGAACCGCCCCGCCGTCACCGACTAAGATCAAGGGGGGAAATCGATCATGAAGGTTCGCGTCGTTCTCGTTGTTCTCGCTCTATCGTGTTTCGTGTTCGCCGGCGCTCTGCTGGCAGAGGAAAAGGAGCATTCGTCGAAGCCCTGGGCCATGAACGCGACGGTCATCGAGGCTTGCAGCTGCCCGATGTTCTGCCAGTGCTACTTCACCACCTCGCCCGCCTCGCATTCGATGGCGGGCATGGAAGGCCATGAGGGAAAAAACGAAGCGTACTGCAAGTTCAACAACGCGTATCGCGTCAACCGCGGCACCTACAACGGCACGAGCCTCGCGGGCGTGAAGTTCTGGATCGCGGGCGACCTCGGCGCGGATTTCAGCGGCGGCCAGACGAATTGGGCCGTGCTCACGTTCGATCCTTCCGTGACCCCGGCGCAGCGCGAGGGGATCGGAATGATTCTCGGGAAGGTGTACCCGGTCAAGTGGTCCTCCTTCCAGATGGGCACGGACGCGCCGATCGTCTGGGATCACAAGTTGGGCGCCGATGAGGCGCACGCGATGCTGGACGGCGGCAAGGCCGGAGAGGTCATCCTCAAGAACTCGGTCAACAAGAACGCCTCCGGGCCGGTCGTGATCCGGAACCTCAAGTACTTCGGAGCTCCCCGGAACGACGGCTTCGTGCTCATGCCGAACACGGTCGAGACCTACAAGCTCGGCGACAAGCCGTACGAGTTCAAGGGCACGAACGGCTTCATGATCACGCTGGACATCACCTCGAAGGACGTCGCGAAGGAAGTTTCGAACTAACACCCGTTTCAGGACCTGCGCGAGGCACCTTCGGCGATCGCCGAGGGTGCCTTCGCGTCTCATCGAACCGCCGTGGGCGCGCAGCCGTTTCTCGCGCGCGAAGGAGAGATTCATGAACAAGGCTCAGCTCGCACCGATGTGGGACCATTTCAGGACCGTGAACGGAATCACGCTGCGCGCCATCAAGGCCTTTCCGGCCGACAAGATCGACACCAAGGCATGCAAGGACATGCGCACGCCGAAGGAGCTGGTCGGGCACATGTACAACTCGATGCGCACGGTCGCGGACGGAATCGCCAAGGGCGAGATCAAGTGGTCCGAAGAGGACGACAAGAAGGCGGCTTCGGGAATCCATTCCGCCGAGGAGCTGAACCGCTTTGCGATCGATTCCTGGAACGCGACCGATCGCCTGGTGCGCGCCTTGACGGACGATCAGATCGCCGGCCTCGTGAAGACGCCGTGGGACGAGAGCTTCCCGGGCTTCGTCTGCGTCCAGATCATCTACGATGAGCATCTCCACCACCGCGGCCAGCTCTTCGCGTTCCTCCGCCAGCTCGGGGTGGCGCCGCCGATGATGTGGGACTTCGAGCACAACGCCCCCGAGTTCCAGCCGAGAGCCGCCGCGCAGAAGGCCTGATCCGTTGACGGAAGTTCCGCCCAGCACGAGGGGGCCTGTGCGAACCAGCGCCGGCCCCCTTCGCGCGCCCGGCAACCCGGCGGCCCCGCCGATGGCCAGCGCGCCCGGCGCCCCGCCGATCGCGTTCCTCTGGATCGCGCAGTTCTTCTCCCAGTTCGGCGACTCGATCTTCCAGCTCGCGTTCATCTGGCTGATCCTCGATCTCACCGGTTCGAAATCCCTGACCGGCTTGGCCGCCACGATCTCGTACCTGCCCCCCCTCGTGCTCGGGATCGGCGCCGGGCTCCTCGTGGACCGCTGGAACCGGCGTCTGCTCATGATCGGCGCCGACGCGGCCCGCGCGGCGCTGCTCGCCCTCGCGGCCCTCATCTACGTCGCGGGGGGCCTCACGCCGCCGATCCTGATCGCGATCGCGTTCGGAGTGGCGACCGCCGCGGTCCTCTTCTCTCCCGCGCGCGACGCGATGCTCCCCGAGCTGGTCCCGTCCGAGGAACTGAACCGGGCGAACGCCTTCGTGCAGCTATCGCAGCAGGGAGCGTTCTTTGCGGGGCCGATGGTCGCGGGCTGGCTCATCAAGCGCTTCGGGGTGGCCTCGGCGTTTCCCACCGGCGCGGTCTTCTTCGGCGGATCGCTGGTGGCGCTCTTGTTCCTGCGCGGCGCCGGGACGCGGCACCGTGCGGGCCGCGAGCAGGTGGGGCTGGCCCAGGATTTCCGATCCGGAATTGCGGCGATCGCCTCCAACCGCACGCTCGTCCTTCTGCTCACTCTCACCGCGCTCGACAACCTGTTCATCATGGGACCGGCCATCGTGGGAACGGCGGTCATGGTGCGCGACACGCTGCACGCGGACGCCTCCGCGTACGCCATGGTCGAGGCGACCTATGGGGTGTCGATGATCGTGGGAAGCCTCACCCTCGGCCGGCTGGGGGCCCGCGTCGGATACGGGCGGCTGCTCCTGATCGGGATCGCGCTCGACGGGGTGACCTACATCCCGCTCCTCTGGTGCCGGTCCCTGCCCTTCCTGATCGCGGTCTCGTTCGTACACGCGCTGGCGATTCCGATGATCCTGATCCCACGCACGACCATCGTTCAGTCGATGATCCCCCCGGAGCTTCGGGGACGGGTGTTCGCGCTCGTGAACGTGGTCGTGCTCGGCACCACGGCCGTCTCCTCGGGGCTGGCCGGTCTCGCCCTCGATCGCGTGACCGCGCCGGCCCTCTTCGGCTGGATCGGGTGCCTTGCCGGAGCCACGGGGCTCGTCGGCTTTGCCTCGAGGAGACTGCGGAGGCTCTAGCTCTGTGGTCTTGCGGCGCGTGAGCCGCGCGTCCAGATGTAGGAGAACGGCAGCCCGAGCGCCGCGACCAGCACGCCCGCGGCAGCGCGCCATCCGCTGGAGCTCAGGTCGCTGGCCACGATCGCCACCGTGACCAGGATGAAGAGAAGCGGCGTGAGCGGGAATAGCGGCGTCCGGTACGAGGGGCGCGCGATGAGACCCTCGCGCTCCTTGCGGCGGTAGAGGAAGAGCCCGGCGATCGTGAGCCCGTAGAAGAGCCAGGACGTCGTGACGAACCACCCCGACACGTCCTCGAATCCGCCCGCGAACCAGAGCCAGACGGTCGCGAGCCCGCCCTGGATCCAGAGCGCGACGTCCGGGGTGCCCCGTTTTTCGTTCACGTGCGCGGCCCGCCTCCAGAAGAGGCCGTCCGCCGCCATCGCGAGGGTGACGCGCGGCCCGGTCAGGATCGAGGCGTTCACGGTGCCGAAGGTGGAGACCGCCACGAGGACCGCGAGCGCGCGGCCGCCCCAGTCGCCGAGGATCCGGCGCATGGTCTCGGCGCCCACGGCTTCGTAGGTGGCCATCTCGGGGGGGCTCAGGACCGAGAAATAGGCCACGTTCGTGACCACGTAGACCAGGACGACGAGCATCGTGCCGCCCAGGATCGCGATCGGAAAGTTGCGCGACGGGTTCACGATCTCGCCGCCGACGTAGGTCGAATCGGTCCATCCGTCGTAGGCGAAAAAGATCGGGATCATCGCGAACGCGAAGGCAAGGAGGAACGGATGCCCGCGATGCGGCTCGTTCAGGACCTCGCCCGGGGGCGCCCCCACGTGCGGCAGCAGGAGCGCGGCCAGGCAGAGCCCGAGAATCCCCACTACCTTGAGGGTCGTGAGGATGGTCTGCGTGCCCGTGCCCTGCTTCACGCCGAGAAGGTTCACGAACGTGAGGAGCGCGATCGCTGCGAACCCCGCGGGGAATTCCGCTCCCTTTCCGAGCCCGACCGCCTGACAGAAGTATGTGGCGAACACGGTCGCGATCGATGCGATCACGGTGGGTTTGATGACCCAGAGGCTCGCCCAGCCGAAGATGAAGGCCAGGCGGTCGCCGAAGCTCTCGCGGATGAACACGTAGAGCCCGCCTGTGCGCGGGTGGGTCACCGCCATCTCCGCGAGCGCGAGAGAGCCGCACATCGAGAGGACGCCGCCCAGCGCCCACGCGAGGAGTGCTAAGACCGGGCTCGTCAGCTCCTGCGCGACCGAATGGGGAGAGCGGAAGATGCCCGACCCGATGATGCTCCCCACCGTGATCGCCGTCGCGGCATAGAGCCCGATCTGACGCTTGAGGAGCGGCGCTTCGGCCTTCGGACCCGTCCGGCCAGCCATGGCGCGAGACCCTACTCGCTCGCCGGTACGGTGTCCACGCCCATGCTCGGAACGGTATACTCGGGAAATGGCGACAAGGACCAAAGAGCCGGCGCGCACGTTTCTCCTCATCCTGCTCCTCGTCGCGCTCATCCTCGTGGCGCTCATCATCCGTCCCTTCGCGGGCGCTTTGTTCCTGGCAGCGGTCCTCGCGGTGACGTTCCACCCCTGGTACGCGCGGCTCGCGAAGAAGCTCCGCGGAAGGCGGAGCGTGGCCGCGGGCATCGTCACGCTCGGACTCGTCCTCGCCCTCGTGCTGCCGATCGGGACGCTCGGCGTGATCGCGGTGCGCGAGGCGGCGGACAGCTTCGACTACCTCCACCAGGTCCTGGCGGAGGAAGGGGTGGACGGGCTGATCAAACAGATCCCGGAGCCCATCCAGGGATGGGTCGACACCATCTGGAAGCAGATGCCCAGCAAGGACCGGAACGCCGGCTTCATCTACGATCTCGAGCGCCGCGCGGCGGGCTTCATTCCGCGCTTCGTGAGCAACGTCGGCCAGGTCGTGGGGCAGACCCTGCTCATGATCGTCGCGATCTTCTTTCTGCTGATGGACGGCCGGCGGCTCATCGAGTGGCTCGACCTGGTTTCGCCGCTCCACCGAGGGCAGATGCGGGAGCTGTTCTCGGAGTTCCGCAGGGTCTCGGCGTCGGTCCTGCTCGGCTCGGTGGTCACCGCGGCGGCGCAGGCGGCGGTGGCCTACGTCGGGTACCTCATCGCGCACGCGCCCAACGCGGCGTTCCTGGGCCTCTCGACGTTCATTCTCGGCCTGATCCCCATCATCGGGGCCGGCGGGTTCTCCTTCGGCGTCTCGATCTTCCTCTACCTCACGGGGCACCATCTGCCCGGCATATTCCTGGCGGCCTATAGCGCGCTCGTCGTCGGGATGGTGGACAACGTGATCAAGCCGATGATCATCAAGGGCGGGATGGAGTTGCACGGCGCGATCGTGTTCTTCGCGCTGCTCGGTGGATTTGCCGCGTTCGGATTGGTCGGGCTCGTGCTCGGCCCGCTGAGCGTGAGCCTCCTGCTCGCCGTGCTCCGGATCTACGCGCGCGACTTCGGCGACCCCGAGGCGGCCGCGACTCCCCTCCCGTAGCGCATGTCTCTCCCGCTGCGGATCGATTCGCTCGCCAAGTCCTACGGGGCGCGCCCGGCCCTCGCGGGCGTCTCGCTCGAGGTCTCGGAGGGCGAGATCCTGGGCCTCCTGGGCCCGAACGGCGCCGGGAAGACGACCCTGATCCGGTGCGTCGTGGGCCGCGTGGCCCTCGATTCAGGCTCGATCTCCGTGTTCGGCGACCCGGCCGGAAGCCCCGCGGCGAGGACACGGATCGGCTACATACCTCAGGAGATCGCTCTCTACGGGCGGCTCACGGCCGCGGAGAACCTGGGCGTCTTCGGACGCTATGCGGGCCTTGCCGGGGAGGCGCTGGAGGACGCCGTGCGGAGCTGTCTTAACTGGTCGGGACTCGCGGACCGGTCGAAGGAGCCGGTGATGACTTTCTCGGGAGGAATGAAGCGGAGGCTCAACATGGCCGCCGGCCTCCTGCACCGTCCCCGACTCATCCTGCTCGACGAGCCCACGACCGGGGTGGACCCGCAATCCCGGCAGCGGATCTACGCGATGGTGGAGCAGCTACGCGCCGAGGGCGTCTCGGTCGTCTACACCACGCACTACATGGAAGAGGCCGAGCGGCTCTGCGACCGCGTCGCCATCATCGACAACGGCAAGATCATCGCCTCCGGAACGCACGCCGACCTGGTGCGCAGCACCTTCGGCTCGCGCTGTGAGCTGGCGCTTCACTTCGACGGCGACTCCGCCGCCCCGTACGCGGAATGGGCGACGGCCCGCGGCGGCAGGACGAGCGGGGACGCGGTCCTCTTTTCCGTGACGGATCCGGCGCCCGAGATCGCGCGGATCCTCGAGGCCGCGCGCGCCGAGTCGATCCCGATCCGCGATCTCTCCTTCAAGACGCCGAATCTCGAGTCCGTCTTCCTCCAGCTCACCGGAAGGGGGCTCCGCGAGTGATCCTCTCCATCATTCGAACAGGGTTCATGAACCTTCGCCGGGATCGGGGCGCCTTGACGCTCAGCTTCATCGTTCCGATCGCGTTCTTTTCCATCTTCGCGGGGATCTTCGGGAGCCGGAAAGGAGGGACCGATGCGATTCAGGTCGCGGTCGTGGACTTGGATCAGAGCCCGGTTTCCCGCCGGTTCGTGGAAGCGCTTCGGGCGGAGGGCGGATTGCGGGTCCAGACGGGGCCCGAGCAGACCAAAGGGGCGCCTTCCAGGCCCTACGACGCATCCTCCGCGGAGGCCGCCGTCCGCGCGGGGAGCCTCCCCGTCGCGGTGATCGTGCCGAAAGGGTTCGGAGACGCGCCGATCGCGTTCGGTCCCGCGGCCGGCGCGACGAAACTCCAGATCCTGAACGACAGCTCGGACCCGATCGCGCCGCAGGTGGTCTATGGGCTCATCCAGAAGTCGGCGATGCTCTCGATGCCCGACGCGATGGCGGCGGAGGGAATGAAGTATCTGGACAGCGCGAGCGGCGGGCTGACGCCCGATCAGCGCGCCCGCATCGACCACTCGATGGCGGACCTTCGCGCGCGCCTGGAGGCGGAGCAGAAGGCGCGGGCGGCCGGGGGGGCGCCCGCCGCGAGCGCCACTCCGTTGGGAGGCGGCCTCATCCCGGCCGAGATGCGCGACGTGGTCGGCGAGAACAAGAAGAACCCGCTCGTGGCCTTCTACGCGGCCGGAATCGGCGTCATGTTCCTCCTCTTCAGCGCGTCGGCGGCAGGCGGGGCCATCCTGGACGAGTCCGAGAGCGGCACGCTCGACCGAATCCTCTCTTCACGCGTGACGATGACAAAGCTCCTCCTCGGCAAGCTCGGGTATGCGGCTCTTCTGGGCTTTACGCAGCTCACGGTGATGTTCCTGTGGGGCGCCCTTGCGTTCCAAGTCGAGCTATTCAGGCACTTGGGCGGGTTCTTCATCATGGCCTCCGTGACCTCGCTCGCATCGGCGGGACTGGGTCTTGCGCTCGCCTCTGCCTGCAAGACCCGGGCGCAGCTCTCCTCGCTCACGACGCTGGTGGTGCTGGTCATGTCGGCGCTGGGGGGAAGCATGGTGCCGCGGTTCATGATGCCGGAGATGCTGCAGAAGATCGGGTTCCTGACCTTCAACGCCTGGGCGATCGACGGCTTCACGAAGGTCTTCTGGCGGGAGGAGCCGATCACCCACCTCTGGCCCCAGGTGCTGGTGCTCCTGAGCGCGGCCGCGCTCTTCTTCGCCATCGCCCGGAGGCTGGCCAGAAGGTGGGAAACGGCCTGAAAATGGTGGAGGCGGAGGGAATTGAACCCTCGTCCGAAAGTAGATCCAGAAGGGACACTACGCGCGTAGTCCGTTATCTAGCCTTCGCGACCCCTGACGCCAACGGACGAGGTCTTGGAGCCGCTAGCCCGATGTTTTCTCATCCCCCCGACTCGAGCGAATCGTGAGGACCAGCCTACCTAAATGACGCCCAATCCCGCCTCGGCAGGCTCAGACCGGTTGGACGTGGCAGCTAAGCCGCCAGAGCCAATTCAGAATTGGCTTTTGATCTTTGCCCGTGGTTTAGCGAGGCCTACGGGCACCTCGGCGCGCATCCCTAAATTCACCACTCCGTCGAATCCGTTCGCCCCCAATGGTTTACGTTCTATCCTATGATGCCGCACGTATCTCTAAGGATTCTACCAGGACCGCCCCCCTAGTTCACCCAGATATCCCTTTACCCCCCCTCTCTGCGTAAGTACACTGCCTCGGCTTTGCGGAAGGGGGCTCCCATGGCCATAGCCCCCCCGCGACCGGCAAGTTAAGTGGCACCACATGCGCAGTTAACCCCGAACGTGGAGGTACCATGAGGTCCCGGAAGATCCTGTTTCTGGTAGCAGCGGTCGTTATCCTCGTGCCTGCGGCGGCCTTCGCCAACGGCGGCTGGATGATCGACGCCCGTGGCGGTGTCGGAATCCCGATGGGCGACTACAAAGACGCCTTCAAGTCTGGTCTCCAGATCGGCGTCGAAGCTTCCAAGATGATGGGCCCCCAGTTCGCCATCGGAGTGGATGGGAATTACGTCAAGAACAGCTTAACCGATGCGAATAGGGCGGCCCTCGAATTGGCGGCCGGGGGACTGCCGGTAGACGCAAACAACAAATTCACGCGCTTCGGCGCCCATGCCAAGTACATGATGTCCTCGAAGGAAAGCAAGATGACCCCGTACCTGGTCGGCGGTGCGGGCATGTACCACTCCAAGACGTCGGTCTCTGTTTCCGGCGTCTCAGCCGACGTCTCGGAGAACAAGTTCGGTGTCCGCGGCGGCCTCGGCCTGAACTGGATGATGAGCCAGAAGATGGGCCTCGGATTCCAGGCCGACTACAACGATGTCTTTACCAGCGGCAGCTCGACGCAGTTCGTCGGCGTGTCGGGCGGGCTCCACTGGATGCTGCCCTCCTCGCACTAAGCCGAGCGCGGTCGTAAGCCTTACGGGCCCGCCTGGGCGGGCCGAAAGCAACAATCCCGGCCGGGGAGCGATCCTCGGCCGGGACTTTTTTATATGCGGGCTCTCTTTTTAGCCCCCGCGCGCCCTGCCGGGCGCCCCTACTTCGCCGAGGTCCCCGTGATCCGCATCCCGTAGAACGACCGCCAGACGAACCCGACCGACACTAAGAAGAATAGGCCGGCGAGGACGCTCGTAAAGGTCGAGCCGTGCTGGCGCGCCAGGGAGACCGCCAGCTCGACAGCCAAGAGGCCGAACAACGTCGTGAACTTGATGACGGGGTTCATGGCCACCGAGGACGTGTCCTTGAACGGGTCTCCGACCGTGTCGCCCACGACTGTCGCGTCGTGGAGTGGTGTTCCCTTCTCCTTCAAGGTCACCTCGACCACCTTCTTGGCGTTGTCCCAGGCCCCGCCCGCGTTCGCCATGAAGATCGCCTGGTACAGGCCAAACAGCGCGATCGACACCAGGTAGCCGATGAAGAAATACGGCTCGAGAAAGGCGAAAGCCAGCGTCGAGAAGAAGACCGTCAGGAAGATGTTGAACATCCCCTTCTGCGCGTACTGGGTGCAGATCTCCACGACCTTCTTCGAGTCGGAGACGGAGGCCTTGGTCGTCCCCTCGAGCTTGATGTTCCGCTTGATGAACTCCACCGCCCGGTAGGCGCCCGCGGTGACGGCCTGCATGGACGCGCCGGTGAACCAGTAGATCATGGAGCCGCCCGCGATAAGACCG
>JBGPHU010000028.1:0-22660 GCA_041484545.1 Candidatus Eiseniibacteriota bacterium | reverse complement strand
TTCTCTCATTTCACGCGCTCGCTCGAGGTGGATCAGATCATGTGCCATCTCACGCACACGACGGACGCGACGCACGACCTGATTCGCTCCAACCTTCATCGATCGCCGCTCTACACCGGCAAGATCCGGGGGATTGGCCCACGTTACTGCCCCTCGATCGAGGACAAGGTCGTGCGATTCTCGGAGAAGAGCTCGCACCAGATCTTCATCGAGCCCGAAGGCCGCACGACCCACGAGTTCTACATCAACGGACTTTCGACCAGCCTTCCCGAGGAAGTCCAGATCAGCATGCTGCGCACGATTCCCGGCCTCGAGGAAGCCGAGATGATCCGGCCCGGGTACGCGGTGGAATACGACTTCGTCCCGCCGACCCAGCTCAGGCCGACGCTCGAGACTCGCGCCGTCGAAGGGCTGTATCTGGCGGGACAGATCAATGGGACGTCGGGATATGAAGAGGCTGCCGCTCAGGGACTTTTCGCCGGAATCAACGCGGCGCTGAAAATTCAGGGCCGCGAACCCCTTCGATTGGGCCGTCAAGAGGCGTATCTCGGAGTGCTTATTGATGATCTAGTAAGTAAGGGAACGGAAGAGCCGTACCGGATGTTCACAAGCAGCGCCGAGTATCGCTTGCTGCTGCGGCAAGATAACGCGATCGATCGACTTCTCGGGCACGCGCGCGACCTCGGCACGCTCGAGAGCGAGGATCTCGCGGTGGCCGAAGAGAGAATTGCCGAACGTGCGCGCGCTGCGAATCGCTTGCGCTCCGTTCGCGTCACTGTCGAGAAAAGTGACACGAACTCCGGCGAAACGAACTCCGAGGACACGGAGCCCGAGCGCCGGGGTTCCACTCGGCATGACAGCGCCGTCGCCGGCGCTTGTGGCGTGAAGCAGGACGCGACCCTCGCCCATCTACTCTGCAACGGTTCACTCAGCCTGGATGCTCTCCTGGATCGCGTCGAACTTGCGGATCTCGCACGGGAGACGGTAGAGTCGGCCGCGATCGAGGTGCGCTACGAAGGATACATCCGGAGACAGCTGCGCGAAGTCGAGAGGACGGTGCGCTATGAGAATCTACTGTTGGTCGATTCGATCTGGGACGGACCCTTGCTCGAGCTCTCTAGAGAAGGGCGGGAGAAGCTCGGGAGAATTCGGCCCAATACGGTCGCGCAGGCCGCTCGACTTCCCGGCATTTCTCCAGCCGATGCCGCGGTTCTCGTAATCTATGCCGAGCGGGAACGCAGGCGCGCAGGTCTCGCTGCAACTCCCTCGTGATCTGGAGCCGGATTTCTCGGAGTTCAAAGGCCGCTTGTCGGAGCGTATGGCGTCCGGCGCTCTCTCTGCCGAGAAGGTTCAGCTCCTCGCCCGCTTCGGGCAGCTTGTCTACACCCAAGTAGCCCAGCTTTCCCTGGTCGCTCGCGGCGACCGAACCGTCCTCTACACCCGGCACATCCTCGATTCGCTCAACCCGATCGACGTGCAGGTGCCCGCGCCTTCATCCGCGCTCGACATCGGCAGCGGAGGAGGGTTTCCGGGGATACCGCTCGCGATTGTCTGGCCATCCACGAGGTTCACCATTCTCGAATCCAGAGAGAAGAAGGCGGGCTTCCTGGAACGCGCCGTCCGCGAGCTGGGGATCCGGAACGTAACCGTGGCGTGTGGGCGGCTCGAGGAGTACGGGCGCAGCTGGACAGCCGAGCCGCATCGGAGCGTATACATCAGGGCGCTGGGAGACCTCCCCGAGGTGCTTCGCTCCGCCGAGCGCGTGGCTGAGCCGGGCGCAGAATGGATCTATTTCCTCGGCGCAGGCACCGCGCCGGACGATATCCTCGCGCACTTGGGACCCGGGCGAACCTGGACGTCCAGTGTCGTGGGCGCCTTCGGCGGACGGCTGTTGCGAGGCTATTTCCCGCCAGGACCCCCCGGCGCAAAGCCTCGCTAGTCTCTGGACGTTTCACGTGAAACATCCAGACAACATATTTCAAAAACGTCAGTTAACCCTACCGCTTCGCGGTGTCTACCCCAAGGCTGAGACTCCTGAGCAGGGCCCCCTCTAAGGGTGGCTCGGCCCGCCCGCCGGCATTCCCAATCTCCCGCCGGGCGTTTCTTTCTGGGATGTGCCGCCTACTGGGCCCGACTTCGTCTCGGCGGTCACGGCGTTCCCCTCCGGACAGAGCGGCCTCGGGCGCCCTCCAAGGGCCGTAGAGGAGGCGACCGGCATCCAGCAGCGTCGCCCTGCGCCCCGCAGATCCCCGGTCCTGCGCCCCGCCACCGTTCCCGACTGCGCCACTCCGCCACGCATCCTCCGCCGCGCGACTCCCCATCCCTTGTCTCCCACCACCCCTCCCGCGCGTGTCCCCGCTGGTCCCGCACGCCCCTGGCGCGACCTCCGCGCCCGCCCCATCGTCTCCTGGGGCCCGAGCGATCCACGCGCTCCAGCCATCGAGAATAGACAGGCCACGGTAAATGGCTTAATTCCAATGAATTACATCGACGTTTCACGTGAAACATTTTCACTTGGATTTTTCGATGCGCATTGCCGTAGACTGCCGCGGGCCCCGACGCGACTATGGCCCGGCGACATCGGTGGCATCGCCGGTGGGGTTAACAGGGGGAGAGTGGGCGGATGGCCAGGACGGTCGCGATCGCGAATCAAAAGGGCGGGGTGGGTAAGACGACGACGGCGGTGAATCTCGCGGCGGCGCTGGCCCTGAACAAGAAAACAGTCCTTCTCGTAGACCTCGATCCCCAGGGCAACGCCGGAAGCGGCCTGGGATTCGCGAACCTCAAGAGCACCAACCGCGGCATCTACGAAGTTCTGACGGGCGGGCTCGCGGCCGAAGGGGCTATCGTCGAGGCAGGCATTCCTGGCCTCAGCTTCATCCCATCCGGGCAGCGGCTCGCGGGGGCTGAGGTGGAGTTGGTGGACGCGGAGCGGCGCGAGTATCGGCTGAAGGACGCACTCCTGCCCCTGGCAGATCGTTTCGAGTTCATCTTCATCGATGCCCCTCCCTCGCTCGGTATCCTGACCGTCAACGCGCTCACGGCGGCTGGCTCGGTGCTGGTTCCCGTGCAATGCGAGTACTACGCGCTGGAGGGATTGAGCCATCTCCTCGGCGCGATCCGGCTCGTGCAGCAGGGGCTCAATCCTTCCCTCCAGATCGAGGGAGTTCTCCTGACGATGTACGACAATAGGCTCAATCTTTCTCAGCAAGTCATGGACGAGACACGGCGCTACTTTGCTGAGCGCGTTTACCATACAGTGATCCCACGCAACGTCCGGCTGAGCGAGGCGCCCAGCTTCGGCAAGCCGGTCGTTGTGTACGATCCCATCTGCGCCGGATCGGTGAGCTACATGAACCTTGCGAGCGAGGTAATCAATCATGGCTAGGAAGGCTTTGGGTCGGGGGCTTGCGTCGCTCATTCCGTCCGCAGTGAATCGAGAGGTCGCCGTAGCTCCGGAGCTGCGAGCCGTGGAGCCCCGGCAAGGCGAGATCCAGCACGTTGCCCTCGACAAGATCGTCCGGAATCCGGCCCAACCCCGGACTCGGTTCGATCCGACCACAATTCGCGAGCTGGCGACATCGATCCGTGAGCGCGGGGTTCTCCAGCCCGTGCTGGTCCGCCCCTCCGGCGGGGCGTTTCAGATCGTCGCCGGTGAGCGCCGCTTTCTTGCGGCCCGAGAGGCAGGCCTCGAGACCATCCCCGCGATCGTCCGGCAATTCACCGACCGCGAGGCCCTGCTCATCGCGCTCATCGAAAATGTCCAGCGCGAGAACCTGAACCCCATGGATGAAGCGCGGGCATATTACCGACTCGCAATGGAGTACGGACTTCCGCATGAGGAAATCGGCCAGCGAGTAGGCCGCGACCGGTCGACTGTTTCCAATATTCTACGCTTCAACAACTTACCAGCAGAGATCCAGGGCTTCCTCGAGAACGGCAGCATCAGCCCGGGCCATGCGCGCGCCCTCCTCTCCGTAACAAGCGAGAAGGCGCAGGTGGATCTCGCGAAGGCCGCTTCAGCGCAGGGCTGGTCCGTGCGCGAGCTGGAGGAGCGCACACGGCGTTCCTCGTCGGGCAAGACCTCGCCCCGCCCGAGAAAAAGCCCGAAGCGAGCCTTCTCAGCGGAACTTATGGGACTGGAAGACGATCTTATGAGAGCCTTGGGGGCGCGCGTTCGAATTACGCGCCGGCGCGGGGGGACTGGCTCGATCTTCATCGACTACCACTCCGAAGAAGAGCTCGACCGTCTCATCAACGTTCTCCGGACGTTGACCGCCGACGCGCGATAAGCCGGCGCAGGCGGTGTCGTTCGGTCCGCGCTCTGCCTGGATCGGTGCGCGGGACCGCCGCTATTGAGCTTTACCAGCCTGGCTCGGCCGCTCGTTGTGGATAAGTCTCTGGAAGCGGTGGATAACGCGGTAATGTCGGCGCTGCCATCTGGTTAATCAAAGCCGCCCGACGCTAAAGCCGCACTTATGCACATGCGCGGCGCATACCGTCGCTGATTTTTCGAAAGCCCCCTCGGGGGATATCGCGGAAAGGAAGATCATGACGCAGGCCGTCCCCAAGGACGATCTCAAGCTTCTGGAGGATTTGAAAGACGCGCGCGGCGCCATTCTCGGCGAATTGCGCAAAGTCATCGTGGGCCAGGACGCCGTGGTGGAGCAGCTCCTTACGGTGCTCTTCGCGAACGGCCACTGCCTCCTCGTGGGCGTGCCCGGGCTCGCGAAGACCCTGCTCGTTTCGACCCTGTCGAAGATCCTGGATCTGAAGTTCAGCCGGATCCAGTTCACGCCGGATCTCATGCCCTCCGACATCACGGGGACGGAGATTCTCGAGGACGACCCCGTGACCGGCCGGCGCGCGTTCAAATTCATTCATGGCCCGGTCTTCGCGAACATGATTCTGGCCGACGAAATCAACCGCACGCCTCCGAAGACTCAGGCGGCTCTCCTCCAGGCGATGCAGGAGTACCGCGTCACGGCTGGAGGCGAGACCTATCCGCTCGCGCTGCCGTTCTTCGTCCTGGCGACGCAGAATCCGATCGAGTTCGAGGGAACGTATCCGCTTCCCGAAGCTCAGCTCGACCGCTTCATGTTCCATATCTCGGTCGGCTACCCGACCGACGAGGAGGAGGAGCGGATCGTCGCGACCACAACCAGCGCCTACGAGGCCGAGCCGAATACGGTGCTGGGCGTGGAGAAAATCCTCGAGCTGCAGCGGCTCGTCCGGCGGATTCCCGTCGCGGAGCACGTGGTTCGCTACGCCGTGCGGCTGGCGCGCGCTTCGCGCCCCGGGCCGGAGAGCGCGCCGTTCATCCGCGACTGGGTGAGCTGGGGCGCGGGACCCCGTGCGGCGCAGTACATCGTGCTTGGAGTCAAGGCGCGCGCCGCGCTCAACGGGCGTCCGACTCCGAGCGTGGAAGACGCGAAAGCGGTCGCCCCCTCGGTGCTGCGGCACCGGATCATCCCCAACTTCAACGCGGAAGCCGACGGGATTTCGAGCCTCGATATCATCCAGAAGCTCCTCGAGACCACTCCCAGCGTAGACGGCAAGCGCTCCTAGGGGGCCGCGGCCATGGCGCAAACGTCGCAGCGGCTCCTCGATCCGCACTTCGTGTCGAAGCTCGCCCGGCTCGACCTCAGGGCGCGGCTCGTCGTGGACGGGTTTCTGACCGGGCTCCACAAGAGCCCCTATCACGGCTTCAGCGTGGAGTTCGCGGAACACCGCCAGTACATGCCGGGCGATCCGCTCCGGCACTTGGACTGGAAGGTGCTCGCGAAATCGGATCGCAAGTATCTGAAGCAGTACGAGGAGGAAACGAATCTCCGCTCAACCCTCCTCATCGACACCAGCGCCTCGATGAGCTACTCCTCGCACGGGCTCTCGAAGCTGGACTACGCGAGGCAGCTCGCGGCCTCCCTCGCGTACCTCATGCTGCGCCAGAACGACGCGGTCGGCCTGTTCGCCTTCGCGAGCGGCCGCGGCGAGCTGATCCCGCCGCGCTCGACGCCCAGCCATCTGCGGCAGCTTCTCGTGCTGCTCGACCGGCTCGAGGCCAAGGGAGGCACCGATTTCGCGTCCTCGCTCCACGCGCTCGCCGAGCGCGTCAAGCAGCGCGGCCTGATCATCATCCTCTCGGATCTCCTGGACGCTCCCGAGCGCATCGCGGGAGCGATCCATCACTTCCGCCACAGGAAGCACGAGGTCCTGGTCTTTCACGTGCTGGACCCGCAGGAGATCGCGTTCCAGTTCGAGCGCGAGGCGACCTACATCGATCTCGAGAGCGGCGATCGCGTGACGACCCGGCCTCAGGAACTGCGCGGCGACTACCGCACTCGGGTCCGGAGCTGGATGGACCGGATCCGCGAATTCTGCATCGAGAAGCAGGCGGACTACGTCTCCGTGACGACCGATACGCCCTACGACCGCGCGCTGCTGGAGTATCTCTCCAAGCGCGCGCGGCTTCTCTGAGCGTCCAGAGCCGATGCCCTCGTTCTCGTTCCTGAACCCGGGATTCCTGTGGGCCTTGCCGCTCGCGTCGATTCCGATCCTGATCCATTTCCTGAGCAAGCGCCGGCTCCCCGAGGTCCGATTTCCGACGGTCATGTTCCTGCGCGCGCTCGAGCCTCGCGAAATTCGGAGGCTCAGGCTCCGCGAGATCCTCCTTCTCATCCTCCGCACGCTCGCGATGATCCTCCTCATCTGCGCCTTCGCCCGGCCCTCGGTCCAGCCGAAGGGGGCGACCATGCGCGCGGCCGCGGCCGTGGCGGTGGTTCTCGACGACTCGGAGAGCATGGGGGCGCTGGATGAACAGACGCGGCCCAGGATCGAAGGCGCGCGCGAGCGCGGGCTGGCGATCGTGGACGCCGCGAGGGCCGGGGACGAGATCGGGATCACCACCACGACCGGGCCCGATGCTCCTCTCGCAAACCGCTCCGGGGACCGCGTTCGCCTCACGCGCACCGTGCGGCAGATCGGCGCCACGTGGCTTCCGGGGGCGATGGACGCGGCGCTGGAGCGCGCGCGGCGGTTTCTCGGGCGGAGTCGCCTGAAATCGCGCGAGCTCTACGTCATCAGCGATTTCCAGGCGACCAATTTCACGCGCGAGGCGCGCGAGAAACTCGCGCTGATCTCCCGCTCGGGACCGCGCGTCTTTCTTCTTCCGGTCGTCGCCTCACGCGTTCCCAACCACGCCATCGAGGACCTCGATCCAGAGCTTCGGCCCGGGCCTCAGGGCAAGGGGCTCGAGATGCGCGCGCGCATGGCGAACCACGCCGATGCTCCGAGCGAGCGGCTCGCGGTCCGGGCGCGGCGCGGTGATGCGCTTATCGGTGGAGGCGATGTCTCTCTCCTGGCCGACGAATCGAAATGGGCCTCGCTCCCCATCGACTGGCGGGCCAGCGAGGCGGCGGACGTGGGCGCGGATTCCAAGAGAAAAGCGCCCATCGTGGTCGAATCGGACGTGGATGCGCTCGCGGGCGACGATCGCCGCTACGCCGTGCTCGGGGCCCCGCGGCGGCTTCGCGTGCTCCGGATCGTGGAATCGCGCGATGGGGCGCCGCCGTCGCGGTTCACCGCGTTGGCGCTGGATCCGGCGCAGGACGGCTCGGGAGGCTACGCGGTCGAGACCGGAACGCCCGCGTCGCTCCTCGGGATCAGCCGGGGGCGCTTCGACGTGGTGATCCTCGAGGACATCGCCTCGCTCTCGGGCGATGCGGAGACCAGACTTCGCGCGTTCCTGCGCGAGGGCGGCGGCGCCGTGATCGCGCTCGGACCGCATGCCGACCTCGACTACTACGGACGGAAGCTCTTTTCCGGCCTGGTGGATCTCGCGCTCGACGGCACCGAGCGCGCCGCCGAGGGGCAATCGTTCGAGCTCAGGGCGCGCGCCCCCGCGCACCCGATTCTGGAGGGGCTCGCCCTTTCCGTGGGATCGCCGCTCACTCAATCCAAGCTCGTCGCCCTCGCGCGCGGCCGGATCACGTCGCCCAAGGCCGAGACCGTCGTGGCCACGACCGGCGGTCTCCCGGTCGTCGTCGCCGCGCCACAGATCGCCGTCTTCCTGGGATCCCTCTCGGACGACTGGGGAGACCTTCCCTATTCCGGCGCGTTCGTTCCGCTGGTTCGCGGGCTCGTGGACCACGCGGCGCGAACGTCGTCCCCGGAGTCGCTCGACCGCGCGCTCGTGGGAAGGCCGCCGGCGGCGCGCCTGGAATCTTCGCCTTCGGGCGCCATCGTCGTTCGGGGCCCCGAGTCCTATCGGTCGCAAGCCACGATCGTCTCGGATGGGTCGGGATTCCGCGCCGTGGCGGATGCGCCCGCCACCGCCCCGGGCTTCTACGTCTTCGAGGCGGGAGCACGTGAGGCGGCGACGGTCGCGGTCAATCCCGACCCGATCGAGAGCGATCTCAGACCCATCTCCATCGACTCGCTCGCGACCGGTTCGGGCCAGGCGCCCCGCGCGTTCTTGACCACATCTTCACTCAAGACCCACCTACGGGATACGCGCCACGGGCGCGAGCTATGGCTCCTCTTCCTCATGGGAGCCGCCGTGTGCCTCGCTGCCGAGCTCGTGCTCGGCACCGTGCGCATCGCCGCGTCGTGACGAAGACGGCCTACTCGCTCGCGGAGCAGATTCTCCGCGGCGCGGAGCGTCATCCCGGATTCGAAGCGCTCCGGGACCGGGTCGGACCCGCGCCGGGCCCCGCCGCCGCGCCGGGCTCGGCGACCGCGTCCTCGATCCCCGTGCGCGGGATCGCCGGAAGCGTGGGCGCACTCCTGCTCGCCGCCCTCGCGCGATCCGTCCAGCGCCCGTTCGCGGTGATCGCTCCCGATCTCGACCGGGCCGAGGCCTGGCGCGACGACCTCGAGTTCCTTCTCGGCCCCGACCGCGTCGTCTATCTCCCGCCACACGACGTGGTGCCCTGGACCGCGCAGGTCGCGACCGGCCCCGTCCGCGACGACCGCATCACGGCGCTGCTCCGCCTGGGGGATCCCGATCCGCCGATCGTCGTGATCCCCGCGGTCTCCCTCTACCGGCTTGCTCCGCCGCCGGGCTCCCTCCGTTCCCGCGCGGTCACGCTCGAAGCCGGCACGGAGATCGCGCCCGAGAAGCTGGCGCTGACGCTCGTCCTGGCGGGGTACCGCGCGGTCGCCGAGGTGGGCGAGGTCGGCGAGGTCAGCCGACGCGGCGGGCTGCTCGACGTCTTCGGCCCAGGGATGGCGTATCCGGTCCGCATCGAGTTCGACGGGGATCAGATCGCATCGCTCCGCACGTTCGACATCTCGAGCCAGCGCTCCGTCGCGCCGCTTGCGCGCACGCGCATCGCGCCCGCGCGCGAGGTCCTCTTCGCCGAGGATCTGGACGAGCGCCTCAAGCCACTCGACCTGGGCGTGCTCGCCTCGGATCTGGAGGGGACTCGGATCCGCGAGCTGGTGAGCGAGGGGGTTTACTTCGAGGGCGTGGACTGGCTCGCCCCGCTTCTCGGACTCGGCTTCGGCTCGATCCTGGACTATCTCCCTCCCGGCGTCGCGCTCTGGATCGACGAGCCCGAAGCCGTGGAGCGCGAGCTTCAGGCCTCGGAGCGGGAGGCCGAGCGTCTGGAGCCCGACGCGCGTAAGCGATCGCCGCTTCTGCCGGAGCGCGACGGGCTGTTCGACCCTCCCGAGCGCGCGCTGGCGCGGCTCCGCGGTTTCCTTCGCATGGAGTCGCGGGTCACCCTCGGGGCCGCGGACCGCAACACGGTGATCTCCTTCGACGCGCGGCCGCAGCCGTCCTTCGGGCGGAAGCTCGACCTGCTCCGCGGCGAGCTCCGGCGGCTCGAGGAGCTGGGCTACGAGCGCGTGATCGTCTGCGACAACAGGGGCCAGGCGGAGCGGCTCGAGGAAATCCTCGGGGACGGACTGGTCTCAGTCGACGTCGGATCGATCACGTCCGGGTTCGTGCTGCCCGCCGCGCGAATCGCCGTGTTCACCGATCACGAGATCTTCGCGCGCTACCGGCGCCGGCGCGGGCGCAGATCCGGGCCCTCCCGCGCTTCCATCCGCGATCTCATGACGCTCGAGCCGGGCCAGTACGTTGTGCACCTGGATCACGGGATCGGCATCTACCGCGGGCTGAAGCGGATCACGCTCGACGGGCAGGACACCGAGTGCATCCAGATCGATTACGCCCAGAGCGACCGGCTCTTCGTTCCCATCGACCAGCTCGGCATGGTGCAGCGCTACTCGGCCGAAGAGGGCCGCACCCCGCTCATCTCGCGGCTCGGCGGCACGGCGTGGCAGAAGACGAAGGCGAAAGCGCGCAAGGCGATCCGCGAGATGGCCGAAGAGCTGCTCCGGAATTACGCGGTCCGGAAGGCGCGGGGCGGCCGCGCCTTCTCTTCGGACACTCCCTGGCAGCGGGAGCTGGAATCCTCGTTCCCCTACGACGAGACCCCCGACCAGCTGCGCACGGTCGACGAGGTGAAGCGCGACATGGAATCGGGTCGCGCGATGGACCGGCTGGTCTGCGGGGACGTGGGCTACGGAAAGACCGAGGTGGCGATCCGCGCGGCCTTCAAGGCGGTCCAGGACGGCACGCAGGTGGCGGTGCTGGTGCCGACGACCGTGCTCGCGCAGCAGCACCTCGCCACCTTCACGGAGCGGTTCGCGGATTTCCCGGTGCGGATCGACATGCTGAGCCGGTTCCGCTCGCCGCGCGAGCAGAAGGAGATCGTGGAGAAGATACGGCGAGGCGAGCTGGACATCGTGATCGGGACCCACCGGCTCCTCTCGAAGGACGTTCAGTTCAAGAGTCTGGGGCTCGCTGTGGTCGACGAGGAGCAGCGGTTCGGCGTGGCGCAGAAGGAGCGCATCCGGACCTTGGTGGAGAACGTGGACGTGCTCACCCTGACGGCGACGCCGATCCCGCGCACGCTCCACATGAGCCTTCTCGGCGCGCGCGACATGTCGGTCATGAACACGCCGCCCCGCGGGCGCTATCCGATCAAGACCGAGATCGTGGAGATGAGCAAGGACCTGATCCGGGACGCTCTCCTGCGCGAAGCCGATCGGGGCGGACAATCCTTCTTCGTTCACAACCGCGTCGAATCCATCGACCGGATCGCGAACTACCTCCAGAGCATCGTGCCCCAGCTCCGCTACGGCGTCGCGCACGGCCAGATGCGTGATGTGGAATTGGAGCGCGTGATGCTCGATTTCGTCGAGCGCCGCACCGACGTGCTCGTGACCACGCTCATCATCGAGTCGGGGCTGGACATCCCCACCGTGAACACGATGCTGATGAACCGATCGGACGCGCTGGGGCTGGCGCAGATCTATCAGCTCCGAGGCCGGATCGGCCGCTCGCACCACCAGGCCTTCTGCTATCTGCTCGTGCCGGCCGGAACCGTGCTGAGCGAGGACGCCGAAAAGAGGCTGCGGGTGATCGCGGAACACGAGGAGTTGGGCGCGGGGCTCACCATCGCGATGCGGGACCTCGAAATCCGCGGCGCCGGAAATCTCCTGGGACCCGAGCAACACGGGTTCATGGTGAGCGTCGGATTCGATCTCTACTGCCGCATGGTGGACGAAGTGGTCCAGGAGCTTCAGGGGAAAGCGCCCGAACGGAGGCCCGAGCCGGCCATCACGAGCGACCTGCCGGCCTTCATCCCCGGCGAGTACATTGCCGACCCGGACGAGAAGCTCGACGCCTACCGCCGAATGGCGGCGATCACGACCATTCAGGAGCTGGACGAGCTGCGCGCGGAGTTCCGGGACCGGTTCGGGCCGCTCCCTCCCGAAGCCGAACATCTCATCGAGCTGAAGCGGCTCCGGCTGATCGGCAGGGACGCCGGCGCGACCCGGCTCCGAGTCGGGCGGGACCGCCTCGAGGTCGACCTGGCCGAGGCTCTCAAGCGGGAGCAGATCCTCCGCCTGGTGGCTTCCACCACCGCGAGGCTGGAGTTCGTTGGAGGCGGCACGGGCACCTTCAGGGTGCGGGCGCCCGCGGAGCCGATCTCACTTGCCACAAATCTGTTGCGGGTGCTGGGGGGGTCTGTTAGCGTCCCGGATCCGCCTCTTCCAGCTGCTGGAAGTTGAACCGCGACCGGGAGTTCAGGGTACTAATGGGGAAGCGGCGCGGCGCTGGAACGTCCGCCGATACAACAACTCATCCAATGAAAAGCGTGAGACCTATTCTAGCGGCGCTCCTGGCGCTCATCCCCTTCGGCGTCGGCCCCGCCGCGGCGGCGAAATCCGTCCCGCACGCGCGCGCCAAACCGTCCGCTCCCGCGGGCGTGATCGCCCTCATCGCCGACCGCCGAGTGGAAGAGGCCGACATCCGGCGCGCGGCCCTCGTGATGGCGGGCGATCCGCTCCGTACCAGCCAGCCCGCGCTCTGGCGGAAGAAGCTCCTGGACCTCTGCGTGGACCGGGAGCTCCTTGCGCTCGAGGCGGAGCGGCAGGGTCTCTTGAACGACGCTGCCGTGAGGCGCCGGATCGAGGCCGCGAGCGCCGAACTCCTCTACGCCGCGATCCAAGAGAAGCAGCTGATCCCCGAGCTGACGCCGAATGCGTCCCAGATCGATACGGCTCGCGCGGGAGGTCTCTTCCGGCGCGTCAAGCTCGGCTACATTCTCAGCGTCACCGACCGCAAGGCGACGTACGAGATCTATGAATCCTTGAAAAACGGCGCCCGGTTCGACTCGGTCGCGCCCCTCTACAGCGTCCATCCCTCCGCGTCCAAGGGCGGAGAGCTTGGGTGGCGGCGCGTGGGCGAGCTGAACCGGAAGTCCTGGGGCGAGTTTCGGACCGCGAAGCCGGGGGATCTGATGGGCCCCTATTTCAACGATCAATCCCACGAGCTCTACAAAGTGGAGGCGATCGAGGACCCTGACGACGAGGCGCTTCGCCGGACTCTCGTCTCCGAGCGTTCCGTGGGGCTCGACCTCCACTACAAGATCCGGCTGCTCCAGAAATATCATTTCGCGCTGAATCCCGAAGGCGTCAGCTCGGTCATCTTCGCGTCGGCGACCGAGAAGGCCGATTCGATCCTGGCATCGCTCGATCCCAAGGGCCGAAGGCCCAAGCGGGGCGTGCATCCGAGTCTCGGCGTCCTCGCGCGCGTGGATGGAGACTCGATCACCTATCGAGAACTGGCCTTTCCCGAAATTCTCCATCGGGACGAGGAGGGAAAGTCGAAGCTCGAGGACTCCCGGGACCTTCTGGTCGCGTGCAGTCTCGCCATGTTCCCGCGCCTGATCGCCCGGGACGCTCGCGAGCGGAAGATCGATCGGGAGCCTTCGGTCGCGCGAAGACTGCGACTCATCCGCGAGGAGATCTCCACGCGCGCCATGGTGACGCGCGCGGTCCCCGCGCCGGACACGGCGGCGGCGCGCGCGTATTTCGACGCGCACGCGTCCCGGTACCGGAGGCCCGCGGCGAGACGCGCGTTCGTCGCCATGTTCGCGTCCCGGGACACGGCGCGCATGGCGCGGATGGGTTGGAGCCGGGGCGAGTTCCGCGATTCCATCTTCACGGTGGAAGGGTTTCGGCGGACCGAGGGCAGGACAGCGGGCACGCTGTTCCCCCGCTTCTATGGAGAGATCCCGATATTCGAAACGGACACGGATCCCTTGTCCGTCGCGGTGCGGGGATTGGAGGAGGGCCAGATCTCGTCCCTCATCGAGACCCCGAACGGGTACGCTGTGGCGAAGGCGCTCGGTCGCGAGGCGACCCGGGCGTTCGCGTTCGAGGAGGCGCGGACGAACGCGTGGGTGGATGCGCGTGAGGATGCCGAGAACGCCTGGGTGATGAGTCAGCTGGAGCGTTTGCGAACCGCAACGCCGGCCCGCATCGTGCCCGCGAGATTGGACGCGGTACGGCTTGGAATGAATTCCGACACGGGAGGGAATCGTCGATGAGGCGTCACGTTACTAGGCGTCTTGCCTGGGTCGCCCTGGCGCTTGCCGCCGCGGCGCCGCTGGCGACGCGCCATTCCGCGGCATCCGAACGGATCGCGGCGATCGTCAACAAGGAAGTCATCCTCGAGTCCGACGTCGACGAGCAGCTCAAGATCGCGATGGGCAACCTGCGCGTCGATCCGAGCGATTCGGTCTCGGTCGCCAAGTTGAGAAAGGACGTGCTTCGCCAGCTCGTCGACGAGCAGGTCATCCTGGCCGAGGCGGAGCGGCAGAACGTCACCATCTCCAAGACGGAGCTGGACCAGGCGGTGAAGCAGGCGATCCAGAACGTGAAGACGCGCCTTGGATCCGACGAGAACTTTCGGCACGCGCTCGCCGAGGAGCACACGACCGAAGACCAGCTCCGGCGCAAGTACGAGCCGGACGTCAAGAAGCAGCTTCTCGTGATGCGCCTCGTCGGCAAAGAGGTCCAGAACCGGACGACCGTGACCGACGCGGAAGCAAGGACCTACTTCGCCGCCCACCGCGATTCGCTCGGAAAGAGACCCGAGCAGCTCAAGTTGTCGGCCATCGTGCTCGGGTTCGAGCCGGATTCGATCCAGGTCAAGAAGCTCCACGCCCGGGCGGACTCGCTACGCAATCTGGTCGTGGTCAAGAAGGTTCCCTTCGAGGACGTCGCGAGAAAGTTCTCCGACGATCCCTCCGGCGTGAGGGGAGGCGATCTCGGCACGTTCGCGCGCGGCGACATGGTCGGGGAATTCGAGGACGCGGCCTTCACGCTCAAACCGTACGAGGTCAGCCAGCCCGTGCGCAGCCGCTACGGCTGGCACTTGATCCAGGTGCTCGAGCACTTCCCGAAATCGGACTCCCTGCCCGAGCGGGTCCATGCGCGGCACGTTCTGCTCCAGGCCAAGATCAGCCCCGCCGACGAGGAACGCGCGCGGAAGCGCGCCCTCATCGTGCGCGATTCGCTGCTCAAGGGCGCCGATTTCGCGGCCACCGCCAGGCGCTACTCCATGGACACGGCCACCAAGGACTCCGGTGGCTTCCTGGGGGAGGTTCCGGTGACCAGTCTGCCTCCAACCTTCCAGGAGCCGCTGACCGGATTGGGCGAGGGCGAGGTGAGTGTCCCGCTGAAGGGCGAAGCCGGGTACTATGTGTTCAAGCTCGCCGGGAGGGTTCCCGAGCGCGACTTTCGATTCGAAGAAGTCCGCGACGATCTCAAGCAGATCGTGCTGAATCAGAAACTTCGCGACGCGTACGACCGCTGGCTGGAACGGATCCGCAAGAGCGTGAACATCGAGTTCAAGGACTGAACTCACGGAGGTCCCGAGAAAGTGGCGCCGCGTCGGCACACGCTCCTCTTCACGATGGGGGATCCCGCCGGCATCGGCCCCGAGATCCTCGTGCGCGCGCTCGCGCTCCGGTCGCTTCGCCGTGACGCGCGTCTCGCCGCGGTCGGCGATCCCGAGGTGATGGAGCGGGCCGCCCGCCACGCCCGCGTTCCGCTTCGCTTCCGTCCCATCGCCGCGGCCCAGTTCGATCCCCAGGCCGACGGCGGGCGGGAGATCCCGCTCATCATGTCGACCACCGGAGTCTGGGGCACCTTCGACACGGGCGTTCCTTCCCAGGAGACAGGCCGCACCGCCGCGCGCGCGATCGAGACGGCTGCCGCGATTGCGCTCGATGGACGCGCGAGCGCGATCGTGACGGCCCCCATATCGAAGAAAGCGCTCCAGCTCGCGGGGTATCCCCACCCGGGGCATACCGAATTCCTGGGGGCCCTGAGCGGCGGAGTCGAGACGCGAATGCTCTTCACGGGGGGGCGGTTCCGGATTGTGCTCGCGACGGTCCACGTGGCGCTCCGGCGGGTCTCCGAGACGCTCGAGGTCGAGTCGCTCGCGCGCACCCTCCGCTTCGCCGCCACGGCCACGCGTCTGTTCCGCTGGGGGTCGAAGAAACCGCTGGCGGTGCTCGCCTTGAACCCCCACGCCGGCGAGGACGGACTCTTCGGCGACGAAGAGAAGCGCGTGATCGGTCCCGCGATGGAGCGGGCGCGCGCCGATGGGATCCGCGTCGAGGGGCCCTTTCCGGCCGACACCTTCTTCGGACGTCTCGCGCAGCGCGCGGCCCGCGGGGCGGCTCCTGGACGCGGCGAAGACTTCGCCTTGACCGTCGCGATGTACCACGACCAGGGGCTGATCCCCGCCAAGATGGACGGTATCGGCGGCGCGGCCAACGTCACGCTGGGGCTGCCCTTCCTGCGCACTTCCGTGGACCACGGCACCGCCTTCGATCGCGCGTGGAAGGGAGGCGCGCGGAGGCCGGATCCCGCCGGCCTCGTCAAGGCCGCGCGGGTCGCGATCGATCTGGCCACCCGGACCGGCGGACGCCGCCTGGAGTGGACATGGCCCTGATCCGGCTCGACCACGTCACCAAGTCCTACAAGGACCGCCTGGCCCTGAGCGACGTCTCCCTTTCCTTCGAGCCCAGCGAATGGGTGTTCATCACCGGGCCGAGCGGCGCGGGGAAATCCACCCTTCTTCGCCTCGTATCGCTGGCCGAGCGGCCGACCCGCGGCCGCGTGGAAGCCGAGCCCGGCATGCGCCGCGCGATCGGGATGCTCGGACAGGAGTTCCGTCTCCTGCACGATCGCAGCATCTACGAGAACATAGCGCTCGGCTGCCGCATCTCGGGAGTGTGGGAGTCTCAAGAGATCCGCCAGCGCGTGGCGCCACTCCTTGAGGAAATGGGCCTCCGCGGCATGGAAGGGCTCTATCCCGGCCAGCTTTCCTCCGGCGAGAAGCAGCGCGTCGCGCTCGCGCGGGCGCTCGTACGGCATCCCCGCATCCTCATCGCGGATGAGCCGACGGGGAATCTGGACCCCACGGCCGCCGCGCAGATCTTCGCGCTCATGCGCCAATACCGCGACCGCGAGACGCTGGTGCTCGTCGCCACGCACGCCGAGGATTGGACGCAGCGGCATCCCGGCCGCGTGATCCGCCTCGAGCAGGGCGTCGTGCGGTCCGATCAGCCAGGTCCGGAGGCCGCGGGCTCGGGCCCGAGCGCGGCGTCCGGAGAGCCTCCCGGATCGAGCGCGGGCGGAGGAATCTGATGGGGCCGCTCCGCTATCTCTTCACCGAGCTGTGGCGAACGCTCAGCCGGCACCGGACGCTCTGTTTGGCCAGCGTCCTCTCCATGTCCTCCATCCTCCTCATCCTCCTACTCTTCATGATGGTTCTCACGGGCGTGGACAACTACACCCAGCAGCTCGAATCGCGCGAGGAGATCTCGATCTTCCTGAACGAGGGGCTCTCGCGCGCCGACGTGGACGTGCTGGCCGGCCGCCTGAGGCTCATGGCGGGCGTGGACAGCGTCCGGTTCGTGAGCAAGGACGAGGCGTGGGAGCAATTCCGGGCCGACGTGGCCGACGAAGCGCTGCTTCAGGCCGTGGGCGAAAATCCGCTCCCGGCCTCCTTCGTGGTTCGCCCCAGGCCCGATTACCGCACCGCCGAGGGCGTCCGCTCGATCGCGCGCCAGGCGGAGACGCTTCCGCACGTCGAGGACGTGCGCTACGCCGGAGAGTGGGTGCTCCGCGCCGAGCAGGTAACGCGCACGCTGCACCAGATCGGAGCCTTGCTGGGCCTCATCATTCTGATCGGCGTGCTCTTCGTGGTGGGCGCGACCACGCGTCTCGCCATCCAGGCGCGGATCGATTCCCTCCACGTGATCCGTTCCCTCGGCGGGGGCTTCGTGTTCACGGATGCGCCGTACTTGGCGGAGGGCTTCGTGCTCGCCACCCTATCCTCGATCATCACGATCCTGCTCGCCCGCGCCATCCACGACTCGCTCGCCGAAGGGCTCTTCCATCTACCCATGCCCTCGACCAACGTGCTCCTTGGATTCGCGGCCGCTGGAGGACTGCTGGGGCTGCTCGGAAGCTGGATCGCGGTCGCGACGCTGCCCCGGAAATGGCTCCTCTAGCCGACCGAGTCGGGAGGGCCCGCGCCGCCAGGGCGCGCGCGCTCCGGGTTCTCGCGAGCCTGGCGGTATTGCTGTCGCCCCTCCACGCCGCCCGCGCGCAGAGCGGCGCGCCGTCCACCGCAGCGGTCAAGCCCCCGGCTGCCGAGCCCGCGCCGGCGACCCCGGCCCCCTCCGCCGCGCGCGACACGGCCAAGAGCGTCGTGGACGAGACCCAGTCCGAGATCGAGAGTCAGAAAAAGGAGCTCGAGTCGCTGGGACGGGAGCTGCAAGAGCGCCACACCAAGTCCCAGCAGCTCCGCGGGCGAGAGCGGAATCTCCTCGGCGAGCTCAAGGAGAAGGAAGTGCAGCTCTCGCTCACGATCCGCTATCTCGCGGCGCTGGAGCGCCGGCGGAAGATCGTCTCCTCGGACCTCGGGGACGCGACGTCGGAGCTGGCTCGCACGGCCGTCCAGCTCGACGGGGACAGGCGTCGGCTTTCGTGGCGCCTGCGCGAGATCTACAAGCGCGGCCGGAGCCGGGACATCGAATACCTGCTCTCCGCGCGCACCTTCCCCGATCTCGTGAACCGCACCTATTTCCTTGCCAAGGTGGCGCGCGAGGACAAAGACCAGATGCTTCTCACCCAGGCGCATCGGACCGAGGTCCAGGACACCAAGGCGCGCCTCGAGGAGCGGCAGCGGGAACTGGACAGGCTGAAGCGG
The DNA here is from genome assembly GCA_041484545.1 of Candidatus Eiseniibacteriota bacterium. Classification (GTDB taxonomy): domain Bacteria; phylum Eisenbacteria; class RBG-16-71-46; order SZUA-252; family SZUA-252; genus WS-7. The sequence goes on along the minus strand of JBGPHU010000028.1, from coordinate 4,065 downwards.
GAAACGGAGCGGCAGCGAAAGGCTCAGAAGCAGCTCGCGGTCGAACGGCGTCAGCTCCTGTCGCAGATCCGCTCCGAGCGGAAGTCGAACGAGCAGGCCGCCGCCGAGCTGGAGCGCGCGAGCAAGCGCATCCAGGCTTTGATCGGAGAGCTGGAGAAACGGCGCCTGGCGGGAGAGCGGGGCGGGCCGGGAGGCGTGATGCCGCTTTTCGGCGATTTCTCGAAGAACAAGGGCCGGCTGCCCTGGCCCGTGACGGGAAAGGTGGTCGGGGCCTTCGGCTACCAGAAGAATCCCCGATTCGGAACCTCTACCTATAGTAGCGGCATCGACATAGTGGTCGCGTTCGGCACGCCGATCGCCGCCGTTTCCAAGGCCCGCGTGGACTACGTGAGTTGGCTCGATGGGTATGGCAAGTGTGCTATACTCAACCATGGTGGGGGCTTTTATACGCTCTACGCCCACGCCTCCGAGATCCTGGTCGCGGTCGGCAAAGAAGTGGTCGCCGGCGAGATCATCGGGCGGGTCGGCGACACCGGCTCTACCATTGGAACAGCTCTCCATTTCGAGATCCGGCAGGGGAAAACTGCGCTCAATCCCCTCGACTGGTTCCGTTGAGACCGACATATGGCTGACACGCTCCGCGGCCAGGATGAAGCTCTAGCGCTTCTCCGCGCCTCGTTACAGTCGGGACACGTCGGACACGCCTACCTCTTTCACGGCCCATCCGGCGTGGGGAAGACGCGGGCCGCGCTCTTCTTCGCCCGCGCGCTCCTGTGCGATGCCCGGCTCCCCGACGGCTCCCCTTGCGACACATGCGAGTCCTGCCGCATGGTCCTGGCCCTGCGCCACCCCGACCTCGAGCTTCGCGTTCCGCTCCCGTCGTTCTCGACCGAGGGGAGGACCGAGCGCCAGGCCGAGGAGGCGCGCTCCGAGGCGCGGGCCGCCATCCTCTCGCGCGTCGCGGCGGATCCCTTCTTTCTTCCGATCTTCGCCAAGCCCGCGGCCCACTCGGTCGAGGACATGGCCCGGGCGAAGCAATTCCTGTCGATGACGGCGCGCCGCGAGGGCGGCTACCAGGTTCTGATCCTGAAACGCGCGGAGGCGATGACCGCTCCCGCCGCGCATGCGTTCCTGAAAATGCTCGAGGAGCCGCACCCGCGCCGGGTCCTGATTCTCGGAGCTCGCCAGGTCCGCTCGCTCCTGCCGACCATTCAGTCGCGTTGCCTCCACGTCCGTTTCCGCCCGCTTCCCGCCGATTGGATCGCCGAGATTCTAGAAACGCGCGGCGTTTCGAGTAAGGTCGCCAGGCTCGCGAGCGCGACCTCGGACGGAAGTCTGGGCAAAGCGCTCCAGCATTTCGAGACGCCGCTCGATTCGAGCGGCAAGGGCTCGATCGAAGAGGTTGAATTCTCGAGGCTTCGCTCCATCGCGCTCGATCTCTTCGTCAGCCCGAAGGAAAACGCGATCTTGGGGCCGCTTCGCAAGGGGCGCATGGACCGGGACCGTCCGAGGTTCCTGGCCGCGGTCTCGCTGGCGCTCCACTATTACCGGGATCTGCTGCGATTCAGACTGCTGGGCGAGAAAACGGACCTCATGAACGAGGACCTGAGGCCCCGGATCGCATCCGATGCGCGGACATTCCCGGTCGAATCGCTGACCCGGCGCGTCCGCCTTCTCGAGGAGATCGCGGCCGCGGTTCAATCCAACGTCTCCATTCCATACGCGGTCGCGTCGGCCCAGTACCGCATGGCCCCGGGCACGCCGTGATCGAATCGAGAGGGGCCCCGCTGTCCGGGGATCGCACCATGAACGAGCTGATCGAGGTTGTATTCAAGGGACGCCGCCGGGAGTACTTCACGAACCCGCGCGAGATTCCGGTTCTGGAGGGGGAGTGGGTCGTCGTGCAGGCGGACCGGGGGATCGACCTGGGCAAGGTCCACCACACGAGCGAGTGGGTGAAGCGCGAAGCCACGCCCGGCAAGCTGCGCGAGCTGCTTCGTCCCGCGCAGCCTGAGGACCTGGAAGTCTTCGAGAGAAACCGCGGCAAGGAAAAGCGCGCGTACGACACAGCGAAAGAGCGGATCGTTCACCGCGACGTGGACATGAAGCTCGTGGACGTGGAGTACCAGTTCGACGGCAACCGGATCACCTTCTTCTTCACCGCCGAGAAACGCGTCGATTTCCGCGACCTGGTCAAGGATTTGGCCTCGATCTTCCGCACGCGGATCGAGCTTCGTCAGATCGGCGTCCGCGACGAGGCGGGACGGATCGGCGGGGTCGGCACGTGCGGGCGGGAGCTTTGCTGCGCCACGTGGCTCCGGCAGTTCGAGCCCATCACCTTGAAGATGGCCAAGGACCAGGGTCTCTCGCCCAGCCCGTCCAAGATCTCGGGCGCGTGCGGCCGGCTGAAGTGCTGCCTCCGCTACGAGCTGGATTTCTACAAGGAGTCCTCGCGCGAATTCCCGAGGATCGGAAGCAAGCTGGTCCTGGCGGGCGTGGAGCAGGAAGTGGCCCGCGTGGACATCTTTCGCCGCACCCTGCTGCTCACGGACGGTTCCGGGAACGAGACCCCGCTCGCGCTGGCCGAGCTTCCCATGGGGACCAAGGTCGTGGGTCCCTCGCGCGATCGGAGACGCGGCTGCGACAAGACCCGGTGCGGCGCGCGGGGAACGAAGCCCGGCGACGGCGAGAGCGTCAAGGGAGCCAAGCTCCAGTTTCCCATCTCGGAAAACTGATGGCGAAGTTCTACATCACGACCGCCATCGACTACGTCAACAGCCTGCCCCACATAGGCACCGCTTACGAAAAAATCGCCGCGGACGCCATCGCGCGCTACAAGCGGATGGCGGGATTCGACACGCGCTTTCTCATGGGCAACGACGAGCACTCGACCAACGTCGAGAAAGCCGCCCGCGAGAAAGGCCTGGACCCCAAGGTCTATTGCGATCAGATGGCGGACGCGTTCCAGGCCGTGTGGAAGCGGCTCGACATCTCCTACGACGACTTCATCCGGACCACGGAGCCGCGGCACATCCGCGGCGTGCAGGCGCTCTTCCGCGCGATCGTGGACGCGGGCGACGTGACCAAGGGGAAGTACGAAGGCCATTACTGCGTGAGCTGCGAGCGTTTCTATCCCGAGAAAGATCTCCTGGACGGCAAGTGTCCGGTTCACAAGACGGCGCCGCAGTGGGTGAGCGAGGAAAACTACTTCTTCAAGCTCTCCGCTTACGGCCCCCGCCTGCTCGAGCACATCCGGAAGAATCCCGAGTTCATCATTCCCGAGTCCCGCCGGAACGAGATCGTGAACGTGATCGAAGGCGGGCTCGAGGACATTTCCGTGTCTCGCGCCTCGGGCACCTGGGGAATTCCGCTGCCGAACGATCCGGAGCACACGGTCTACGTCTGGTTCGACGCGCTCATCAATTACATCACCGGCGTGGGATACCCGGACCAAAACGGCGACTACTCGAAGTACTGGCCCGCCGATCTCCACGTGATCGGCAAGGACATCACCCGTTTCCATTGCATCATCTGGCCCGCGATGCTCATGAGCGCGAAGCTGCCCCTGCCGAAGACCGTGCTCGGACACGGTTGGGTGCAGTTCCAGGGAGAGAAGCTCTCGAAGTCGCTCGGGAACATCGTGAACCCACTCGAGATCGTCGACCGCTGGGGCGCAGACGCGCTTCGTTACTATCTGTTGAAGGAAGTGCCCCTCTCGCGCGACGGCGATTTCACGTGGGAGCTTTTCATCGACCGCTACAACGCCGATCTCGCCAACGATTGGGGCAACCTCTTCACGCGCACGGTCTCGATGATCCACCGCTACCGTGAAGGCAAGGTGGCCGCCGCGGCGCCGATCGAAGGGCTGGGGGACCTGATCGTGGGCGCGCTCCGCGATTATGGCGCCGCCATGGAGCGCTACGAGATCGACAAGGGGATCGAGGCCGCGTGGTCTTTGATCCGGCGCGCGAACCGGCTGGTGGAGGAGAAGGCGCCCTGGAATCTCGCGAAGGACCCCGCGCGGGCCGCCGAGTTGGACGCGCTGCTCGCGACGCTCGTCGTAGC
>JBGPHU010000027.1:0-22717 GCA_041484545.1 Candidatus Eiseniibacteriota bacterium | reverse complement strand
TGGTCTTCAACAAGCTGTTCTTTCCCACGCTCAACCCGCTCGCCGGAACGCTCAGCGCCTACGGCACTTTCGCGGTCGGGTTCGTGGCGCGGCCGGTGGGCGGGATCGTATTCGGGCACTACGGCGACCGCGTCGGCCGCAAGGCGATGCTGGTCTGGTCGCTCCTCATCATGGGCGCCGCCACGGTCCTGATCGGCCTGATCCCCGGCTACGCTCGAATCGGGATCTGGGCGCCCGTACTCCTGGTTGTGCTTCGATTCGTCCAGGGTTTCGGCGTTGGCGGAGAGTGGGGCGGCGCGGTACTGCTGGCGGTGGAGCACTCGAGCGGCGGACGCCGCGGCTTCCATGGCTCCTGGCCTCAGATGGGAGTGCCCGCCGGGCTCCTGCTCTCGACCGGCATTTTCGCGCTCTTGTCCGCACGGCTCCCGGAGAGCGCGTTCCTCTCCTGGGGATGGCGGGTGCCGTTCCTGCTCTCGGTGGTCCTGATCGCGATCGGGCTCTTCGTCCGGCTCCGGGTGCTCGAGTCGCCCGTCTTCGTTGCGCTCAAGGAAACCCACAAGGATTCGCGCGCGCCCTTGCTCGACGTGTTCCGCCGTCATCCCCGCGAGATACTGATCGGAATGGGGATGCGCTTCGCCCAGAACGTTCTCTTCTACATCTACACGGTGTTCGTGCCGGGCTACGGCGAGAAGTCGCTCGGCTACCACCGCGGCGTCATGCTGGGCGGCGTCGTGCTGACCTCTGTGGTTGGACTGGCGGCCATCCCGTTCTGGTCGCATCTCTCGGACCGCGTCGGGCGTCGGCCCGTGTACCTATGGGGAGCCGTGATCTCGCTACTGGCCGCGTTCCCGTGCTTCTGGCTGATCGAGCGAGGCCCCGGGTTCGTTGCGATCGCGATCGTGCTGGCGATGGCGGGTCACGACATGATGTACGGCCCGATGGCGGCGTATTTCTCGGAGCTCTTCGGCACGGGCGTCCGCTACAGCGGCGCCTCCCTGGTGTATCAGCTCACCTCGGTGTTCTCAGGCGGTCTGGCGCCCTTCATCGCGACCCTGCTCATGGCCCGCCACGGATCCAACGCGGTCGCGGGCTATCTGGTCGTCTGCTGCGCGATCACGCTGGTGGCGACCTTGTTCGCGCCGGAGACCCATCGACGGAGCCTCGATGGCGGCGTGGCCTCGGGATCCGTCCACCGAGAGCCCTAGAGCGGCGGCCTGCTCTCCCGCCAACTTTTCTCTTCCTGGTCTGTACATCATGTAGTGAGCGCGGGGCGAAGCGCTCTTGCAGCGTAGGGGAGGCCACCACCGGCCAAGTTCGCTGCCGATGTCTGGGTGACGCACCCGATCACAACGCGGAAGAGCTCAAGCATCGCAAGGTGTGTGCGAAGGCTCCATCCCGGATCGGTGTCGCCTGTCCGGATTTCGGCCCGGGGCGTCCTCCCCGTTTTTTCTGTGCACACAGGGCCTGCCGACAGATCCTTTCCCACAAAATGCGCGAGCCCCCGCGACCCTGTAGTAGCGGCCGGGGGGCTCGCTCGGCTTGCCCTTGGTTATTGCCTAGTTGCCTTGGTTGCCTTGGCCCTGTTTGTTTTGGTCGGACCCTTGACCTTGGTTGCCTTGGTTCCCCTTGCCATTGCCCTTGCCATTGCCCTTGCCGTTCCCATTGCCCTTCCCATTTCCCTTGCCCTTGCCGTTATTGTCCGCCGGCGGTGGCTGCGTCTGGGCCGGCGGCGGCGGTGGCTGCGCCTGCGGCTGCTGCCTCGGGGCCTTGACCTTTCCTTCCTTCTCGATCGCGATCAGCTTGTCCTTCTGGACTTGCTCCACCTGCCGTCTGGCCTGCTGACGGTTCTGGCTCGCGACGTTCGCCTGATTGATGATCTGGTCGGATGTGACGGCTTCGACTCTCGGCGGAGCGTTCTCCTGGCCGAACACCATCGCCGCCGGTCCTTTGTTTCCTGAAGCCTGTCTCCTGAATCCTTTTTGCCTCTCCACGAATCCCGGCGCGATGACCTGCCGGACCACTTCGTTGCTATGTTTGCGGATTCGATCCACCGCGCCACTGCCAGTGGGCACGACGACCTGGATCGCCTGCCTGTCCGTCTGTAGCTGCCTGACGTCGACGGATACGTTCACGACGGGCCGCCCCAGGAGGCTCTCCAGAACGGGCCGCTCGATCGGGCGGCTCGTGATTCTCACCAACCTGCGATCGAAGACGTATTGCGTGTAGTCGGTTCCAAGCGCGTAATCGGCGTAGTCGTCATCTCCATAATGGGAGTTGTCGATGAACACCCACAGATTGGCGGTGATGCCCGTGTAGGCGGGGTTGTAGTACATGTCCCGGTAACCCGGGTTGTAGTACGGCCCACCGTAGCTGTAGCTATCCGGTCCGGCGTCCTCGCCGAAATCGGCGTCATCGTATGTGAACTGATTGTTCGGGCCGATCCGGCTCAAGTATCCGCGGCTGTAATCGAATCCGTCGGGAGGCTCGGGCATCCAGCCGATCGAGCCGTAGCTCCTCGCCCACATCACCCGACCCGCGTGCCAATCGTAGCCGGGGATCCATACCCAGCCATTGCTTCGATCGTAGATCCAGTTGCCGTAGTGGTACCCGGCCCATGCCCATGGCTCGTAGCCTTCCCACATCTGACCGTACTGTTCCGTGCTGACCCAATGCCCGTATGTATACGGACGCCATTCGCGAGACGCGTACGGCCTCCAGACCTGGCCGAACGGCGCGACATTCACCCACGTGCCGTACTGGCTCATCATGTCGTGAAAGCGGATTCTCGGAGGCGCGTACGAGGGAGTGGTCTGATAGGCGTAAGGAAGGTAGTCGTAGTCGCCTACGGGCTGATAGTAATCGCCCGATCCTATGGTGAGCTGGAACGACACCTGCGCGTGCGCCGTCCCGGCGCCCAGCAGCAGCGATGCCGACATCAACGCAAACGTTATGCGCCAGCCCCTGTGTATCGCGGGGGCCATCCAGCCTGTCACCTTCTTGAACAATCCCGGAGTTTCGATTTGCATGAGTGTTCTCCATTCGTGGTCCCTAGTTCCATGGCGGCGGGCGTAGTCCCGCACCGGCCGGCCCGCATCTGCTCCCTGATACGATAGGCGGCGGCGGGGTCCGGGACTATGGGGTGTTCACCCCAGAGGGCCTTCGCCCTCCGAAGAGCGAAACCGACACCCCGAACAGCACGAGCGCCGCGCCGAGATAGGTGCCGGGGGCCGGAGATTCCCCACGCACGAGCGCGCCCACGCAAACCGCGATCACCGGGATGATGAGGGCGGAGGCACTCAGGGTTGTTATCTTCCACTGCGTGACAAGCCACGTATAGAGGACGTAGGCGCCCATGTTCCCGGCGATCGCCAGATAGAGAACCGGCCCCCATGCCGCGACACTGCGCGGAAGCTCCCGATGTTCCCCGAGGACGAAGCTTCCAAGAAGGCAGACGCAGGCGCCGATCGCGGCGCCGATGGCGTTGACGATGAAGCTCGAGTGTGGCGGAACTCTCTTGAGAATCACCCCGGCAAGCGACGCGACGGTCGCCGCGGTGAACACGGCGAGGAGTGCCGGGGTGGGTGCTCCCAATCGAATCTCCCCGGCGAAGATCACCGCGACTCCCACGAGGCCCACCGCGGCCGCGATCATCTGGGTGCGCTGCAGGGCATGGACCCCAAGCATCGCCGCGAAGACGCCGGTCGTGAGCGGGACGGTCGCGTAGAACACGGCGGCGATGCCGCTTGGCACGGTCACCTCACCCCAGTACAGCAAGGCGAAATTTACGCCCAGATTGAGGAATCCGAACGCGGCGATGCCGCGGAGCGCGGCGCCACGGGGCCATGCGGCCCGCGAGAGCAGCGCCACGATGGTATTGAGGAGTGCGGCGAGGACCAGCCGCATCGTGGCGGCCCAGAGCGGAGGAAGGGCTTCCGACCCGATCCGGATCGCGAGAAACGTGGTCCCCCAGATGAGGCACATGCCGACGAAGGCTGCGTACTGGGCGGGGCCGCGAGCCTCGGGGGCGTCGGATACGGTCAGGCTTCCGGTCCCCCGGGCGGCTGGCGCGAGCTGCCGATCACGTTCCTTGCCGCCCCGCGAACTGCGGCTCCGTCAGGAACCGCTCGATCTGGCGCCGGTGCCTCAGCACGTGCACGATGGCGTGCTCGAGCAACTGCTCCAGGTCGTACATCGCCCCCCACCGCGAGCGGATCTGCACCGCCTGGATCTCTTCGTCCGACAGCTCCCACTTACCTTCGAGGGTCGCGTCGGTGTACGCGAGCATCACCTCGAGGCGCTCCAGATACTGAAGGCGCGTCCCGAGTGGAACGTCGGGTCGCATCCCCTCGGCTCCATAGGCTTCGCGGATATAGCTCGCGTAGCCGTAGCCCGCGCGCACGACGTGGTGAACGATCGTCTGGATCGAGCGACAACTCTCGTCCTGGGTCTTCCGATCGCGAACGCGCTCGAACTCCTCGTCTGTGATGCGGCGAAGAATCGGCGAGAGATCCGCGGCCGCGCGCTCGTACTCGTCCATCATGGCTCCCACGCCGCCTTTTCGAAGGCTCCTGTGCTCCATCAGAACCCTCCCTCTTTGCGTGCGAATTCTTCGACAAGGGTTCGGACGCGTTCCCAGACGGCGGGTAGCGCTTCCCCGATCGCGGCGTTGACCGTCAGCACCCTCTCCATCGGCACCTTGTTCTCGCGCCAGCTCTGTCCGCCGTTCTCCAGATTCTGCAACACTGGCATCAACCGGTCCACCGCGTAGGCGAACACCGCCTCTTTCGACGCGCGCGCTTCGTACTCCTCCCACCGCGACAGGCACCATTCGGCCTGTGATTCCGGCAGCAGGCCGAAGATGCGATGCGCCGCCCGCCGCTCCGCGGACGCCCGGGCCGCGATCGGGACCTCGTACACGATCCGATCGCCGGAATCGATCTCAGGGATGTCGTGGATCAGGAGGATCTCGACGACCCGGAGGACGTCAACCGGCTCGCGCGCGTGCGGCGCGAGGAGCAACGCCAGCAGCGAGACCTGCCAGCTGTGCTCGGCCGAATTCTCGTGCCGGTCTAGCCCGACCGGCTTGGTCTTGCGGAGGACCGCCTTGAGCTTGTCCATCTCCAAGATGAAGCAGGTGATGCGCCCGAGACCGGTGCTCAACTCTGCCCCGCTGACCCTATGCTGCAGTCGTCCAGTGCATCCGAAGCTTTCGTCGCGATGCGGCACAGTCCCTCAGGTACATGTTGATGAGCGTCTGGTACGCGACGCCGGACTCTTGGGCTAGTTTCTTGAAGTACCGCACGGTGTCCTGATCGAGACGGATTGTCACTTGGCGCTTCAGACGCTTCGCGTAGGGATTCCGCTTCGCCTTGGAGAAATCGTACTCTTTCCTCATTTCGTCCACCTCGCAACATACTGTTGGGACTCTCGTTTGGTAGCTCTTCGCGCAGAAATCAGCCGAACGACGTCGCCGCCGGCCCGATAACAATGGCTTACGACCAGCAACCGAAGGCGATTGCTGAAGCCGAGCAGGACGAAGCGCGCTTCCTCTTTCGAATGATCGGGATCTCCGATCAGGAGGGCGCGATCATCGCCAAACACGGACTCCGCCTCCTCGAAGGGGACGCCGTGCTTCAGGCGATTGGACGCATTCTTGCGTCCATCCCACTCAAACCCAAACCCGGCCACGCCTACATCGTACCTACTTAGTACTTACCTTGCAAGTAAGAGATCGGCTGCATTCGCAGGATCCATGAGCGCATTCGCACCTAAATCAGCTCAGCAGCTTGAACGCGTGGGACCAGTCGTTGCGGAGGAAGCCGGGAATGCACCAGAGAATGCACAGAGGCTCGATGGCGCGCGCGGCCTCCGCCTTCCCCATGTCCGCGGTCTCCCATCCGAACTGGTCGAGAATGCCCGTGACGCCCTTCTTGGCCCCCGCGTCGTTGCCGCAGATGAACATCGTCGGCTTCCCGCCCTTGAACTTGGGGCTCACCATGGCCGCGTGGCCCACGGAGTTGAACGCCTTGACGAAGTGCGCCGCGGGATACGCGCGCTGCAGCCGTTCCATGAGCGACTCATCGAGGCTGGTGAAGAAGCTCAGCACCCCGTTCACCGGTGCCGCGTCTGCGATCGGATTCGTCGCGTCGATGATGGTCTTCCCCGCAAGGTTGGTGATGCCGGCCGCGCGCAGCACATCCGCGGCCGCGGCTCCCTTGACCGCGAGCACGAGGGTCTCACCGAACACTGCCGTATCCGCGATGCTCCCCACGATCCCACCGCGGTTCTTCCAGTCCCAGTCCTCCAGCTTCGAGGGGTTGCGCGTCCCCAGCATGACCGCGTGACCATGTTCCATGAATCCCGCGGCAAGAGATTTCGCCACGTCGCCCGATCCGAAAATTCCGACTTTCATTTCATTCTCCGATGGAAGAAATACACCCTCTTGGGTTTCACGGTGCGTCCTTGTATTCTATGGCGCTTCGGGGCTCGACCCCAGCAGGGTGTGCATGGATGCACCCCACAACTCGCTCACCACACCTGGAGGCTACGACAATGCGAACCCTAGCGCCCGTCCTGCTCGCTTCCTCGCTTTTTTTCGCCGGCTGCTCCACCGAAAAGCCGCTCCAACCCGTTTCAAGCGCATCGACACTCGCGCGCGCCGCAGCTGTCTCATCCAATGCGGCCGCCCCGATGACCGTCTCGGCCGCAGCGATGGCGGCCAGGGCCAACCCCGGCTCGCCGGGCTATGAGCCCGCCTACGTCAATGGGAGCACGGTCACGATCAACGCCATCGAGGTTCCCAATCGCGCGCCCTCACGGGCCCAGGCGGATTTCTACGAAGTCGTGTACCCGGACGGCTGGGCCTCGCTGGGCCTCGCTCCTCCCATGTGCAATCCGTGCGACCATGACGGAAACGGCATCGATGCATTGGACTTCCACGATCACATTCTCGACTCCGCGCCCGCGATCCCGGGGCATGGCGAGTACTCGCCGCTGTGGCACGTTTACGTGGTGGTGCCGGCGTACTCCGGTGATGCCACCCATGACGCCGCGGTCACCGCGGCCTATGCGCCCCACATCCCCACCACGTCCGAGGCCGCGGTCGACGCGCTGCTGGGCTCCCACTTGACGGACGGATCACCGGTCGCGGTCGAGATCGACACTCAGTTCTATTTCCTGTGCGCGGTCGTGAATTCCCACGCGTCGCGGTAACCGACCGCGCAGGGCTCAAAGAGCTGCTCGCTTGAACGCGTGCTGCCAGCTCGGCGGACATTGCGTGCCCGAAATCCGCCACTGAATGAATCGGGGATTACGGATCCTGCCACGCAGGGCCGCCATGATTTCCTTGTGGGGACTTTCATTCACGAAGGCCGCGATCGCCTCGGGGCTCTCCCAAACCGAGAGGGTCCAGAACATCTTCCGGAACAGGTGCGCGTTCAGGGAGAAGCCGATCAACCCCGGCGCCCTCTTCAACTGTGTCTGGATCTGACTCGAGTATGAGAAGAACGCGGGAACGGTGCGGAAGCTGTTGAGAGAGAGCACGGAGACGAGCGCGACGTACTCATGCCCCGACTCCGGTCGCCGAATGGTGGCCCAGGGTAACGTGAGCAGGAACGGTGAGACGGAGGCACGCGCTTCGGCCATTGGCAGGTTATTCACGCGGCGCGACCTGACGCTTCAATTCCGCGGCGCGACCGCGCAGGAGAGCGCGCCGGCTCTCGTCCGTCTCCTGTTCCGCCTCCTCTTCGATCAGCGCGGCGAAGGACAGCGTCTTCTCCGAGGAGCCGATGAGCTTGGTCGCCGTGGATGGATCGACGCGCCGGATCAGTCCGGCCTGCGGTCCAAGCAGCATCCCGTAAGCCTCGTCGAGACCGGCTCGCGCTTTCTCGGGCTCGCTGTCCAGCCTGAGGCCGACGACGCGCGCGAGAATGGCCGCGATCGCCCGGGTCTCGCGAAGGATGTAGTCGTCGCGCAGCGGGGGGCTCATGGGTTGCGTTCCACCACCATGTAGAGCTTGGCCACCACGAGCCCGAAAGTACGTCATCGCCGCATGCGGGATAAACATTCGATTCGGCCGCGCGTTCCCGCTCGGAGGGTTGCGCTGCAACCTATTGTAGCGCCGCGCGTTGGGCGAGGTAGCCGCCCGTGCGTTCTGCCACTTCTCCCTAAAGCACGCCCAAGACCGTGCCGATCTCAGGAGTGCACGTAACCACGGAGCGTCCGCTCCGATTCGCTCGTCACAACGGCTCAGGGGGGCAGGTACCATGGTTCTCAATCAATCCGAAAGCGGGTTCACGCTGATCGAGCTTGTGATCGTCATCGTGATCCTCGGCATCCTCGCGGCGGTCGCCATCCCGAAGTACGAAGATATGCAGGAGCAGGCGCGCTCGGCCACGATCAAGGGCGAGGTTGGCTCGATCCGTTCCGCGATCGCGATCCAGTACGGCCGCAACGCCTTGAGCGGCAGCGCGACGTTTCCGGTCCTGAGCGGGAGCATCTTCGCGGACGGGAACATTCCCAAGGAGCCGGCCATGAACTCGAACGCCGTGAAGACCACGCCGGGCGTGGACAACACGGGGGGCTGGCAGTACATCCAAGCCACGGGAATGGTGAAGGCGAATCTGAACGCGTACTCTTCGTACTAGCCGTTCCAAGCACGAAGCCGATTGCATGCGAGGTGAGGGCGCGAGCCTTCACCTCGCTTCGTTTCTAGGGCTTCATCCGCCCTTGCGAAGGGCTAGGGCTTCACGACCCCGATCACGCGCCCGGTTCCGCACTCCACGAGCAGAAGCTCGCCGGGTCGGACGCCATAGCGCCCCGCCGGAACGCGGTAGTACGCGCGTCCTTCCAAGGATTGCACGAGCACGATCCGGGTGCCGTCGCGCGGATCGATCATGGGATTGCGGCATTGGCCCGGGGCGGGCTCCTCGGTCTTTTGGCCGCGGCCGAGGATCAGGAAATGCGTCGGCACGTCGATGGCAGGCTGAATGGCCGGATTGCCTCCCGAGAACTGGTGGCTGGAAGCACATCCGGCGAGAAGCGCGAGGGTCGCAAGCGCCACGAGCCCGAAGGCGGTCCCTGCGGGAATGCGGCTCACGAGCGCCGCCCCGGGGCGACGGCGACAGCGGCGGTGGCGGAGGCAGTGGCTCCCGCCGCTCCACCCGCGCGTCCACGTTGGAGGACTTCCCGCACCAGGAGGTCCAGGTCCTCGCGCCGGGTGCGGTGATTGCAGATGCAGACCCGCAGGGCGAACCGGCCGCGCAGCATGGTCGAGCTGGGCACGGCGGTGCCGCTTTCTTGTAGAGCGTAGAGGATCTCCTCGTTGACCGCATCGGCCCGGCCATCGTCCATCCCACGCGGCGCGAAGCGGAAACAAACGATGTTGAGCGACACGGGCGCCATGAGCGCCAGCTCGGGCTCTTTCGCGACGAGTGCCTCGAGATACTTCGCCTGCCCGCAATTCTGCTCCACCAGCCGGCCGTACTTCGCGGTGCCGTGCTCCTTGAGCGACATCCAGACTTTCAGCGCTCGGAACCCGCGCGAGAGTTGAACGCCGTATTCGCTGAACCAGATGGGGCCGGCGGGCAAGCCGCGGGTCAGGTGCGCGAGGTAGTCGGCCGGCGAGACGAAGGTGGCCCGATGCTGCTCCGGCCAGCGGACGAGCGCGCATCCGACCTCATAGTTCACGTACATCCATTTGTGCAGATCGAACGCGAGTGAGTCCGCGCGTTCCATCCCGCGCACGAGCGGCTTCCGCCCTGGCGCGAGCGCGGCCAGGGCCCCGAAGGCGCCGTCCACGTGGAACCAGAGGTTCTCGCCCTTGCAGAGGTCCGCAAGCTCGGGCAGCGGGTCGATGGCGCCGGTATTCACGGTTCCGGCGTTCCCCACGACACAGAAGGGATGCCGGCCCGCCTTCCGGTCCTCCGCAATCGCGGCGCGAAGAGCGGGGACGTTGATCCGGTACGCATCGTCCACCGGGATCTCACGCAGCGCGCCGCGGCCGAGCCCCAGGAGAGAGACGGCCTTGTGCACCGAATTGTGTGTCTCCGTCGAGGCGTAGAGGACCATCGTGCGCGGCGCGGCCGTGAGGCCGTCCTGCGCGACGTCGGTCTGGGCCTTGGCGTTCCGCGCCACCGCGATGCCCACCAGATTGGCCATCGATCCGCCCGACACGAGAATTCCGCTCGCTTCGGCGGAGTAGCCCAGCATCTCCTTGAGCCAGCTCAGGACTTGGACTTCGACATAGTTCGGCCCCTGATCTCCGCCTCCGATATTCGGATTCATGGTCGAGGCCATCAGGTCGGCGAGCGCACCGAACGGCGTGCCGGTCCCGATCACCCAGCCCCAGAATCGGGGGTGGATGTTCCCCATGGTGTGCGGAAACAGGTCGCGGCGGAACTCTTCGTACACAGCCGACGCGCCCAGCCCCTCGACAGGCAACGGCGCGCGCATCGCGTTCTTCGTGGTCTCGGGCACCGGTTGCCATACGGGACGCTCGCGGACGCGTTCGAGATAGTCCATGGCGTCATCCACCATGCGATGTCCGAGGCGGCGCATCTCGCCCCAGTCTTTCGGATCGAGCGATTCTTCCTGGGTTGAGCGGGGGTCACGTTCGGTCATGTGGGGATTGTGACCGAAAGATCGGGGCTTTGCTACTGGCGCGGAGCGTCGTCCTCGCGCCGTGGCACGCAGGTCAGGGTCACCGTGCATCCGGGCTCGGGCACGGCGTTCTCGTCCTCGTCGTCGCCGCCTTCCCATTGCCCCTCGACCAGGCAGAAGAAATTCCGGCAGACGTACCCCATGTTCGATCCGTCTGGTCCGTCCGCCGAGTAGCCGAAGCTCTCCACCCATCCCGCGTCGGTGAGCGCCTGCTCCATGGCGTCGTCGGGGCAGCTCGAGGTGTCGTTGACGGTGATGCGAAATGCCCAGCCGCGGGCGGTGGCTTTGGCGTAGAGATAGTCGAAGGTGGCGGGCTCCCTGCTGACGTGAACCGCCGTGTCCGCGTGGCTGACGCACCGTGAAACCATGGCCCCGATGCTGTCGCGCGCCGCCTCGAGCGAGGCGTACCGAGCCGTGGGTTCGGGCGGCCATGGCTCCGCGCGAGCGGGGGACGGGGCAGCTCCCGCCATGAGCAGGCCTACGGCGATTGCGAAGAGGAACCTATTGGTCCGCTGGCTCACGGTATTTCTATCGGCCGATCGCGCCGAATCTTTACCGGCCTCGGCCACTACTTCGCGGGCCAGATGCCGAGCCCGCGCCTGACCAGGACGAGCTGGCCGACGTGATAGGAGTTGTGGTCGGCGACGAGCAGGATTTCGCGCAGGTACGTCTGACCTGCGCCGTGCGGGATACGCGCGAAAAGATCCATGGATGGGTCCGCGGCGAGGCGCTTCAGGTCGTCACGGTCGCGGCGGTACTGCTCGACGCTTTCCTCCCACGCGGCGGCGGTCGGTGGGGAAGGCGAGGAAGGCCAGTACTCCTTGGGCCACGCCCGCTCGCGGTAGGCGGGATTGCGGCAGAAATCCAGAATATCGTGCTGCGTGATGCGCATGTGCTCGAGGAGCTGCCACGGAGAAAAGGGAATGCCGGCGGGCGCTGCGCCACGCCGCTCCGGCTCGATCCCCTCCACGGCGCCGTCGAAGTCCACGTGGGCGTCTTCCCATTCGAGCAGCTTCCGCAAGTGCTCCCGCAGCGGGTCGTCCTGTTTCATGGTCCCCGTTCCTTGTGCGTCCGGACATAGGCGGCGAGATTAGACGGGGCTCGCCTTGGCCAGGGAGGCCCGGAACCGTCGTTCCATCTCCTGGTCTGAGATGTCTTCTTTGTGGGTGGCGATCCACCAACAATTGCCCGCCGGGTCCCTCACCCCGGCGCTCCGGTCCCCGTAGAACTGGTCCCTCGGCTCGGTGACCGAGAAGGCTCCGGCCTGGATCGCGCGCCGGTAGGTCGCGTCGACATCCTCGACATACACATAGAAGGTCGAGGGCATGGGGGGATAATCGCTCGAGGCTTCCCCCATCATGATGACGGAATCCCCGACTCTCATCTGGGCGTGCATGATCGCGCCGTCGGGCCGCTTCATCGGCGGGAATTTCTCCGCCGCTCCAAAGGCCTGCCTCAGGAAGCGGATCACGCGATCGACCCCTTCGTTGACGAGATAGGGCGTGACGTTCGGGTATCCCTCGGGAATTTTCTTCACCATGGCGATTCCTCCTTGAAGCGGCGCCGACTCCCTCACGGTACTATGCCGAGGATTCGTTTCGAGGATGCGGGACGGGACGGCGGCCGGGCCCACATGGCAGCCGTCATTTTCTTGTGGGCGGGGCGCCCTCTTCGATCGAGACCAGTATGAATATGGAATCGCCCGCGACCGGTACCCTGCTTCCTCCGATCCGGAGAACTTGATCGGCGTGTCCGGGGGATTCCATCCGGACCTCGAGGTCTTGAAACGCCTGGCCGGTGCGCATCGTGTTCTCCAGCCGGCTCCGCAGATCGGTTTTTGCCCACACCGCATCCCCGGGATTCGGGAAGAAGTTCCCGATCGTCTCCTCCGGCACGACTTGGTGGCGCTGGTAATAGCGCTCGTTGGCCCACACGATCCTGAGCTTGCCGTCCAGTATGAGTAGGGGATGGTGGATCGCTCCCAGGAACTTGGACGCGTAGTCTCCCACGTCGCGCAGAAGGGACGCGCTCCTCTTGCGGATGTCGATGTCGAGGAGCGAGATGACCGCACCGCGGATCGCGTGGTCGAGCGTCTTGTACGGGATGATCCGCAGGGCGTACCACCGCTGGTTCCGGCAGAGAAGTTCCTCCTCCACGCTGGCGAGCGTCTCGATGACCCGCGAGGCCTTGCCGCGCACGTCGATCCCGCAGAAGCTGTCGAGGAGGCTGATCGGGCGTCCGAGATCCCCCGGGACGAGGTTCAGGAGCCGCTCCGCCGAAGACGTGTAACGACGGATCCGAAGATCCATCCCCACGATGATGACGGAGTTGTCCACGCCCACGAGCACGTTGTGAAGGTCGTCGTTGGTCTGACTCAGCTCGGACATCCGGCTCTGCAGCTCCTCGTTGACCGTCGTCAGCTCCTCATTCGAGGACTGCATTTCCTCTCTCGAGGTCTCCAGCTCTTCGTTCGTGCTTTGCAGCTCCTCGTTGGCCGACTGAAGCTCCTCATTCGCCGACTTCAGCTCCTCGTTGGCGCTCTCCTTGTCCTCGATGGTCGTCTGGAGGTAGTCCTTGGTGAGCTCCAGCTCGTGCTCCAGTTCCTGCATTCGTCTTCCCAGCGCAAGAAGCCGCTCGTCCGTCTCGGATTCAGGAAGCTTCAGGAGTAGCGCTTCCGGCGGCACATCCATCTTCAGAAACGAAATCAGGAGGCAACGGGTCTTCGTCTCCGGCTCCTGGATGGGCACCATGTCGAGCCTGACAGCCGTCGGGTTCTCGTGGTCATAGAACTTCACGTCGGCTGAAATACGCTTGTCCTCGGTGAATGCCTTCTCGATGTTCCGCTTGAGCTCGATATGCAGCTCGGGGCGCGCCAGGCGCAGGATGCCGAAGCTGGCGGCTCCCGGAGCCGGATTGAGATAGGGCCCCGTGTGCCCGCGGAAATGGAGGATGTCGAGGTTCTCGTTGATAAGCACTCCCGGAGGTCCGTACACCTCGAGGATTTTCCGATCCGCGAGCGCCTGAAGGCTGACGACGGGGCGCGTCGCGGCTCCGGGCTGTGCCCTCTCCGCGCTGCCCGAGACGGAGAGAATCTCATCGAGTCGCGAAACCCTCGAGGAGTGCTTCTTCTGGTAGATCTTGTTCTTTCGATCCTCGAGCAGGAAGAGATCCGGAGCGTCCCCGACCGTCTCGGAGCTTCCGAGGAGCATGAAACCGGACGGTTTCAGGGCGTAGTGGAGGATGCTCAGGACCTTCTTCTGCGATGAGGGCTGCAAATAGATCAACAGATTTCGGCAGCTGACGAGGTCCATCCGCGAGAAGGGCGAGTCCCGGAGCAGATTCTGCTTCGAGAATACCACCATGTCCCGGATCCGCCTCGCGATCTGATATTCGGACTCCCTCCGGATGAAGAAACGGCTGAGCCGCTCCGGCGAGACGTCCAGCTCGATGTTCAGCGGATAGATTCCGCGGCGCGCGTGCTGGATGGATTCCTCGTCCACGTCGGTCCCGAAGATCTGGATCGGAGTGTCCGGCGCCTTTTCGCCCAGGGCCTCGAGCAGGGCCATCGCGATCGAATAGGCTTCCTCCCCCGTCGCGCACGCGGGGACCCAGATCCGGATCGGCGAACGGGCTTCCTTCTCCTGGAGGATCCTCGGGAAAATCTTGACCCGCAGCGCCTCGAAGAGGTCCGGATCGCGGAAGAAATTCGTGACCGTGATGAGCATGTCCTTGTAGAGCGCCTGGAGCTCCTCGGAGTTCGACTGGACGTATTTCACGTAATCTTCCAGGTTCCCGATCCGCTGCATCATCATCCGCCGCTCGATCCTTCTCTCAACCGTCGACGGCTTGTAGCGGCTCAGATCGTTCCCGAACGCGGACCGGACGAGGAGGAAGAGCCTCGCGATCTGCTCCTGAATCTGAGGAGCGCGCGCGCGCGCGCGAGGAATTCGGAGGACCTCCGGACGATGGGCGATCCGGGCCAGTTCCTCCCCGATCGCCTTGGGAGACAGGCAGAAGTCGGCGAATCCACTCGAGAGAGCGCTTCGGGGCATGCCGTCGTACTTGGCCGTCGCGGGCTCCTGGACGAACGAGAGTCCGCCCCCCTCCTTGATGGCGCGAAGCCCCAGGGTGCCGTCCGTCCCGGTCCCCGACAGGATGACGCCGATCGCCGAAGGCCCCTTGTCCTGCGCGAGCGAGCGGAAGAAGTAGTCGATGGGAA
Organism: Candidatus Eiseniibacteriota bacterium; assembly: GCA_041484545.1. Classification (GTDB taxonomy): domain Bacteria; phylum Eisenbacteria; class RBG-16-71-46; order SZUA-252; family SZUA-252; genus WS-7. The sequence goes on along the minus strand of JBGPHU010000027.1, from coordinate 7,839 downwards.
GCCGCGGCCGCTCTCCTCCGGGCGGAGGAATGAGGCGCAGGATGCCGTGCAACAGGGCAAGATCGGTATTCGGAGGGATCACGTAAACGTGGTTCGGTTTGGCGTGCGTGCCGTCGGTGGCGGTCTGGACCTCCACCTTGCTCGTCCGCGACAGGAGTTGGGTCAGGATGCTCTCGTGGTGCGGCGCCAAATGCTGCACAACGACGAACGCCATGTTGTCCATCGGGACGTGCTTCACCAGCTCGCCGAGCGCCTCGAGCCCTCCGGCCGAGGCGCCGATGCCAACGACGAAGAAACCATCCGCGTCGCGCTCCTCGGCCCCACTCTGGAGCGCGGACACGCCGTGGAGGAGCTCGTCCTGTTCCTCGGCCTGTTCCTCGGCCCGCTCCTCAGCCAGGTCCTCTGCCTGGGCCTGATCCTCGGCCTCGGCCTCGGTCTGTGCCTCGGTCTCGAGCTCCGAGTCGTTCTGGTCCCGAGGAATCTTCTCAGCCATCAGGACCCGCTCGGGATGGGAGCGCCCGACGTCTCGAGGGGCACGATCCCGCGCTGGAAGGCGAATCGAACCAGATCGGTGCGGCTTCGAAGCCCCAGCTTCCGCATGAGATTCGCGCGGTGGCTCTCCGCGGTGCGGGGACTGATGAAGAGACGCCCGGCGATCTCGCCGCTGGTGAGCCCCTCGGCCACGAGGTGAAGCACCTCGCGCTCGCGCGGCGTGAGCGTGTCGTATGAATCCACGCCTCCCGGACGTTTCAGATAGGTCTCGATCAGGTCGTTGGAGAAGGGGGCGCTCAGATAGCGCCGTCCCATGGCTGCTTCCTGGATGGCGCTAATCAGCTCCTCCGCGCTTGCGTCTTTCAGGACGTACGCAGAGGCGCCGCTCCTCAAGGCTTCGACGACGTGGGCCTCGCTCGAGTACATGGACAGGATGACCACGCGCGTCTTGGGCTGTTTCTTGGTGACGCGTCGGGCGACGTCGAACCCGCTCAACCCAGGCATCATGAGATCCACGACCAGGACGTCGGGCTTCAGGCGCTCGACCATGCTCGTGACCTTGAGACCGTCGGAGGCTTCTCCAACGACCGCGAACCCGGGCTGCCCTTCCAGGAGCGCCCGAAGGCCTCTGAGTACAATCTTGTGATCGTCACCAAGGACGATCGACGTTGGTGCGCTGGTTCCATTCATCGCTCTTCCTGCCTTCTCTCCTCGCGATTCCGTAGCGGGAGCACAACCGCAATCCGGGTTCCCGTGGAAACCGCCGATTCGAGCGTTAAGTTTCCCCCGACAAGACTTGCGCGCTCCTGCATCCCAATGATGCCGGCGGAGCGGCCGGAGGGCGCCATCTTTTGATTGAATCCCTGCCCCTTGTCCTCGATCAGGAGGCTGAGGCCCTCCCGGTCGAATTTCACCTCGACATCGACCTCCTGAACATCCGCGTGGCGCGCCACGTTGGTGAGCGCCTCTTGAATGATCCGGAACGCGGCGATCTCGACCGCGGCCGGAAAACGGCGCCCATCGACCGTCTCCTGGAACGAAACACGCACCCGCGTTCGCGCGGTATACCTCTCGAAGTGCCAACGGAGCGCCGGCACGAGCCCGATCTCGTCGAGCATCGGCGGACGCAGATTCATGGAGAGGTCCCTCAGGCGGCCGATCAGTTCGTTGACGATCGCGGCCATGTCTTCCCGCCGCGAGGCGGGCTGGCGCTGTGGCCCCGCATCGGGGCCTTCCTGGTACGCCCCCGCGGCGATCATGAGCTTGAGGCCCGTCAGAAGCTGCCCGATCTCATCGTGAATCTCGCGCGCGATCTCGGCCCGCTCCATCTCCTGCAATTCCACGAGCCGGCGTGACAGCGCCACGAGTCGGTTCCGCCCTTCCTCGGTTTCATTGAGAAGGCGGCCGATGGCGCGAGGCGTCGATTCGGTGACCATGAGGATCGCCGGAATCCGATCGAAAGGAACCGGACGCCATATGACGTGGACCCTTGCCAAGGATCCGGATTTCATCCTCTGACGCCAGTGCGATGCGCCGCGCGAACCCGAATACTGACCCAGCTTCTGCCGTACATCCATCCCATCCTCGGAGAGATGGAGGTCGGTGTAGGACATCGCCAGAAACTCATCATGCGAATAGCCGTAGTAGTCGATCGCCGTTTCGTTCGCGGCCAGAATGCGGAGCGTCGCGCGATCGAGAATGAAAGCCGGGTGAGGATACCGGTCGAAAATGGCCCGGTACTGATCTTCGGTGACGCGGACCTCCGATGGGGGCCGCTCCCCGGACTGGGACTCAGCCGCCTTCGTGTTTTGAAGCGGAATCAAGGGCTTCGGTAGCAGCAACATGTGACGCTCCAACGACTCGTCGATGGCCCGGTTGGTTCTTCTCGAGCAGTTGTCCATGGGACTTCTACCTATGCTTGCTTTATAGGATACTCCCAGAAGGCGCCGGATGCGAGACTACGTACGTAGAAAATCGTAATCGGCCCTTGCCCCGCCAAGGCTCTGCCGGGTCTGTAGTTGCGGGAGGCCAGGCTCCGTGAGGATACCTGGACCCCCCGGAGCCTCACGCCCCTCAGCGATAAAGCCGCTTGATCGCCCCCCACGTCGTGGTCTCGACGCCGCTGGCACAGCCGTTGACACCGCCGGGAGTCGGCGCGCAGCCGGTGCCCGGAGGGGTCCCGGATCCCGTGTAGCGATTCAGGGAATCGAAGAGAATCCAGTCCTCGCTGAGGGTTCCGGAGCGTCCCACCGAGCGGTCGCTTCCGCCTTCGATGCTCCCGTAAGCATGCGAGTCGACCGTGGTGGTGTCGGAACCGGCGACGAGCAAAAGAAAGACGGTGTCCCCCGAGTTGTTGAGACTGAGTCCGGCCGTGGTCAATCCCTGGGAGCGCTGCCACGCGACCGCGGCGCTCCCTGTGACGAGCTTCACCTCGCCCGGCCCGAGCGTCCCTGACAGCGCGAAACGCACCGTGCGATCCGCGTCGGCAAGCAGGTATCCATCGAGAGTCACAGGCCCGGGTCCCGTGTTCTGCACTTCCAGCCACTCGTCGGCCTTCGAGTCGTAGACCAAGTCGCCATCCCAGTCGCGCGCCGGACCCGCGAGGATCTCGTTCAGTCTCAAACCCGTCGCCGATGCCGCCTCGGGTACCCCCGCCGCGTCCCGCATCAGCATCGTTTCGATCGCGACCGCCGCCGCGATCATTGCCACCAACACCCATACGACACCTCCCCACCAACGAGCCATGGTTCTTCTCCTTGCGCATAGAGCGCGGTCTCGTCGGGGGTCGTTTCGAAATCAGCGAGGAAGCCGATGCGGGCGTTCAGTACGTTTCGCGATGCCGGGTGCGCCACAGGGCGCGGGGGGCTCCTTGATCCGGGAGAAGACGAGGCAGGGTCCAGAGGGCGGGGACGACGAGGAGGGCCAGGACGGCGGATCCCCAGCCGGGGTTTCCGAGCGGGACGAGCGTTCCCGGCGCATTCAGCCAGATCGCGAAGAGGAGCGACGCGGCCAGCACGCCGCGAACGCTACCCATGCCGTAGAGCGCGATCGTGATTCCCGCGAACCCGAGCGGGAGCGGCCAGCGCTCCATGGCCACGGAGGGGTAGGTCCAGAGCTGGAGCGCTCCGGCCAGTCCGGCGCATGCGCCGCCAGCCACGAGCATCCAGAGCTGGACACGATCGACATTCACTCCCGCCGCGACGGCGGCCAGCGGATTCGAGCCGACGATCCTGAGATCGAACCCCGCCGACGAGGCGCGCAGCACATGAGCGAAGGAGAGCGCCACGAGGAGGCCGAGCGCTAACACTAAGATTCCCCCGACCAGGGCCACGTGATGGCCCAGCCCGAGTCCGGGAATCCAGACCGGTGGGGCGGGAAGGTGGATCACGACCAGGGGCGCGAGCGCGGGAACGGTCGATGGCGCCTGAACGGCCGCGAGGGCGGCGGGCGCCAGGGCCCCGCCCAGGAGGAGGCCGCTCACGATCTCGTGCACCGCGAACTTCCACTTGAGCCAGAGCACCAATGAGCCCACGAGCGCGCCCGCCCCGGCGCCGGCGAGGAGCGCCAGCGCGGCCCGGCCGGCGGGGTCGAGCGAAGAGTACCGGGCGATGGCCGCGGCGACCGCGAAACCCGCGAGGAACTGGGCGTATATCGCGAGATTCACGACGCCCGCGTGGAACGGCATCGTGAAGGCCATCCCGAGGAAGAGGAGCGTGGCGAAGACCAGGATCACGTCGCCGGACCAAGGCGTTGACCACGCCGAGGGGTCCCAGGGCGCGGATTGGCGCGCGAGAAACTGCGTGCCGACGGCGAGCACGAGGAACGCGAGGAGGTTGGCGGCCAGCGGGAGCCAGCCGCTCCGGATGCGGCCCGGGATCACGCCCTCCTCCGCGGTAGCGATGCGCGCCCGATCACGCCGCGGTCCCCGACATCTCGTCGATGATCGCTTCGCGCGTGAGCGTCTCGGTGACCGGCAGCCAGACGAGACGGCCGGCCGCGAGCACGGCGAGCCGGTCCGCCACACGAAGCGCTTCCTCGGGGTCCTCCGTCAGCCAGAGGAGGCCGCTGCCGCGCTCGCACTGGAGCACGAGCGTCTTCCGCACGTATTCCTGCGCCTCGAGGGCGAGCCCTTGCGCGGGCGAGCGCGCAACGAGGAGCACCGGGTTCCGGAGCACCTCCCGGGCGATCACGATGCGTTGCCGCGCTCCCAGGCTCAGACGGGCGAAGCGGTCCCGCGGTTTCGCATCCGGCACCTCGAAGTCCATGAGGGAGCGGACGGCGTTGCCCCGGATGGAGTCGAACTTGAGCCAGCCCCGCTTCGCGAAAGGTCCCCGCCGGGTCTGGCCGAAGACGAGATTTTCCTCGACGGTGAAATCGGCGAGCGACTGATCGCGGGCGTGCGGCGGATTCACGAAGCTCATGCCCGCCTCGACGCGCTGGCGCCGGTCCGTCGCGGCCATCTCTTTCCCGAGAAACTGGATGGACCCGTCGCCCGGCGCCCGCTGCCCCAGCAGCATCTCGTGGAGCAGGCTCAGCCCGTCCGCGGGAGCGCCGACCACCGCGAGCACTTCTCCCGCCTTCACCTCGAAACCCACGCCCGCGAGCGAGGTCTCGCGGCCGCGGCCCTCGAGCACGATGCCTTCGATCTTGAGGAGCGCGTCCCCCGCGGCGTGCTGCCCGGTCGGAGCGCGCCACGGCGTGCCTCCGGTCCAGCGCTCGACCAGGGCCGATTCGGTCACCTGGGCGGTCGGCAGCGTGACCGCGGGCTGTCCTCGCCAGAGAATGGCGACCGCGTACGCGTCGGGGTAGGCGTCGCGCGCCCACGTGCTCGAGAAGATCACCGGGATCAAGTCCTCGCGTGCGATGGCGTCCAGGATGTGCAGCAGATGGCGCGCCTCGTGCGGCCCCAACCCGCTGGTGGGCTCGTCCAGCAGGAGCGCGCCAGGCGCCGGATCCAGCGCCGCGGCGATCTCGAGGAGGCGACGCTCGAGCGGGCGGAGCGCTTCGACCGGAACGTCCAGGAGCCCTTCGAGCCCAACACGCTTCGCGAGCGACTGCGCGCGCGCCCTCGCCTTCCCACCGTGGATCGTGAGGCCGAGCCGTCGCGGGGGGCGCGCCAGATTCAGGCGCGCGAGAACCGTGAGGTGGGTCGGATCGTTCTGCTGGGGGATGAAGCGCGCGTCGCGGCGGCGCGTGCGCGCGGAAGCCTCGAAGGAGGCGCCGATGGAAACGGTTCCGCGATCCTCGCGGCGGATCCCGGCGAGGGTTTCCAGAAGCGCGGTCTTTCCCGAGCCGCGCTCGCCGAGCACCATGAGCACGGCGCCGGGCTTCGCCTCGAGGTCGAGATCGCGGACGACCCAGCGCGCGCCTTCGCCTATCGTGAGCCCCTTGGCCCTGAGCCCCGTCCCCTTCCCGATCGCGTCGGGGGACTTGGCGCCCCTCGCGCCGGCCGGTCCCTTCGAGACCGGCTCCTCGGACTTCCTCGCGCTCACCGCCACGTCCCCTCCCCCATGTGCGCGCCTGAGGCCGGCGCGGCCGTGCCGCTCAATCCGCGACGATGCGAGTTCCCGCCCTGCCTTCCAGGGCCTCGCGGACCTTCTCCGGCGAGGTGATCGTCACCGAGCACCCGCCGCCCCGGACGAATTCGACAGCCGCCCGGATCTTCGGCTCCATGCTTCCCGGTGGAAAATGCCCTTCCCCGAGCAAACGTTCAAGCTCCGAAGCGGTGGCGTCCGAAAGATCGCGCTGGTCGGGCTTCCCGAAATGGACCGCGACCCGCTCCACCCCGGTCACGATCACGAGCGACTCCACGCCGAGGACCCTTCCGAGAAGCGAGCTGGCGAGGTCCTTGTCGATCACCGCTTCGACGCCGTGGAGCGTTCCGTCCCATTGGCGCGATACCGGGATGCCGCCGCCTCCGGCCGCGATCACGATCACGCCATCGTCCACCAGCTTCCGGATCGCCCCGATCTCGACGATCTCGAGCGGCTTCGGGGACGGCACCACGCGGCGGTATCCCCTTCCCGCGTCCTCCACCACCGTCCAGCGCTTCTCCTTGGCGAGTGTCCGCGCGCGCTCCTGCGTGTAGAAGGGTCCGATCGGCTTTGTCGGGCGGCGGAACGCCGGATCGCGCTCGTCCACGATCACCTGCGTCACCATCGTCACCACCGTCCGCTCCAGCCCGATACGGTGGAGCTCGTTCTGGAGCGCCTGCTGCATCATGTACCCGATCCCGCCCTGCGAATCCGCCCCGCAGACGTCGAGCGGCATCGGCGGGATCTGATCGCGCACGGCTTCGTTCCGGATCAGGATGTTCCCGACGATCGGTCCGTTCCCGTGGCTCAGAACGACTTTCACGCCTTCCTTCACGAGCGTCGCGATCGGCTCCATGGTGGAGCGCGTGATCGAGAGCTGTTCCTCGAAGGTGCCGGTCCCCCGAGCCGGGAGAATCGCGTTTCCGCCGAGCGTGATCACGACGGAGCGCGGAAGCATGCGCGCGCGCGGCCCGGCTTCGGGCGGCGTCATCCGTCGGCGCGCGGGATCATCCGTCAGCGCGCCGCCCGGACCTGGTTTGCGACTAGGGCTCCGATGCGATGCAGCGCCTCGCGGATGTTCTCGATCGAGTTCGCGTAGGAGAGACGGATGTAGCCTTCGCCGCGAAGACCGAACGCGGTGCCCGAGAGCACGGCCACGCCAGCCTCCTCGAGGAGCATCCGCTCGGCATCGGAGCTCGTCATATGCAGCGCCTGGATGTTCGGAAAGACGTAGAAGGCGCCCGCGGGCTTGAGACAGCGCAGGCCCGGAATCGCGTTCAAGCCATCCACGATCTCGTCGCGCCTGCGATGGAACTCATCGACCATGGCGCGCACGGCCTCCTGTTGTCCGCCGAGCGCCGTGATGGCCGCCCGCTGCACGAACGAGGTCGCGCAGGAGTAGACGTTGGTGGCCAGCCGCGCGACGTGTTTCGCGAGCGTTGGATTCATGACGCCATATCCCAGCCGCCACCCGGTCATCGCGTAGGTCTTCGAGAATCCGTCGAGGAGAATGGTCTTCTCCGCCATGCCGGGCCGCGTCGCGATCGACTCGTGCACGCCGTCGTAGAGGATTTTCGAGTAGATCTCGTCGGAGAGCACGAAGATGTCGCGGTCGCGGAGCAGCTTGGCGATATCGTCCAGGTCCGCCGGCGTCAGCACCGAGCCGGTCGGGTTGTGGGGCGAGTTGAGGACGACCATGCGCGTCTTCGGCGTGAGGAGCGCCTCGAGATCGGCCGCTCCGAAACGGAACCCCTTCTCTTCGCGCAGCACGAGCGGCACGCACTTCGCTCCCGCGAAACGGACCACCGATTCG
>JBGPHU010000026.1:0-22762 GCA_041484545.1 Candidatus Eiseniibacteriota bacterium | reverse complement strand
TTCACGATCACGCCGAACAGCTGCTACCGCGTGGCCGACGTCCTCGTGGATGGCGCCTCGATAGGGCCGGTCTTGACCTTCACGTTCTCCGCGGTGGCGGCGAATCACACGATCGCGGCATCCTTCGCGCTGAATACGTTCGCGATCACCGCCTCCGCGGGGAGCGGCGGGGCCATCACCCCCTCCGGGGCAGTCTTGGTAAACTGCGGGGCGGATCAAGGCTTCTCGATCGTGCCTGACGCCGCCCACACGGTCGCCGACGTGCTGGCGGACGGGGCTTCCGTGGGCGCGGTGGGCGCCTACACATTCACCAACGTGACCGCGCCCCACACGATCAGCGCCTCGTTCAACCTCAAGGTATTCACGCGCGCGAACATTCCATTCTCCGGCTTGTCGCCGGGCGGCGTGGACATGTCCAGCGGCGAGCTGATCCTGGTCATGCGGCCCGATCTCCGCCTCGACGGCCCGATGCCGCTCTTGTACGGCCGCTACTACGCCTCGATGCTCGCGCGCGAGGGGCTGGCCGCGGGGCACCACGGGACGAACTGGCTGGGAACGTTCGACTGGAGCCTCTCCGTCGCGGGAACGAGCGCGACCGTGGTGACCAATCGCGGCGCGGCGATCCGGTTCACGCAGATCGCGGGCGGGTTCTGGGACCTCGCGAGCCCGACCTACGCCAAGTTCCGTCTCGAACCCGCGGGAGCGTCGTGGCGGTTCACCGACCCCGTGGGCCGACGGAGCTACCTTTTCGATGGGGCGACTGGGCTTCTCATCCAGGTCATGGACGAGCGCGGGAACACGCTCCAGATCGTCCGGGCCGGCGCCCTGATCTCGCAGGTCACCGATGGCTTAGGCAGGACGCTCAACTTCAGCTATGACGGGTCGGGCCACGTCAACCAGGTGAGCGACGGGACGAGGGCGGTGATCTACTCCTACACGGGAGATCTCCTCACCGGGGTCACCAACGCCGCGAGCCATACGACGACCTATTCCTACGCGGCTCCGGCGGCGTTCCCGGGATTGTTCCAGTCCGCCTCCGAGCCTCTCGGGAACACGCCCGTCAGCTATTCCTACGACGGCGCGGGGCGCGTCGCCTCGCACACCGACGCTTTCTCGCACATGAGCAGCTACACCTACGACACGCCATCGGGGAACCTCTACGCGGACCCGCTCGGGAACACCTGGACCTACCAGCACGACGCGCAGCGCCGGCTCACGTCGCTCCTCGATCCCTCGAGCGGGACGACGTCGTTCACGTACGATACGTCCGGACGGCTCTCCTCGGCCCAGCGGCCTCTCCTGGACGCGACCTCGTTCACGTACGATCCGGCAAGCGGGTACGTGAGCCAGATCTCGCTCATGGGTGGCGCGTCCTTCGGCTACGGGTACGGACCGCACACGACTGGCGGGGCGACCTTCTTCGATAGGACAACGGCGAGCTATCCCGACGCGACCGGCGAGACCTACAACCGGGACCCGGCGGGGAATCTCTCCGAATTCATCGACCGGGGCGGATTCCACTGGTTCGGGACGTACAACGCGCGCGGGCAGCTTCTCACCGCGACCAATCCCGCGACGGGGAATACCACGCTCACGTACGACCCGCAGGGCCGTCTCGCCACCTCGCAGGACAACGCGGGGAACACGACCCAGTACGCGTACGACGGGCTGAGCCGGCTGACGTCGCTTCAGTGGGCGGACGGTCCGTCGCGCTCTTTCGCCTACGATCCTCTGGACAACCTGACCACCTACACCGACGAGCGGTTGAAGCCCTGGGCATACACCTACGATGACGATGGCCGCCCGCAGTCCGCGAGCGACCCGCTGCTCGAGGGGACGCAGTACGTGTGGGACGCGGGCGACCGCCTGACCCAGATCGTCGATCCGCTGAGCCACGCCTTGCTGTGTGGGTACGACGCGGACGGCCGGGTTTCCTCCCGGACCGATCGCGCGGGCAACGTCACGATATACGGCTACGACGCGCGCAGCAGGCTATCCGGGGTCACAGCTCCGGGAACCGGCACGATCTCCTTCGGATACGATGCCGACAGCCGGACCACCTCCGTCCAGGACGCTCTAGGCCATGCGGTGGCGATCGGCCATGACTTCCAGGATCGCGTGACCCATGTCACCGACCCACTCCTGAACCCGTTCGATTTCGGCTACGACGCGATGGGGAGGATGCTCTCCGCGACCGCTCCACTGGGGCACACGGAGAGCTTCACTTACGATTCCCGCGGTCTGCTCCTCACGTACCTCGACGTCACCTCGCAGGCGGACCTCGCGCGCACGCCGCTGGGCGAGGTGTCCCAGCTGACCGATCCGAACCGAAACGTCTGGCCGGAATTCCACGATCCGCAGGGCCGCCCCACGGGTGTAGCCGACCCTCTGACGCGCACGACGAGCTATTCCTACGACTTGCGAAACAGGCTCACGCACGCGACGCTTCCGGCGGGGGCGGTGGATTTTGCGTACGACGCGGCGAGCCGCCACACAGGGCGGACGTTCTCCCAGGACGGCACCGCGATTCCCTACACCTATGACGACGCGAATCGCGTCACGGGAACGACCGGCGCCTCGTTCGCCTACGACGCGGCCGGACGGATGGCCGCAAGCAACGGGCTCTCGTTCACCTACGACAACGACGGCCGGGTCCTGGGCGAGACCTTTGCGCCCGGGAAGAGCATCAGCTTCGCCTATGATCACGGGCTGCTCTCGCAGATTACGGATTGGGTCGGGGGCGCTACGGCCTTCAGCTACGACGCGATCGGCAGGCTAACGGGAATCACGCGCCCGGACGGGACGGCTGCGGCCTACCAGTACGATGCCGCGAATCGAGTGACCCAGATCCACGAGACCCGCGGGACGGACGAGCTGGCCTCGATGCTGCTCACGCGCGACGCGCTGGGCCGCCCGACCGCGATCGATCGGCGGCAGCCGCTCATGCCGGGGGCGACCCTTCCCGCCGCGAGCGCCTTCACGTACGACCCGGCGTCCCAGATCAACGTCTCCTCGTACGACGTCCTCGGCCGAATGACCGGCGACGCGTCGCGCTCGTTCCAGTGGGACGGCGCCTCGCGGCTCACGCACTACGCCGCCGGCGCGGATTCGCCCTCGTTCACGTATGACGGCTTCGACCGCGCGCTTTCCCGCACGCTCGCCGGATCCGCCGAACAGTACGTGTGGAATTACGCGCTCGGCGCGCCCACGCTCGACGCGGTCTACCAGGGCGCGGCCCCGCGCACCTTCTACGTGCGCGCTCCATCCGGAACGCTGCTCTACTCGGTGGATGCGGCGACCGGCGCGCGGAGCTTCTACCACTACGACGAAGCGGGGAACACGGCCTTCCTGACAAACGGCTCCGGGTCGGTCACGACCGAATACGCGTACACGCCGTTCGGGGGCGTCAACGGGCTCGGTCAGACTTCCGGGAATCCATTCACGTGGGGCGGCGCCTCGGGGGCGATGCAGCTCGGCGCGTCGGGGCTTTTCGGGATCGGCGGCGGTGTCTACGACGCCCAGACGATGCGGTCGATCTCGGGGATCGCGGTGAATTCGGGCATCGACCCCGGGCCGACGCAGTCGCCCGCCGATTGGGTTGCGGTCGGCCCCGGGCCGACGCAGTCGCCCGCCGATTGGGTTGCGGTCGACCCCGGGCCGACGCAGTCGCCCGCCGATTGGGTTGCGGTCAACCCCGGGCCGCGGCAGTCCCCGCGCGCGTGGTTGAAGTTTTCGTTCGCCCCGGCTTTTACAACCAAGATCGACTGGTCGGGTCCGGGAGACGAAGGGCCCGAGGAGTCGATAACGTTCGTATACGGTGCGGTCAACATCGAGTATCACAAGGGTGATAGTCACGGATCCGGCGGTGGGGAGGGAAAGACGAGCTTCCATCAGATCCAGATCCCTCCAAGAGATCCGGCGCGCCAGCCCTGGGAGTTGTCGAGCCTGCCGATGATCCGAAAGAAGCTCAAAGCCATATTGCCATCGGCAGCCGACGGACCGGGAACTCAAGCTGGCGGATTCGATATCTGGACCCCGGTTTTCACACCCTACGATGGACCCATCGTATTCCGTCCGGAGAGCTTCTACGGCGTGAACCTTGCGCCTGCGCAGACTCCGTGTCCGTGGTGTCCTGAGTGAAGTCCGCTCGAGTCGCCGCCGCCATCGCCCTCGTGTTGGGAGCGCTCTGGGTCGCGCCTGCGCTCGCGGCCGAAACGTATCAGTACGATCCGATCGGCCGGCTCACCGACGTCGCGTACCAGAACGGCGGCTCGCTCCACTACACTTACGACGCGAACGGGAACGTTCTCTCGGTGGTGACCTCGATCGCGACCGCCGTCGAGAGCGGGCAGGCCAGGTTCGAGTTCGCGCTCGGGCAGGCCCATCCCAACCCGGGATCGGGGTCCAGGAACATCACGTTCTCCACGCCGGCGCGCGGGCGCGTGACCCTTCGCGTATTCGACGTGTCCGGACGCGAGGTGGCCACGCTCGTGGACGGCGATCTGAACGCGGGGCCGCACAACCTTCGCTTCTTCACGGACCGGTGGGGAAACGGAGTCTATTACTATAGGTTGCAGCTGGCTGGGCGGACCCGCTCCGGCCGGCTGGTCGTTCTCCGCTAGTCAGCCCCCCCGACCCCTGCGCCGCGGCTAGCGGGTTGGCGTTCGGGTGCTCTTCCGAGGCGGAGGCTTCGGGGCGGCCTTCTTTCCCGGAGGCGGATGCGACTGGATCCTCTGACTGGCCGACGTCGTGTCCGTCTTGGTCGAGGTGACGCCCGCCTTTGCCTTTGTCTCCATGCTGGAAGGACGTGAGGGGGCGGTGGGAGGGATTGGGATCTTGTGCTGGTCGATCTTGGGCTTGCCGTAACGCTTGAGGTCGACGCTCACCTGGTCCGCCAGCTTTACGGAGCCATCTTTGTAGACCGCGTACGTCTGAAGCTCTCCCCCCCCGTACCACAGCCGGAACAGCGTGAAATTGTTGATCTCCGCCGTGTAGACGTTCTCCGGCTTGATCGAGCCTCCGCCCGACTTGAACAGCGAGAAGAGCCGGGCCGCCTCCGCGGGCAGAGGGAGCGGATGAAGCGGCGCGCCGGCGCCCCCCTGCACCATCGCGATGAGCACGCTGCCGTCGGGCCACGTAATGAGCGCGCGCTCGTAATCGTGCTCGTGCCCGCCCACCAGGATCGAGATTCCGCCCTCGTGCATCGCCGATACGATCTGATCCCGCCGCGACCGCATCACGTCGTCCATTTCCCATTCCATCCGATGGTAGCCGGCCGAAAATGGAGGGCTGTGGATGAACACGATCGAGGGTCCTCGATGCTCCTTGAGCCGCGCGGTCAGCCAGTCCACCTCTTCCTTGGAATACTTGACCTGAACCTCCTTCGTCCAGTGCACTCCCGGCATGGTGATGGGATTGGAGTCCAATGCGAGGAAGCGCACCCAGCCGTCCGCCGAATCGAAGCAGTAATACATGCGGTCTCCGGCAATGGGCAGTCCCGTCGCGGTGCGCCAGTTCGCGAGCCCGTCCACCGTCCAGGTCTTCTCGTGGTTGCCCGCCACCGCGAAATAGGGCACGCGGCTGTACAGCGGCTTGTGGATACGCAGGAAACGCTGCCATTGGGCTGGGTTCGTTCCGTCGTACACGAGATCTCCCGTATTGATCACGGTCGATACCGTCCGGCCTTCCGCCTTGAGCGAATCCACCTTGGCCAGGACGGCGTTCAGCACCTGATGCTCGCGCCCCCACGTCGGCGTTCCCGTGAGCATCTTGGGGATGTCTTGCAGGAGGCCCAGATCGGGATACATGGCTTTCACGAACGCGTAGGGGATCGTGACGAGCGCCTTTCCGATCCGGATCGGGTTCAGGGACAGTCCCTGCCGGATGACGACCATCTGGGCGTTGAGCCGCGCCATGCGAAAGCCCGGCCGATTGTCGCCGAGGAGAATGATGTTCAGTGTGTCCGCGGTGTAGCCGTCGCGCAGCTTTCCGAGAAAGCGTCGCGCGGAATCTCCGGTGCCTGGCTGGAAGCTGAACACCGTATCCGTGCCGAACAGGGAGCGGATCCCGCCGCCGTCGCCTTCCCGCACGGTTCGCTCGGGATGATGGCCGCCGGTGGTGTCGGCCGGCGCCAAGGTCTGCGGCACGAACTTGAGCTGGCCGGTATGGGAGCACCCGGCGAGGAGCGCCAGGAGGCCCGCGAGGACCATGGGGACCAGGATGGCGGCACGCGCCGCTGCGATATCAGACTTCGTGTTCATCCCTCAAGCGTAGCCCAAGCGCGCGCTCGGTGTCCGGAGGGAATTTTCGCGCGCGTTCTTTCCGACACAAGGCGACGCGGCGGGTGTATCTAGAGATCCAGGGGCTCGCGCGCCGCCGGCGCGCATCATTCCAGAGGGAGGGAAGCTTCATGAAACGGATCGGAGGCGCGATTGCGCTACTCTTTGCGGGTCTTCTCATTGCGGCGATCGGCCTCGGCGCGGTCACGACGCTCGAGGTGGCGCATCGAATTCTTCTCGGCGGCGAGGGCGGCTGGGACGCCTTGACCGTGGACTCCGCGACCCACCGGCTCTTTGTCACGCACGGCACCCGCGTCCAGGTGGTCGACGTGAAGACCGACAAGGTGCTCGGCGAGATTCCCGATACGCCCGGTGTTCACGGTGTCGCTCTCGCGGACGACTTGGGCCGCGGCTTCACGAGCAACGGACGCGACTCGTCGGTCACCATCTTCGATCTGAAATCCCTCGCGGTCCTCGGCCGTCTCAAGCTTCCCGCCCGTAATCCCGACGCCATCGAATACGACGCGGTCACGAAACGCGTCTTCGTGTTCAACGGAGGAAGCGTGGCGCTCGGAGGAAAGCCCGAGTTCGCGGTCGCCGATGGAGTGGGGAGGATGTACGTGAACCTGGAGGACTCGAGCGCCGTCCTGGCCTTCGACGCGCGCACGCTCGAGGTGCTCCACCGGTGGCCGCTCGCGCCCGGAGAGGGGCCGAGCGGCCTGGCCATGGATCGGGAGCACAGGCGGCTCTTCGCCGGGTGCTCCAACCAGAAGCTGGTCGTGATCGACGCGGACGGCGGGCGCGTGGTGAGTGTCCTTCCGATCGGCGCCAAGGTGGACGGCGTCGCCTTCGATACGAAGCGCCAGCTCGTCTTCAGCTCGAACGGGGACGGCACGCTGACCGTGATCCATGAGGACGCCCCCGATCGGTACTCGGTGCTTCAGAACGTCGCCACGCAGACCGGCGCCCGGACCCTGGCCCTGGATCGGGAAACCGGGCGGGTGTATCTGCCGACGGCCGAGTTCGGTCCGCCATCGCCGCCCACCGCCGACCGGCCGCATCCGCGGCCCACGGTCGTGCCTGGCACGTTCGTCGTGCTCGTGGCCGGGAAATAGCCCGGAAAACAGAACGAGGCGGCACCGTTGGGTGCCGCCTCGCGTGGTCCTACGACTGGCTTATGCCGAGCCGGTTACGCCTTTCGGACGTTGGCCGCCTGAAGGCCCTTCGGCCCCTTGACGACCTCGAACTCCAGGCGCTCACCTTCGGCCAGGGTCTTGAAGCCCTCGCCCGAGATGGAAGAGTAATGCACGAACACGTCCTCGCCGCCCTCTTGCTGGATGAAACCAAAACCCTTCGCTTCGTTGAACCACTTCACAGTTCCAACAGCCACTCTGTGCTCCTTGCGAACTGGGGCGTTTCGCCCCTACTCACCGAACCTTTCGGATCGGCCAGCCCGGCCTCATTGGTCGGGCCCCCGGGGAGATGACCTCCCCGGATACAAAAAAGGCCGCAGGCGCTTTCCCTGCGGCAAGGCGTGGCGTGTTCTGCGCTACGTGCAACCGACAGGCTACCTCTACCGGAACTATCGGCGATCCCCCCACGGAAGTAAAGCGCAACCTGTCCCTCCGGCCGAGAAATGGCGGGCCCCGGTCCCGCCGCCGCCGCGGAGCTTGGCCATCGATCACGTAAGTGCCAGGAACATAGTGGGTTGCACGCGCCGGAGTTGCGATCCCCAGACGGCCGGGAATTTGCCAAACTGTGCCGTAACCTACACACCGTCTTTGCCGTATTCTTGTCGGGTTCCCCAACACAACCAAGGCCGTAGCTCAGAAGAAGACCGGAGGCGTTCCCGCAATGAAACTGAAACGCAAGCACGTGTTGATCGGCATCGGCGCCCTGGTGCTGGTCGCGGCAATAAGCGGTATGGCCCTCCGAGGCCGCGGCAACAAGACTCCCGCGGTGCAAACGGCGAAGGCCGCGCGCCAGAAGATCGTGCAGAAGGTCAGCGCGACCGGAAAGATCCAGCCGAAGACGCAAGTCGAGATCAGCGCCGACGTGAGCGCGAAGATCACGAAGCTCCCGATCGTTGAAGGGCAGTGGGTCACGAAGGGCGCATTCCTGGTGGGGCTCGCGCGCGAGCGCTACGTGGCCGCCGTGGAAAGCGCCGAGGCCAGCGTCAGCTCGGCCGAGGCGAACGCGTCACTGATCAGCGAGAACATGACGAGGACCGAAAACGAGTTCAATCGGTCCAAGGAGCTTCTGGCAGGCAAGCTCGAGTCGCAGTCCGGATTCGAGGCGAAGCAGGCCGAGTACAAAGTAGAGGTGGCGCGTCACAAGTCCGCCCTGGATCAGGTGCAGCAGGCCAAGGCCGCGCTCAAGCAGGCCCGCGACGATCTCTCCAAGACCACCATCTACGCGCCCATGTCCGGCACGATCAGCGCGCTCAACAAGGAGCAGGGTGAGATCGCGCTCGGCTCGCAATTCCAGAAGGACGTGATCCTCATCGTCGCGGATCTGTCGGCCATGGAGGCCCAGGTCAACGTGGACGAGAACGACATCATGTCGGTCGCCATCGGGCAGCCGGCGGAGATCGAGGTGGACGCGCTTCCGAATCAGAAGCTGAAGGGGATCGTCTCGGAGATCGCGAGCAGCGCCAACTCCACCGGCGCAGGCAGCACCGAGCAGAAGACCGAGTTCGAGATCAAAATCGCCATCATCGATCCGCCCAAGACCCTCCGTCCGGGCATGACCGCCAGCGCCGACATCGTGACCAAGACGAACGACGCGGCGCTGAGCGTCCCTCTCCAGAGCGTGGCGGTGCGCACCGTGGACCAGCTCACCCTCAAGGGGGAGAAGCGGAAGGACGCGGAGGCGCGGTACAAGGCCGACAAGGACGGCTTCGTCGAGATCGTGTTCTGCATCGAGAACGGCAAGGCGGTCGCGAAGCAGGTCCAGACCGGGATTCAGAGCGACGAGCTGATCGAGATCCTGGGCGGGCTCAAGGAAGGGGACGAGGTGGTCACCGGAAGCTATCGCGCGATCTCGAAGGATCTGGAGAACGGCGCCGTGGTGACCGTCGACAACACGAAGAAGGGCATGGACCGGTCCAAGGCCGGCGGGATGCCCACGGGATGAAGTCTGCGCAGGGGCTGAACGAGTCCTTCCAGATCGCGCTCCGCGCCCTCCGCGCCAACAAGGCGCGCGGCGTGCTCACGACGCTCGGGATCATCATCGGCATCGTCGCGGTCGTGGTCACCATGACCGCGGCGAACGGCCTGCAGAACCGGTTCCGCGAGAGCTTCTCGTCGGTGGGCACCGACGTGATCTACGTCTCGCGCATGCCCTGGGTCGTCATGAACGACTTCTTCACCTACCGGAACCGCCCCAACCTCGATCTCCGGGAAGCGCGCAAGCTGGAGGAGAAACTCCGCGGGAGGGCGCTCGTCAACCCCTCCATGAACTCCCAGCAGGACGTGAAGTACCGCGACCAGACGATGGAGGGAGTGACGATCCTCGGAACCACCGAGAAGCAATCGCGCTTCTCCAGCGCGCAGCCGCAGACGGGCAGGTTCCTCCTGCCGTTCGACGTCACCTACAAGAAGAACGTGTGCATCATCGGCACGGACGTAAGGGACGGGGTCTTCGGCACGGTGAGTCCCCTGAACAAGTCCATCCGGGTCGGCCGCACCGCGTTCCGCGTGATCGGCGTCATGGAGAAACAGGGGGGCAGCTTTCTCGGCGGTCCGAATTTCGACCGCCAGATCTTCGTCCCGATCACGACGTACGTGAAGGCGTTCGGAGGCGGCCACGGGCGCCAGGACGTGAACATTGCGGTCAAGGCCCCGACCCAGGAGGCCGTGCGCGATCTCGAGTTCGAGACGATCGGCGAGATGCGGAAGATCCGCGATCTGAGGCCGGCCCAGGCGGACGATTTCTCCATCAACAAGCTCGACACGCTGGTGGGCGCCTTCAACAACACGATGGGCGTCGTGATCCTGGTCGGCCTGATCGTGACGAGCATCTCGCTCTTCGTGGGGGCCGTCGGCGTCATGAACATCATGTTCGTCTCGGTCACCGAGCGGACCCGCGAGATCGGCGTGCGGAAGGCCATCGGCGCCACCCGCCGGAGCATTCTGTTCCAGTTCCTCTTCGAGTCGTCCTCGATCTGTCTCCTGGGCGGAGCCATCGGCATCCTGCTCGCGACGATTCTGACCGCGATCATCAACGCCGCGGTCATGCCGGCCAGCATCTCCCTGCCCATCCTGATCATCGCGGTGGCGGTCTCGATCGCGGTGGGCGTCATGGCGGGCGTGTTTCCCGCGTGGAGGGGCGCCACCCTGGACCCCATCGAGGCGCTGCGCCATGAGTAAGCTCACGGTCGGGAGGGCGCGCCATGCGTCCGCTTGACACGCTGTTCATGTCCCTCGGGGCGATCCTCGGCAACAAGCTGCGATCCATACTCACGCTCGTCGGGATCGTGGCCGGCGTGGCGTCCATCATCGCCGTGATGACGGCGATCTCGGTGATCCAGGGAACCTTGGAGCGCGAGATGAGCGTGCTCGGGGCGCAGACCTTCCAGGTCCAGAAATGGCCCGCCGGAGGATTCCACTCGGATGCGGACCGTCGAAAGGCGAGGCGCCGGCCTCCGCTCACCCTCGCGAACGCCGAGGCCATCCGCCAGCACGTGCCCACGGTGGACCTGGTGGGGTCGGAGATCTGGGATTTCGGCTTTGTGGCGCAGTACAAGGGCGTCTCCACCAATCCGAACATCTCGATCTGCGGGGGGACTCCGGAGTACCCGCCCAACAACACCCATTACGTCGGTCTGGGAAGGAACATCTCGGAGGTGGACGTGAAGACCGGACGCAAGGTCGTCGTGATCGGCTACGCGATCGCGAAGAAGCTCTATCCCTTCACCGACCCCATCGGGAAAGACATCCGCGTGGACGGGCGGAAATACCAGGTGGTCGGGGTCTTCGACGAGAAGAAGTCGGCGTTCGGCGGGAGCTTCGACAACTACGTCCTGATGCCGGTCTCGACCTTCGTCGGCACCTACGGCCTTGTCGGGAGGGACGGGTTCCCGCGCTCGGTGAACATTACCGTCCGGGCGAAGAGCCCGGAGCTGATCCAGGACGCCATCGAGGAGACGCGCCAGGCGTTGCGCCATGACCGCGGGCTCAAGCCAGGCAAGGAAGACAACTTCGAGTTCTTCAACAGCGCGAGCCTCATCACCCAGTTCAACACGATGAGCATGGGCGTGAAGCTCGCGGCGTTCGTCATCGGCCTCATCGCCCTGATCGTGGCGGGCATCGGAATCATGAACATCATGCTGGTCGCCGTCACCGAGCGCACCCGCGAGATCGGCATCCGGAAGGCGCTGGGCGCGAAGCGCGTGAGCATCCTGGGCCAGTTCCTGCTGGAGGCGGTGATCCTCTGCAATATCGGCGGCATCATCGGGGTCCTGCTCGGATTCGGCCTCGGGAACCTCGTGGCCGTGTTCACGCACTTCGACGTGAGCGTGCCCATGGAGTGGGCCGTCATCGGCCTCCTCTTCTGCTCGGCCGTGGGGATCGGGTTCGGTCTCCTCCCCGCCATCCGGGCCTCGCAGCTCCGCCCCATCGACGCCCTCCGGTACGAATGACGCGCAGCCGCTACGGGCGGGGTACGCCCTGCCCGGAAGCCTTGTCCGTGGTCAGAGAGACGGGGCGCGATGCAGGGATTCGGGGATCCCGAGCAGCTCAGGCAGCGTCAGGAAGGTATATCCCTCACGCCGGAGCCTGTGAATGATTTCGGGCAAAGCGGAGATCATGGCGCTCCGATCGACCCCGGGGACGTTGTCGAGGCCGTCATGGAGAAGAATGATCGCGCCGGGATGGGCGTGCGCGACCGCTCGATCCGCGAGCTTCTTGGCGCTCAGATGGGTCCAATCGCCGGGCGCGACGTCCCACGTGACCATGACGAGGGAATCCTGCTTGAGAAGGGTCATGAGCCAAGGCGACCGGATCCCCTGGGGAGGCCGGAACAACCGCGGGAAGACCCCCGTCGCCTGGTGGATCGACGCCTCGGCGCGATCCAAGTCCTTGCACTGATCCCAGGCCCCTTCCAGAGCGAACGCGAAGCGGTGCGTATCGGAGTGGTTCCCGACCGCGTGTCCCTCCTGCGCGATCAACCGGGCGCTCTCGGGAGACCTACGCACGTCCTCTCCGACCAGGAAGAAGGTCGCCTTGACGCCCTCTTGACGCAGGATCGAGAGCACCCTGGAGGTGGAGGGCTCGTTGGGCCCGTCGTCGAACGTGAGCGCCACGACCCGCTTCCGGGTCGCGCCGGACCAGTAGGTCTTCCCGAACGCGTTTGACCACGGCCCGAAGGTCCCGTATCCCCCGAGCAGGATCACCGCGAACAGACAGGCGGCGAGAAAGGTCGGCCACGCCCTGAGGCGGAGCGACGCCACGGCGTCCTCGCGGATATCCGGGAACGCGCGCCAGAGCGGCCGGCGCAGCATCTGGAAGCAGAGGAAATTGGACGCGTACAGGAGCGAGCTATGGAGCAGCGAGCGATTCCAGCGCCGGCAAGACGTATAGACCGGCAGGTCCTCGAGGAGGACGACCCGGCCGAACTTTCTCAGGCGCTCGGAGATCTCGGTGTCGCACTGGAGATTGAATTGAGGGTGCCACCCGCCCGCTTCGAGAAATACCGAACGCCGGACCGAGAAATTCGCTCCCCACAGGTGCGGACCGGCCGGAGCGCTCCGGTCGATCCGGTTGATGAGCGGCAGCACTCCTTGGGTCAGAATGCGCGCCGAGCGAGTGGGATCGCAGAAGACGATCTCGCCCCCCACCGCCACGACGTCGGGGCGCTCATCGTATTCACGAGCCAATCGGGAGATCCAGTGCCGTGGAACCACCGTGTCCGCGTCCGTCGTCGCGACGATGTCGCCGGTGGCTACGGTGAACCCGCGCGCGAGGGCGGCCGCGTATCCGCGCCGCGACTCCTCGACCACACGAACCCCTCTCGCTCGCGCGACCGACGCGGTGTCGTCGGTGCTGGCGTTGTCCACGACGATGATCTCGATCTCGCCGGGATAATCCTGGGCCTTGATGGAATCGAGGCAGGCCGCAAGGAGACGCTGTTCGTTATAGGCAGGGATGACGACCGTGAACCGGTTCATCGAGCCTCGACTTCGCCTGATCGCCGGGGCAACGCCGTCGATCTTGGTAGGAGGGTCAGGATAACTGTATGTGCGGCAAGGGGGAACAAGCGACCTGCAGGGTGTATCAGGGGGCAATCTCCGCATTCGGGTGTCCGCGTCGGTCGCAAGGAACACATGTTAGAGGTCTAACCCCCAATTTGCTACCCATGTTCCCCGGGGGGCTCCGCGCCGCCTGAACGATTCCCGAACCCGGAATGGGGTCGGCGAAGGGCCGCGGCGCGCCCCCCGCCGTACGCCGGCCGCGCCTGTACGGGCGGAATGGGTTGGGGTAGAGTCCCGGCATATCCCGCACCGGGCCCCGGCAGGTCGAGAGGAGCCTCGCATGTCCGACGATCTCTTCGAAGAGATTCGCGCGCTCCGGGAAACGCTGGCCCGGGTCGAAGGCCGCCTCGCCACCCTCGAGCAGCGCGCCGGTCCCCGCCCGCCGGTCCCCGCGCCATCGCCGGCACCCGCGCCTCCGTTGGCCGCGCCATCGCCGGCCTCCGCTCCCGTCGCGCCGGCGCCCCGCGAGAACCTCGAGCTCAAGATCGGCCGCTACTGGCTGAATCGGATCGGAATCGTAAGCCTGGTTCTTGGGACGGCGTTCTTTCTTGTCTATTCGTTCCAGTACATGGGGCCCTGGGCGAAGATCGCCGTGGGTTACGCGATCGGGGCGGCGCTTCTCTTTATCGGGCTCGGGCTGGAGCGGAAGCCCGGACTCCAGTGGTACGGGCGCGGACTCATCGGCGGCGGGTGGGCGGTCCTCTACTTCACGACTTACGCGATGTATCACGTACCCGAGACGAAAGTCCTGCGAAGCGCGCCGCTCGACCTCCTCTTCCTTCTCATCGTAGCCGCCGGCGCCATCCGTCACGCGATGACGTATCGATCGCAGGCGATCACGATGCTCGCCTTTCTCCTCGCATTCCTGACGACCGGAATCAGCGAGGTCACGTACTTCACCTTCATCTCGTCCGTCATCCTGGTCGGCTCGCTCGTCGCCATCTCCGCGCGCATGCGCTGGCACGCACTCGTGCCCTACGGAATGGCGGGTTCGTATATCACCCATGTGGCCGCGATCCAGCGGCACGTGGTCTTCGATCCCGCGGCGGCGGGGTGGGGGAGCCCGACTCTAACCATGTTCTGGCTCCACGCGTCCTTTCTGGCCCTCTACTGGCTCGGTTATTCCGTCGGGGTCTTGGCCTTCGATGAGCGTGAGGAGGCTCGTCGAAACACGCTTGTGACCACCACGTTGGTGAACGGCGTCGCCTTCGCCCTGCTCCTCATGCCGCGCGTGGCGGCGGCCTACCCGGGCCAAAGCTACGTCGCGCTTGCAGCGATCGGCTCGCTTTACCTGGCCCTCAGCGCGATCGCCGCGAAGCGCGACATGCCGTCCGTCTCCACAACGCAGGTGCTCCTCGGTCTGGCGTTCCTGACGCTCGCGGTCCCGCAGAAGCTGACGCACCGGTGGACCACGTTCCTCTGGTTCGTGGAGATCGCGTCTCTGGCGTGGCTGGGCCTGAGGTTCAGGCGATGGGCGTACCGGATCTTCGCTCTCGCGCTCGGCTACACTGCGTTCCTGTGGTTTCTGGGGACCGAAGCCTGGCGGCTCGAGCGTTTCGTGGTGTCCGGATGGAGCGTTTCCTGGCGGTGGACCATCGGATGCGCGGCCATGCTCTGCTACGCGGCCGCAGCCGCCGTGAGCCGACGCCTGAGTCCGGATCGATACCGGTGGCCGCTGGAGCGCCAGTCCTTCCATCTCTACAGCGCCGCGGCGTGTCTCGTGCTATGGACACTCACGGCGATCTCCGGTCCGTACCGGATGACCCCGTTCTACTGGGGACTTGAAGGGAGCGCGGTCACGGTTCTCGGGTGGATCCTGAAGGACCGCGGGATCAGGATGTTCGGGGCGGTATGGTTTCTCGCGCCCTTCTTCTCGGTGCTCGCCCTTCTGTCCGTTCGGTCCAATCTCTGGAGCCTTCAGGCGGTTCTCGTGCTGGCAGCCTCGCTCTATGGAATGGGGTTTCTCTACCGCCGGGAGCCCCAGGGTCCTCGCTTCGCGCTCGAGCGGCGTCTCTCGGGCGCATACACGGTGGCCGCATCGATCCTCGTCACCGCGGCTCTCTGGCACGACGTCGCGCGCAACTGGCTCTCGCTGGCCTGGGCGCTTGAGGGCCTGGCTCTCGTTGCGATCGGATTCCGGCTCCCGGACAAGCCCTATCGCGTATCGGGGCTCGCAGTGTTCTGCGTTCTCCTTCTAAAAGTCCTGTATGTCGATCTGGCCGCCGCGGAAACGATTTACCGGATCCTGTCTTTCGCGATCGCCGGCGCGATCCTGCTCATCGCCTCGTTCGGATACGCGAAGTTCACCGCGAAGGAGCCCCCGAAGGCCGATCCCGACGATCGCACCCACCCCTGACCCGATGGAACGGTGTCACCCGACAGCCGTAGGCTCGTAAGGGGTTCAGGGAAACAATCCGATGCAAACACTCACAGAGGAGAACGTCATGTCGGCGATCCGAATCTCATTCGCAGTCGCGTTGGCAACGGCCCTCGCGATTGTCGCGGCGGCCCCGGCTCCCGGTCTTGCCGGCACGGCCCACAAGCGCCATTCAGGCGCCAAGATCTCCATGCGCACGGCGCGCTCCACGGCCATGGCCAAGGTGCCGGGCGGGAAGCTTCAGAAATCCGAGCTCGAACGCGAGCACGGGAAGCTCGTCTATTCCTTCGACATCCGTGTGCAGGGCCAATCCGGAGTCGAGGAAGTCCAGGTCGACGCGATGAACGGCGACGTCGTCTCCCAGAGCCACGAATCGGCAAAGGCCGAGCGGAAGGAAGCCCGGCAGGAGAAGACGGAAACGAAGAACAACGGCGTACCCGTGGAGAAGTCGACGGGGCGCTAGGGCGGCGGAGTTACCGGGGTTCCTGTCGGGGACAGCGGTCTCGGGAGGGGGAGCAGGAGTGTACCAGCGGCGCTCGCCGCGGAGTATGCTAGCTGCGATTCCCGAAGCACTCTTCGCATGGCCCGAGGACCCCGTGGACATCCAGGTCGGGAAAGCGATTTCGCGCTATCGCATCTCGGAGCGGCTCGGCACGGGCGGCATGGGGGTCGTCTATCGCGCCCACGACGAGCGGCTCGGCCGAGACGTCGCGCTCAAGCTGCTCACCGGGGTCTCCCTGGACTCCGAGTCCGCGGCCCGGCGGTTCGTCCGTGAGGCCCAGCTCGCCGCCACGCTGAATCATCCCAACATCGTCACCATCTACGAGGTCGAAGAGGCCGACGGGTATCACTTCATCGCGATGGAATTCGTGGAGGGGGAGACGCTCCGCGCACGGATCGCGCGAGGACCCCTCGAGCTGGACGAAGCGATCCGGATCGGCGCCGACGTGGCCGATGCACTCGACGCGGCTCACGCGCTGGGTCTCATTCACCGTGACATCAAGCCCGCGAACATCCTGCTCACGCGCGCGGGTCGCGCCAAGGTGGCCGACTTCGGACTCGCCAAGCGAGTCGAGGGGGAGGCGGGTGCGGTCCACGACGCTCCCGCCGCAACGGTGAGCAACCTGACCCAGGCGGGAGCCGTGGCCGGTACGATTTCCTACATGTCGCCCGAGCAGACGCGCGGAGACACGCTCGATCCGCGCTCCGACATCTTTTCGCTCGGCGTGGTGCTCTACGAGGCTCTGACCGGCCGCCTGCCGTTCGAGGGACCGACGGCGCTCGCGGTGATTCACGAGATCGCGCTCGTCGAGCCGCCCGCCCCGAGCCGGATCCGGCGCGGGCTTCCGCGGACCCTCGACGCGATCGTTCTGCGCGCGATGGCGAAGGACCGCGAGCGGCGTCCCGCGCGCGCCTCGGAGATCGCGCAGGCGCTGCGCGCGCTTTCCGACGGCCCCTCGTTTTTCGCCGGCCCGGCCGCCGACACCGAAGCCGCCGCGCGCGTTCCCAACAATCTCCCCGTCTCGCTCACGAGCTTCGTGGGGCGGCAAGGGGAGATGGAGGAGGTCGCGCGCCTCCTGGGCTCCGCGCGCCTCGTCACCCTCATCGGATCGGGTGGATGCGGAAAGACGCGGCTCGCCATCCAGGTCGCGCGAAACCTCCTCGAGAGCGTTCCGGATGGGGCCTGGATCGTGGAGCTGGCCGCCCTTTCCGATCCCTCGCTCGTACCGCAGAGCGTGGCGGTCGCGCTGGGTCTGCGCGAGGAAACGGGAAGGCCGCTTGTCGAAACGATCGCCGAACATCTCGCCTCGCGCACGCTGCTTCTCGTCCTCGACAACTGCGAGCACCTGACCGGTGGTTGCGCTCCGCTCGCGCAGGCGCTTCTCGCGGCGGCGCCCGGGCTCCGCATCCTGGCCACCAGCCGCCAGGCGCTCGGCGTCCCCGGGGAGAGGCTCTGGCGCATCCCGTCGCTCAGCGTTCCGGATCCAGGCGGAGCGCCGCTGGCGCGGCAGGCGGTGAGCCGCTACGAATCGGTGCGGCTCTTCCTCGATCGCGCGACGGCCGTCCAGCCCTCGTTCGCGCTCACGGACCAGAACGCGTGGACAGTGGCGCAGATCTGCGGCCGCCTCGACGGGATCCCGCTCGCGATCGAGCTGGCCGCCGCGCGCGTGAAGGTTCTTCCGGTGGCGCAGATTCTGGGACGGCTCGAAGACCGCTTCCGGCTGCTCACGTCCGGTAGCTCGGGAACCCTCGAGCGGCAGCAAACGCTCCGCGCCGCGGTCGACTGGAGCTACGACCTCCTCGCCGCCAAGGAGCAGCAGCTCTTCCAACGGATCAGCGTGTTCGCGGGCGGTCTCTCCCTCGAGGGAGCGGAATCGGTCTGCTCGGGAAGCGAGATCGCCGAGGAGGAGATCCTGGATCTTCTCTCGCATCTGGTCGACAAGTCGCTTCTCACCCCCGAGGAAGGTTGCGAGGGGACGGCTCGCTACCGCCTCCTCGAGACCCTGCGCGCGTACGGGACAGAGCGCCTCGAGCGCGCGGGCCATCGGGACGAGTACGTGAACCGCCACGGCGTGTTCTATCTCGGGGTGGCGGCTCGGGCTGAGCCCGAGCTGCTCGGTCCGGAGCAGGCGTCCTGGCTGAATCGCCTCGAGGAGGAGCACGACAATTTCCGCCAGGCGATCGAAGCGGCTCACGAGCGCGGCGACGCCGCTCGAGCGCTCGCGATCTGTGCGAGCCTCTGGCGCTTCTGGTGGATCCGGGGGCTCTGGCAGGAGGGAAACCGCCGGCTGACGCGGGCGCTGTATTCGGGCGTCGCGGACGGCGCCGGCGGGACGGCCCGCGCGACGGCGCTCCACGGTGGCGCGGTTCTCGCGCGCGGACTCGGAGACTACGCCGCCGCCCACGAGCGGATCGAGGCGTGCGTCGCGATCGCGCGCGACAAGGGGGACCGCGAGGGCCTCGCGCTTGCGCTCCGGGAGCTGGGAAACCTCGCGTACGTGAAGGGGGACCACGCGGCCGCGAAGGCCGCTTACGAGGAAACCCTCGCTCAGTGCCGGGCCATCGACGACCGGCATGGGATCGCGGCCGTCCTCCACAATCTCGGCAGCGTGGCGCTGGGGCAGGAGGACTATTCGGCGGCGCGGCGGCTCTACGAGGAGTCGCTCATGCTCGAGCGGGAGCTGGGGGACCGAACCGGCGAAGCGATCACCCTGAACGGCCTGGGGACGTCCGCGCGAGCGCAGGGGGACGATGCGGCCGCGCTTGCCTACCAGGAGGAGGGGCTGGC
The DNA here is from genome assembly GCA_041484545.1 of Candidatus Eiseniibacteriota bacterium. Classification (GTDB taxonomy): domain Bacteria; phylum Eisenbacteria; class RBG-16-71-46; order SZUA-252; family SZUA-252; genus WS-7. The sequence goes on along the minus strand of JBGPHU010000026.1, from coordinate 3,566 downwards.
GCTCCAGCGCGCGCTGGGGGAGCGTTCGGGAATCGCGTATTCGCTCGGCGAGCTGGGACTCCTGGCCGCGAACGGACACGAATTCCAGCGCGGGCGCGCGTACCTGAGCGAGAGCCTAGGCATTCTGCGCGAGATGGGGGACCAGCAAGGCATCGCCGACGCGATGGAGCGAAGCGCGGCCCTGGAATTCCGCCAGGATCAGCCCGAGCGGGCGCTCATGCTCTACGGGGCCTCGCGGGCGCTGCGGGAGCGGCTCGGAGTGGAGGCGATGCCGTCGGAGCGCCGGAGAGTGCAGGAGGACCTGGCCGCGCTCTGGGGCGCGCTCGGCGCGGACGGAGCGACCGCCCTCTTTTCCAAGGGACGGGCCATGACGCTCGAGAAGGCGTTCGCCCTCGCAACGGAGAACGTCTCATGATATAATTACACACGGTTGAATTCTCTCCGTTCCGGGCGCGGAACACTGTGAGGTTCGCATGGACCTGGGTCTTCGGCACCGCCCGCCCCGCGCCCGTTTCCCCTTCGCGGCCTCCTGCCTTGCAGCGCTCTTTATCCTGTTCCTCACGTCCGGTTCGGGCCTCGCGGCCGAACGCATCAAGGTTTCCGGAACGAGCCTCGACGGATCGACCACACTGCCCACGAAGTCGGGCTCCATCGTCCGGTCCGCCACGGCGACCACGACGTGGTTTCTCTACCCGGGAGCCTGCGCTGACCGCGCGAGCGGAACCTGGACCCCACGGTCAAGCCCCCAGGCGGATTCGCTCAACACGTACGCGCCCGGGTCGACCGGCGGCTATTCGGTCACGGACGGAACTCTGAGCGAGATTCTGTGGCATGTTTCGGACAACGCGACATGCACCACCGGTGCCAACTGCCCGCAGGCGATCGGCGGCACCAGGATGCTCTGGTGCGGTAAGTTCGATCCCAACTGGGCCGTGAAGTATGGATATCCGAACTTCGCATATCAGATTCTCTACATCGACACGGGCACGCACGCCGGCACCTATGATTTCAACCTCGATTACCAGTTCAGCTCCGAGTTCGGCTACGACTTCGTGTATCTGATCGGCGGTGGCAACGCCGGCGCGCAGGATCCGATCGGAAACAGCCGCTCGCAGCTGGACGCCATCATTGCGGCTGGGACCTACCTGATTCAGTGGACCGGCAGCATCACCCCGGCGACGGCTGGGGCCTCCGGCGGCAACACGACCGGGGGACCGCTCGACATCTCGTCCAACCCGGGCGCGCCGGCGACAGTGACGGGTGCCTCGTTCACCATCGACGGGAGCAATCGCGCTCTCTACCTCGTGTTCAAGAGCGACTGCTTCCTCTCGAACGAGGACGGTCTCTGGCCGGAGGGCCATGGCCAGATGATCGACGACCTTTCCACGAGCGACAACGGTACCATCTATACGGACGCCGCCGCCTCGGGCGGGGTCGACTCGTTCTCGGGCAACGTCCTCGTGGGGACGCCCGGCGCGCCGGTCGTCTCGGCTCGCGTAGCGCCCGGCGTGGGCACGCTCTGGCAGCTCGTGCAGGGGAGCAATTTGCCGACTCCGGACACCTGCACGCCGAAGACCGCCGTCGGCGACCTGATCTTCGAGGGCGGCGACGGCGGCACGTTCCACACCGTTCCGAACCAATTCAACTCGATCGTGTCCTGTACGTTTCCTGTTCCCGCCGGAGTTGCCTCGATCGTCGCGCGATGGTCGCAGTACGAGGACCTGCCGATCCACCAGGGCTACGTCCAGTTCACGGAATACAGGTATTTCAAGGAGGGCGGCTGGAGCCGGTGGAGAAATACGTTTCTCGCGGGCACGCGGCGGGGCGAGGCTCTCCAATTCTGGTACGACGTTCGAACCGAGCTCGCGGAGGCCACGCAGGCCGATTCCATCCAGCTCCGGTACTCCATTCAGTGCGTGCAGGCCCTTGCGGCCGACCACAATAACTGCGGAGACGTGGTCTACGGTGTCCTCTACGACAATTTCCGTCTCGAAATGGTGAGCGGCGTGCCCGCGCCCGTATTCGGAATCCTGCCTCCCTTCACCGCGCAATCGACCTTCGTCGACGGCACGATGGCCGGAGTGGGATGCAACGGTGCTTCCGTCGCGGCGGGCGCTTGCTGGCCCGGCGTTCGCGGCAGCGATACGGGCGCTCCGGGAGCCGTGCACGACAACTTCAACAGCCCCCTCGGGGATTCGATCGTGGTCTCCATCGGCTCCGGACTCCGCCGCAATGGGAAGGGGATCAACTGGCACCAGGCGTTCGACAAGAGTGTGAACTCTGGTCTGACCATCGCTCACACCAACCCGAACTTCGTGGCCGCGTTCGACGCGCCTCGCGTCATCTACCGTCTGTTCGATCCGGCAAGCAAGGCATGGAGCCCCTTCGACTCGAGCGAGCTCGACGCCAATGCGTTCTCGTTGGATCAGGGCGACACGGTCCTCATCGACACGCGGTACCGGATGAACTGGCCGCCGCGTGACAAGACCGGCTCGGCGCTCCCGGGCGGTTTCAGCATCAACGGGAAGGCCCTCTACAGCCAGCTCGCCTTCCTTCCCCGGGGAACGAGATGCCAGTATTACTTCAAGGGCGTGGACATCAACGGTTCCACTACCTACCAGTTCAGCTCGGACTGGCGCGCCTACGAGGCTGAGGATCTTCCCATTCTTCCAGGCAGCTCGATTGTCGCCCCGGACATCCTCGAATTCGATGTTCTCCCACGCGTTTACTCCACGGCCGGCACCGCCGGCACCCTGGTGGCGGGCAGAACGAACACGCCGATCCTCAACCTGGACGGCGCGTACACCAAGTGGAACTACGGGATCGATCCGGTTAGCCAGGCTCTCCGGGCGCTCGGCGTCCGGGCGGATCGATATCGCCCCCTTCAAGGAGACGAGGAGGGCGGTCACGTCGGCGGCCACGAGCTCGCGGGAACGCGCTCAGGCCGCCTCGCGAACTACTTCCCGAACATGGACGAATACGCCATCGAGGATTCGCTGGCCGGTTGGTACCGGATCATGATCGAGTCCTCGCATACCTCGACCACGGTCGCGGATGAAGAGTCGGACGCGAAGCTGCTCAAGCAGTGGTGGGAAGCCCCGACGCCCGGCACCGACGGCGGCGACCGTTGCATCTTCACTTCGGGCGACGATTACTTCAGCACCATGCTGGCCACGGGCGGCGTGCCGCACCCGAACGACATCGCGCTGGCGGCGAACGTATTCGGCGTCGCTGCCGTGGCAAATCAGTGGAACGGCGGCGGATCGGTCATTTTCCCGACGATCAAGGACCTCTTCGCGGATCCTGCCGCGGGTCCTGCTCTCGGATCGGGCACCTACAGCTACCAGATCGACGGCGGCTGCCCGGCTCCGAACCGTTTCGATGCGCTGACCAAGGTCGGAAGCGGTGAAGCTCAGAACTCGGCGACCTACCCGACGTTCGCCTCAGTGACGAACGTGGCGGGAGTGTCCTACATGACGGAGCGTGACGTGCTGAACGATCACGACCGGAACAAGGCGCTCTCGTACGGCTTCTCGATCCAGTTCATTCGCCAGGGTGGCGAGAAC
>JBGPHU010000025.1:0-23328 GCA_041484545.1 Candidatus Eiseniibacteriota bacterium | reverse complement strand
GGATAGCGCGTGTCCCACGGAGCCAGCGCAGCCGCGCGTCGCAGGCCCGTCGCGCGCTCCGGCGAGGTGACAGGCGCCCGCAGCGCCGGAGTGGCGGTGGTCTCGGCGAGCCACGGCAGGAGCACGAAGATCACCCACAAGAGCGCCGCGACCCCGAAGGCGATCACGCGGGTTCCGCGGCGCGGACGCGTTGCGCCCTCTCCGGCGGGGCCGCGTGGGGCCGTGGCGCCCGCCGGCATCGTAGCTTCCGCGCGCGCGCCGGCCGCCCATCCGGCCAGGGCCGCGGCCAGGACGCCGGTGGACGCGACCGTGAATCCCACGAGCCCCTGCACCGCGAAGGCGGCGAGCGCGCCCCCGGCCGCGGCCGCGCCGCTCCGGACGGCGGGATTTGAGTGACGGGACACGTCGAGAATCGTCCGGGCCGCGAAGAGGACGACGAGGAGCGCCGCAAGGAGCCCGAGGAAGCCCTGCGTGGCCGCGATCTGGATCAGCTCGTCGTGCGCCTTGGCCGAGACGCCGTTCCATTCGATGCTCCAGTACTCGGGCGCGCGATAGCGGGGGAACGATCCGAGATATCCGTCCGGGCCCACGCCGAGGATCGGATGATCCAGCGCCATGCCAATGCCGGCGCGCCAGAGATGGACGCGCGACTGAGTGGACGGGGCGCTCACGTCGGCGATCTGGCGGAAGCGCAGCGAAAGCTCGGGACGGAGCGGCGTGAAGAGCGGAATCAGGAACGCAACGACGACCAGGATCAGGACGGCCAGGGCGATGCGCGGGCTCATGCGCGCTGCGCGCGGACGTCCGGTGTCCGGCGCAGTCGCTCGCTCGCGGGCGCGCTCGCGGGCGCGCCATGCGAGATATCCGTAGGCCGCAAGGCCCGCCGCGCAGGCCACCCAGGCGCCGCGCGAGAGCGTGGCGGCGAGCACCGGCAGCGAGGCCAGGGCGAGCGCGACCCAGAAGAGCCGGATCGGTCGGGCGCGCGCGTCCGTCGCGAGCCGGGCCAGGACAGGAAGCGTCATCGCGATGTACCCGCCCAGGTGGTTTGCGTGCCCGAGGGTTCCGGGGACGCGGCGCACTCCGCCGATCGTGGCGCTTCGCGTCCAGGGGAATGGGTCCAGGCCGCCGAGCTGAAGGGCCGCGTATAGAAGGGCGGCCACAACCGCTGCCCCCGCGGCGCGCGCGAGGCGCCCGAGGTGGCGCGGATCCGCGGCGAGCGCGCGCGACGCGAAGTAGACCGCCGCGGTCGCGAACGCGGTCTTCAGTCCGGCCTCGCTCTCGTGCGCCCCGAAGAAGCTCGCGTAGCGCTGGAGGGAGAAGAGCGCGGACAGCAGGGCGGAGAAGAGGAAGAGCGCGATCGAGCCTCCCAGTGGATCGCGCTTCACGCCTTGGCCGGCGCGCGGCCTCAGCCCGCGGACCCACGCGCGAAAGCCTTGCGCGCGCGCCCGCTCCACCTCGCCCGCGAGGAACGTCGCGAAGAGCGCGAGTGCTCCCGTCGCCAAGAGCTCCGTCTTCGGAAACTCGAACACCTCGGAGGCGCCCCGGTAGAACACCACCGGGACCAGCGCGATCAGCGCGTAGAGGATGAAGCCCGGGAACGTCATGGGCGTGGCGCCGTGGCTCCCGCTATTCGGATTGTTTCACCATCTCGCGCCGGGCGAGCCAGAGCCCGGGAAGCATCGGAAGCCAGAGGGTGAATCCCCGGAGAAGGAGCGTGGAGGCGACCGCGACCTCCAGGGGTACGCCGAGCACCCGGAGCGTGCCCACCGATCCCGCCTCGAAGGGGCCGACCCCGCCGGGCAGGAGGCTCACGGTCGCGATCACCGAGGCGAGGACGAAGCTCGCGAAGGCAACCGCGGGCGGAATGGTGTACCCGAGGGCGAGCACCATGGCGCGCAGCGTGGCAGCGTCGAGGAGAATGATCGCGATCTGAAGGGCCGCCGCCGAGAGCATGAGCTTCCGGTCGTGGAGGGTCTCGCGGGGGGCCGCCTCGAACGCCTCGAGCACGGGCTTCAGTCCGGGGAAGCGGCGGATCCAGTGCGGGACTTCCTGCGCCCCGCCGCGGGTAAGCCAGAGCAGCGTGATGGGGATGACCGCGGCGATGGCCGAGACGATGGTGACGGCCGAGAGGATCACCGGGCTCAGATGGCTGCGCCGCCAGAAGATCACTAGGCAGAGCGCCACGGAGACGGCGTACGCCAGATAGAACCCGAGAAGACTGACGACGACCGCCGCGGTGGAGAAACCGACCGGCACCCCGCGCCGCTGGAGTCCGCGGATGATGAGGACGGTGCCCGCGATCCCGCCGGTGGGGACAACCTGATCGATGAACAGCTTCACGAGGCCCAGAGGAAAGAGCGAGCGCATGCGGATTCGCGTGCCGGACCGGCGCAGGCCCAGCTTCAGAATCACGGCGGTGCAGAAGTAGGTCCCGAGCTGCAAGATTGCGCCGATAACGAGCCAGATCGGCTCGGCGTGGCTGAGCATCTCCGTGAACCGCGCGGATTCGCCGTACCGGAGCGCGACACCGATCAGCGCGGCGAGAAGGATCGCGCCCGGAAGCCACGCGGCGTGCACCCACTTGGGGAGCCGGGTCTGTCCTTGGGATCCTTTCATGAAGCGCGGAGAATACCACCACGGATCGTCGGGGATGGTCCGGAACATGATGTGGCCAATCGCGCGCCTTCTGCCGTAGAGTTGAAGAGGACGTAGCCCTGAAACGGAACCATCGGAAGGAGGGGATCATGCGATTCCTATTTGGAGCCAAGACGCTCCGGATCGTGCTCGCCGGTTTGATTCTGGCGGGCGCGGCGGGGTGCTCTTCGATGAGCAAGGAGCAGAAGGGGGCGGTCATCGGCGCGGCGACGGGCGGGGTGCTCGGCGGCGTGGTAGGAAATCAGACCGGCTCGACCGCGCGCGGGGCCATCATCGGCGCGGTGATCGGAGGCGCCGCGGGGGCGATCATCGGCCACCGCATGGACAAGCAGGCCCAGGAGCTTCAGCAGAGCATTCCGGGCGCCGTCGTGCGGCGCGTCGGAGAGGGGATCGAGGTCACGTTCGCCTCCGGGCTCCTCTTCGATTTCAACTCGGACCAGATCCGCGGGGAAGCCCGACACAACCTGGACGTTCTGGCCAGCAGCCTCGACAAGTACCCGGACACCGATCTCCTCATCGTCGGCCACACCGACGCGGTCGGGTCGGACGAGTACAACATGGACCTCTCCATCCGCCGCTCGGAATCCGCCGCCCGGTATCTGGAAGCGCAGAACGCCGGAACCCGGATCCAGACGCGGGGGCAGGGCGAGCGGGAGCCTGTGGAGACCAACGGCACCGACTACGGTAGGCAGAAGAATCGCCGGGTGGAAGTCGCCATTTACGCGAGCGACGCATTGAGGGAGCAGGCGAAGCGCGAGGCGGCGTCGCGGTAGAGTAGCAAGCGGCCTGGCTCCGCCGTGCGGCGGGGCCAGGGCTGCCAACCCGGTATACTCTCCCCATGACCATCACCGCGGTCGAGGCCGCGAAGCGATTCCGCTCCGGCTCGCTCACCCCCGAGGCCTTGACGCGGGACCTTCTGGAACGGATCGCTGCCGAGAACCCCAAGCTGAACGCCTTCTATGAGGTGTTCGAGGCGGAGGCGAGGACCGCCGCGGCGACCGCGACGGGCGAGCTGAAGCAGGGGATCGACCGAGGCCCGCTCCACGGAATCCCCGTCGCGATCAAGGATCTCTTCGACGTCGCGGGAAGCGTGACGACCGCCGGGGCGCATCCGGGCTTCCGCCCGCCGCCCGCGAAAGCGGACTGCGACGTGGTCGCCCAGCTCCGCGCCGGAGGGGCGGTCCTGCTCGGAAAGACCGCGCTTCACGAGTGGGCGCTTGGCCTCAGCACCAACAACGAGCACTTCGGTCCGACCCGCAATCCCTACGACACCGAGCGCATTCCGGGTGGATCCTCGGGCGGATCGGCCGCGGCGCTCGCGGCGGGGCTCACCGTCCTCGCGCTGGGGACCGATACCGGAGGCTCGATCCGGGTTCCCGCGGCGCTCTGCGGCGTGGTGGGCCTGAAGCCGACGTACGGGCTCGTGAGCCTGCGCGGCGTGACGCCGCTCTCGCGCTCGCTCGACCACGCGGGGCCCATGGCGAGCACGGTCGAGGACGCGTTCGTGATGCTCGAGGGAATCTCGGCGTTCCGGAGGAGCCCGGCGCCGCGTCCCAGGGTGCTGATCGCCGACGGAGAGTTTTTCGAGGATGTGGATCCGGCGATCGTCGATCTCGTGCGCGCCGCGGCGGCCCGTATCGGAACGACTCAACGGGTTGATCTCGGCGACGTGAAGACTGCGCTGAGCGCAAACACGGTCATCCTCTACAGCGACGCGGCCGCGTTTCACGAAGAGCGGATGAAAGCGCACCTGGATTGGTTCGGCAGCTCTCTCCGGGAGCGCCTGCCCGCCGGGCTCACGTATCGCGCGGTCGACTACGCCCGCGCCCGCGACGTGCAGCGTGAGTGGACGGCGATGCTGACCCGCGTTCTCGGCGAGGACGGCGTGCTCGCCGTGCCCACCACCCTCGTTCCCGCGACCAGGATCGGCGATCCGGAGGGGGCGGAGCTGGCGCGGCTCATGTCGCGCCTTACCGCGCCCTTCAATCTCGCGGGAGTCCCGGTGCTCTCGGTTCCGGTCGGCAAGGTAGGCGGGCTTCCGGTCGGCATGCAGCTCGTCGCAGCACCTGGGCGCGAATCGCTGCTCTGGGCAGCGGCCCGAGGATTCTGCTAGGGTATCCGGATCCACATGCGAACCCTCGTCACTGGCGGCGCCGGATTCATCGGATCCCACCTCTGCGACCTGCTGATCCAGAGGGCCGCGGATGTGGTCTGCCTCGACAACTACTTCACGGGCTCCAAGGACAACATCCGCCACCTCATGGGACACCACCACTTCGAGGTGATTCGGCACGACATCGTGCACTACCTCGACATCGAGGGAGATCAGATCTACAACCTCGCGTGTCCGGCGTCCCCGGTCCATTACCAGCACGACGCGATACGCACGATCCACGCCAACGTACTCGGCGTAACGAATGTTCTCCAGTTGGCGCGGCGGACGCGGGCGCGAATCCTTCAGGCATCGACGTCCGAGGTCTACGGGGATCCCCTGGTCCACCCACAGACAGAGTCCTACTGGGGAAACGTGAATCCGATCGGTCCGCGCTCTTGCTATGACGAGGGAAAGCGTGTTGCGGAGACCCTACTGATGAACTACCACCGCCAACACGGAGTGGACATTCGCATCGCGCGCATCTTCAACACCTACGGTCCACGCATGGCCGTTCACGACGGGCGGGTCGTCTCAGGCTTCATCGTGCAGGCGTTGAGGGGGGAACCGCTCACGATTTTCGGGAACGGCGCGCAGACTCGTTCCTTCTGTTACGTCAGCGATATGCTCGAGGGGCTTGTCGCGCTCATGAACACCCCCGGCATCCACACGCCGGTCAACATCGGAAATCCCGCGGAGAACACAATTCTCGAGTTGGCGGAGATGGTGCTTCGGCTCACCGGATCGAAGTCCCGCATCCGCCACGAAGCTCTTCCGGCCGATGATCCCGCTCGGCGGCAACCCGATATCTCCCTGGCGAAAAAACTCCTCGGTTGGGCGCCAAAGGTCGGAATCGAAGAAGGGCTGAAGCGGACCATCGAATACTTCGACGAGGTATTGACGCGGGATGGAACGGAGAAGAAACCCGCCACCTCTCGGCGCCGCGCTAGTGGTTCCTCGCGCGGAGGGCGAAGAGGAACGTCTCGAGGATGATTCGGACGTCCATCCGGAGCGACCACCGCTCCACGTAGCGCAAATCCCATTCGATCGCCTCGTGGATCAGCCGGTCGCGCGGCCCGTGGAGTTGCCACAGCCCGGTCAGGCCCGGAGTCATTTCCAACCGGCGCGCGTGCAGGGGCGTGTACCGCGCGACGAGGAAAGGCATCTCCGGACGCGGTCCCACCAGGCTCATGTTGCCCAGGAGCACGTTGAAGAGCTGGGGAAGCTCGTCGAGACTGGTGCGGCGCAGGAAACGACCAACGTTCGTGATGCGGTGGTCCATGGGATTGGTGGGCGACTTCGAATAGCGCGCCGCGTTCACCCGCATGGTTCGGAATTTGTACATCGTGAACTGCGAGCCCCGCGCGCCGTGGCGGCGGCGGTCGCGACGAACCGGAGAAGGCGACCGATGGCCCCGTCTGCGGTTCCTTCCGATGCGGACCTGACTGAAGAGAACGGGGCCCTGCGAATCGATGCGAATGGCCACAGCGATCACGGCCATGACGGGAGCGAGAAACACGAGACCGAGCAGGGCCAAGGTGACGTCCATGCTTCGCTTCGCGGAACGGCGCAGGATGAGCCGGAGGCCGGGGAGATCCGGAGCCAGGACCTCATCCGCGGTGAAGGCTGCGGCCTCGGCGGCAAGGGACGCGTAGACCGGCCTCGTGTCGTGGGAAACGTCGAGGTCGGTTCCCACGATTACCTACTTAGCCTGATGCGCGAAGCCCGACCCAATCAGCCCCCACCGGTCAAGGGTGCTGAGCCAGGAACTTCTCAGTTCTGAGCAGCCCCAACCCAAAAAAGAAACAATCGAGTACCGAGAGCAAAAAATTATATCACGCGCGGGGGCTGCTGGTCAAGGCTCGCCTGTCTCTCGCGTTCGGATTGGGTCCGTGCTACATTGCAGCACTCGCCCGCGCCACCGGCACGGGCGAGCCCTCATGCCCACAACACTCCCGAGAATCGCACTCGATTGCCGAGGACTCGCCTGGCCCGGTATCGGTCGCTACTGCAGAGAGCTGGCAGCCGCGCTTCCGCAGGCGGCGCCGGATATGGAGTTCCGCTGGCTCTGCCTAAGTGGGACGGGGGAAGGGCTCCCGCGAGGCAGCCGCGCCCAGGCGGTCGAGCTTCACAGCCCCCCTGTCGGCATCACCGAACAGATCGAGGTGCCGCGGGTACTACAACGACACCGCGTGAGCCTTTTCCACGCACCGAATTCCTCGACCCATCCTTTGGCCGTGTCGCGCTTCGTCGTGACGGTGCACGATCTGACGCTGAAACGGTTCCCCGAGTTCCTCCCGAACCCCGTGGGCCGCGCGTACTACACCTTCATGACCGATCGGGCAGTGCGTCGCGCGGCCCGGGTCATCACCGTATCGCAGTTCACCTCGGATGACGTTGCAGCGTCCTGGCCTTGCGCGGCGGACAAGCTGCGGCCTGTCTGGAATGGGGTCTCCAGGACCTTTCGCCCGGTTCACGATCGGCATGCGCTAGAATCGGTGCGCGGGCGTCGCGAGCTTCCCGAGCGGTTTCTCCTCTACGTCGGCACCTGTAAGAGGCACAAGAATCTGCCCCGTCTCCTCGCGGCGTACTCGCAATTGTCCGCGGAGCGTCGGCGCGGAAATCCGCTCGTTCTGATCGCGCGTCCCGATCGGCGCTACCCGGAAGTGGAGGAGGCCATCCGCCGAACCGGTATCGCGGAGCAAGTGCTCTGGCGTCCCGGCGTCTCCGACGATGATCTGCCCGCCATCTACACGATGGCGCGCTTCGTCATCATGCCCTCACTGTACGAAGGGTTCGGATTTCCCGTGGCGGAGGCGATGGCGTGCGGGACACCCTCCGTCGTCTCGCGCGCCGGGTCGCTCCCCGAAATCGGAGGGGACGCCTGTATCTACGCCGACCCCTACAGCGTCGAGGATATCCACAGAGCTTTGGAGCGCGCCGTGGATGACGATTCGCTCCGCGCTACGCTCTCCGAGCGGGGGATCGCACGGTCCGTCCGCTTCAGCTGGGAGCGCGCGGCGTCCGAGGTCGCCCAGGTCTACCGGGAGGCGCTCGAGTGAGCGGCGGACGAATCCGGGTCTTGCAGGTGATCACGTCGCTCGCGGGAGGGGCGGGGCTCCACGCCTATCAGCTCGCGGGTCACCTCGATCCCGCGCGGTTCGACGTGCACCTCGCGTATGGGAGTGGATATCCGCTGGACGCGTGCGTTGAAGAAGAAGGACTGTCGCACACGATTCTCGGATGGAGGCGGAGTCCCAATCCGGTGGCCTCGGCCCGCGGCCTTGCCGACGTGAGCCGGCTTGTTCGGGCCACGCGCCCGCAAATCATGCACATGCACTGCTCGATCGCCGGTATCATGGGGCGGTGGGTGGCGGCGCGGGAGGGCGTGCCGCACATCATCTTCTCCGTTCACGCGCTGACATCGCGTGATCATCAACCCTCGTGGCGCAAACGCCTCTTCCTGCAGATCGAGCGTGGCATGGATCGCTACACCGACCGTTACTGTGTCTTCACGCAAAACCTCAAAGACCAGCTCGTCCAGCGCCGCATCGCGCGGCCGGAGAAGATCCAGGTCGTTCCCCACGGGATCGAAATCGGCGACCCACCGTCTCCGGAAGTTCGCCGGCGCGCGCGGGAGTCCCTCGGTCTCTCCGAAGGGGACCTCGCGGTTGCGACCGCGGGAAGACTCGAGCCCCAGAAGGGGCTGACCTATCTCGTACGCGCATTCCAAGGTGTCCAAGCCCGTGTTCCCGAGGCACGGCTTCTCGTGTTCGGCGACGGTCCGCTTCGGGGTTCCCTAGAGGCCGAGGTGCGCGCGAGGGGCTTGGGTGAGAGAGTGCGGTTTCTGGGGTGGCGGGACAACATGCGCGCGCTGCTCGCGGGCGTGGATCTCTTCTGTCTGGCGTCTCTCTGGGAGACGTTCGGGTACGTCCTTCTGGAAGCAATGTCCGCCGAGGTTCCGATCGTGGCCACGGACGTGGACGGTATCCCGGAGGTCGTAGGCGATTCGACCGTGGGGCTTCTGGTCCCTCCGGCCGATCCGGACGCCCTCGGAGCGGCCATCGGGAGCCTTCTCGCGGAACCGGTGCGCCGCCGGAACATGGGCCAGGCCGGTAGGAAACGGGCGGAGACCCTGTTCCGCCTCGCGCGTATGATCGAGCGATACGAGACCCTTTACACCGACTTGCATGTTGGTGAACCGTCCTTGGGAGGAAGAAGATGAATGCTCGGCGGAGATTGAACCGCCTCTTGTTGATCTTGGTGCTATTCGGGCTCTCGGTGGGCGGCGCGGTGGTCCTCGCAGATCGCCCGGCCCATGCCTATCTTAGTCCGGAAGCCGTGAGCGACCTCAAGGCTACGTGGCCCCCCAAGCCGAGGTTGAGACCAAGAGTTCGCGCTCGGCCGAACGTCGAAGCCCGCCCTCCGGTCTCTCAGCCAGGTTCGGGACCCGCGGTGAGCGTGACGGTTGACGTGGATCCGGCGTCCCCCCTGGGCCCCATGCCTCTTCTGCTCCATCCGTCCTCGATGCTGACCGGTACCTCCGGGGAGGCCAAGACCACCCTGCTCGGACTTCCAGGCACGCTGGGCGCGGTTCGCTGGGGACTTGGCACGCTCATCGATAACGCCCGATCCCTCGCGGAATACAGCTCAATGCTCGATCGGCTCGCGCCTGATCTGCGGCGTTTCTCCGATCGAGGCGCGACCTTGATCGTCACGATGGAGGGCATGCCCGCCTGGCTGTCCTCGACCCAGGACACACGGCTCGCGGGCGCCTACGGCTGGCCGCTTCGCAAGGCGTCGCCGCCGAAGGACTATCGCGCGTACGAGCAGTTCTGCTACGAAACCGTCCGCGTGCTGAACAAAACCCACGGCCTGAACCCGTACTACGAATTCTGGAACGAGCCCAACTCGAAAGGCTTCTGGGCCGGGAGCACGGGGGAGCTCTTCCAGACGTACGCCGCGTTCGCGCGGGGCGCGCGCAGCGCGGATCCGCAGGCGAAGGTCGGGGGAATTGCCACAGGTTCCTGGGACAGCAAGAGCGACTCGGGGCCACGGGACGCGAAGCCTCTTCTCCGGCAGTTCCTGGAGTACGCTGCCCACCCCCCGCGCACTGAAGGCGGCTCCCGACCACTGCCGGTCGATTTCGTGAGCTGGCACCGATTCGGCTCGAGCCCTGAGGACAAGTGGGACGGCCCCGCCGAGATTCGTGGGTGGCTTCGCGACTCCGGATTCTCGACCGATCTGCCCCAAGTGGTGGACGAATGGGCCCGCTGGGCCACCTTTCCGGCGTGGAACGACGCGGCTCGCGACGTCGCGGCCGGAGCTGCGTACATTCCCGTGGCGCTTCTCGGGATGGATCGCCAGCGCGTGGCGATCCAGACCATCGCGAACCTCCAGGACTTCAACAACCCTCCGGCGGGGAAGGTCTTCATCGGGGATTTCGGTCTGTTGACCCGAAACCCCATGGTGGGTAAGGCGGCCCTCCATGCGATGCGGATGCTCGGCATGATGGAGCCCGATCGCGTGGCGGTCACTGTTCCGCCGGACATCGAGGATGTCGAGGGAGTGCGGGCGTTGGCGTCGGCGCGGGGGGGACGCCTGTCCGTCCTGCTCTGCCGTTATGGCGCCGATCCAAGCGCCGCGCTCATCCGCGCGATTGAGCGGGCAGGTTACGACAGCTTCTCGGAGCTGGGCGTGCCCGCGCAGGCCGTCGTAGCCGCGTTCACCAAGAACGAGCCGCTTCCTTCGGGCACCTCCGCCCGGGCGCGTGACGCGTTAGAGCAGGCGCTTTCGAAGGCGCACCGGGCTCTGGAATCGTCCGCGTCCCAGGTTGTGGTCACGCTTCGCGTGCCCGGCGACCCGGCGTCGATGAAATACACGATTTACATGATCGACGACGACCACCTGAACCCGGGAGAGGCGTTCCGGCGCGCCGAGCAGGCAGGGAAATCATTCGACGACGCGCTTCGGGCGGCCCGGGACATGGAGACGTTCACGCCGACCGCTCAGGGCGGGGGATCTCCTCCGGTCGTGAAGCTCGGGCGGTACGCTGTCGCGCTGGTCATCGTGGAGCGCGCCTCGCTGAGGCGATGAGGGCAGAGCCCACATCAACGACCCGCCTGGAGCTCGTCACGCGCTGGGCAGCGCCCGTGCTTGCGGCAGCCCTCCTCGTGGGCGCTACCGTGGGGGCGGTGGCGGTTCTGGATCCGGTGGTGACACCCGCCGTTCGGCGGCTCCTGCCGGGCGGCAGCCTTCGAGCGCTCGGAGACGTTCCCTATCTCCTCAGCATTACGGCCGTTCTTCTCGGCCTTGCAGGCGCCCTATGCATCCGCTACCGGCGCGCGATCGTGACGGGCCGCATCTCGATCGCCGTCGCGGCGGTGATGGTCACCTCCCACCTCACGGCAATCGGCAAAGGGCCGTTCAACCCCCTGACCGTCGTGATCGTCCTGCTCCTGGGCCTCTGGGTCCTCGAGCGGCTGACCCGCCTCGACGCGCCCTGGAGGGTGGAGGTGTTCCACGGCCTCGTCGTCCTGTTCTTGGGCGCCATGCTTCTGTCCGCGTTTGGACGGCGTCCCTCGGAAATCCTCCCGGGGCTGGTGACCAACGCGCCCAAGGTGCTTCTCGCCGTGCTCCTCGTGGACTTCCTCGAGAACCGGCCCGCGGTCCGGCGAGCCATCGACGCTTCGCTCTGGGCCGCTGGGCTCGTGGCGCTAGCAGGACTCGGACAGGTGTTGCTGTCCTATGTCTGGGGGCTCGACATCTCGATGGCGGAGCCCCACTACCGCTACGCTCATATCGGCTCGCTATCCATCCTGCGCGCAACCGGATTCTCGCGCTTTGCGAACCAATTCGCACCGCCGCTCGTGGTCGCCTGCCTCATCGGCCTGTACCTGCTACCATCGCGGGCGGGCGCCGGGCGACGATGGCCGCTCGCGATCCTCATCGCGCTCACCGCCGCCGCGGTGGGATTCAGCCTCGCGCGCGGCTCCTGGGTAGCTCTGGGGATCGGAGCGATCCTCATTCCCTGGATGAAGCGGCCCGAGCGCTCCCTCCACTGGTTCGGACTCGCGGTGGGGATCCTTGCCCTGGGGATGGCAACAGGAGCGTTCCCGCGTCTCCTCCGGTACGTGAATCATCTTTCCGAATCCGGGATGGAGGAAAGGACCGCGCTCCTGGGATCGGGCCTCATGGCCCTGGTGCAGCATCCATGGTCCGGCGTCGGCGTGGGCAATTTCGGGTCCTATTCACCCACCTTCGAGCGTCCACCCGTGCACAACGCGCTGTTGCAGATAGGAAGCGAACTTGGGGTTCCAGGTCTGCTAGTATACGCGGCTCTGATCCTCTGGGTGGGCCTCCGGCTATGGCTGGCGGCCCGTAGAACAACCGACCCGATTGTGAAGAGCGAGCTCGGCGCCCTCCTCGTGGGCTTGCTGGCGCTCCTGGTGGTGATCCAGGCCGAGCCAATGGGGTACAGTCAGTTCGTATGGCTGTATCTGGCCCTGGCTGAGGCTGCCGTACGCTGTTTGCCTCCGGCCTTGGAAGCGGACCTGAAAGGACCATGAACGCGACCGAACCACAGACCCTTCTGGATTACTGGCTCATCGTCTATCGCCACCGCTACATCGTCCTTCTCACCGTCGTGACCGCTTTCCTCACGGCCTTGGTCGGGAGTCTTTTTCTCCCGCGAATCTATGAGGGCGTGGAGGAGTTCTACGTATCCGAATCGCCGGCCGCCACGACGTACTTCACTCCGGACGGGAGCGGCGGCGCGTCCCGCGAGCCCCCCCTTCCGGTCATCCTCCAGGAGAGGGAGAAATCGTTCCAGGGCATTCTAGAGAGCTACACCATCCTCCAGAGGGTGAACAAGGCCGTTCCCGAGAAGCCTCTGGACGACTTGACGAAGGACGTGGACATCATGGCCACGCGCAACCATGTGCTGCGCGTCCGGGTGCGCGACCGAAGCCCCGTGCTGGCGGCCAGGGTCGCGAATGCCTACGCGGCGGCGCTGAACAATTTCTTCATGTCCACCTCGGCTCAGCGGCAGGAGCAGAGCTCCACGAACATGGTGAACCAGATCAGCGACACGAAGGCCAAGCTCGCGCGGGCCAGCGCCAATCTCCAGAATTTCCTCGCGCGCATCGGTACCGCGAATCTAGACCGTGAAATTCAGGAAACCATGCGGCGAAAGGCCGACATGCAGGCCGACCTGGAACAGACGCAGATCAGGCTCAAGGCGATCGACAGCCGGATCGTCTCCGCTCGGGAGCGCCAGCTCAGCACGAAGCTCGACGATTACTACGTCGACCGGGCGGCGATGCGGGTGGAGGCGAAGGCGAAGACCCAGGCGGTGGATGAGCTGACTCGGCGAGCCGAGCAGCTCGCGTCCCAGCAGCGCCAGGAAGAGGACTATCACGCCGAGGTGGATCGGCTGCAAAAAGATCTGCAGAACCTTACGAGCAGCTACGAGGAGGCTCGAGCCCAGGTCGCCTCCCGCGAGGACCAGGTCGTGGTGGTCAAGGATGCGCAAGTGCCGAAGAAGCCCGTTCTGCCGCTGCCCGCCATGAACGCGCTCATCGGCGCGATCCTGGGAGTCATCGGGGGGATGTATCTGGCTTTCTTCTACGACTACCTGCTGCGCATCGACGTGACCCGCCAGGGCGCGTGACGAGGACCCCATGACCCCCCTCAAGTTCGACGCAAGCGAGGAGCGTGAACGGCTCCTCCTCCTGGAAGAGGAGCTGGAAGCGGCCGGCCTGATCACGAGGCCGCGTCCGAGCGAGGTCCGCGCCATGAGCCCGATCCTGATCGCCTTGGCGGCTGCTCTCCTCGGAGGGGGCCTTGGGCTAACCGCGATCTTGATCATGCACTTCACCGTGCTTCTCGTTCTCTAGGCGGGCCCGGCTCATGAGCGAACCGAGGAGCGAATACCTGGTTGCGCTGTTTTCGCGATGCTGCGGGAACGACCCGGCACTCTTGAAGGACTGGATGAATCGGTTCGAGCAGGGTTCCATTCCCTGCGACGGGGAGTGGCGATCCGCGGGCCACGTCAAGAGGCTGGCGCGCCGGTCGAAGCGGAAGTCTCGGCGCCTCCTATTCGAGCTGGGGGCCGTGTTTCTCATTTTCCTCACATTCGATCTCGTCCTCGGGCTGTTCGTGCGCTCCCTCTACCCCTAGACCCCCCGCCCGGCCGCCGTGCGCATCGGTGTCGATGGCCATTATCTGGGCGGCAAGATGATGGGGCGGGAAACCTACCTCACCCACCTCTTGCGGGCCCTGCTTCGCCTGGATTCCAGCAATGATTACGTCCTCTACGTGACGGACCCGCTCGCCCCGCGGGCGTTCCAGGCCGAATCCTCCGGGCGCGTCGAATGGCGCGTCCTCGCATCCCGCAGCACGGTCCTTCAGCGTTCGCTCCTCCTGCCGCGCGCGCTGCGGCGCGACCGGATCGAGGTGTTCTATCTCCACACGCTCGGCGCGCCCTTCTACTCCGGGAAAACGGTGCTTGCCCTTCACGGAATCCAGGAACTCTGGGCGGCCGCGCCGATGACCCGGATCCTGCTTCGGACCCTCCTTCCCTGGAGTCTGCGAACCGCGACGGCCATCGTGACGAATTCCGGATATACGCGGGACGAGGCTGTCCGGGGATATGGCGCGGCGGCTGAGAAAATACACGTGGTGCACGGCGGTGTGGATCCGGCCGTGTTCCATCCGCTGGAAATGGAGTCCGCCCCGGAGGCGGAAGCCGCTCGGGAAGCGTTGGGGCCCGACCAGGGTCCCGAGGAGCCCTTCTGCCTCTATCTCGGCGCGATCGAGACCCGGAAGAATCTCGCGAACCTCATCGACGGATATGCCCGCGCCCGCGCCAGGGTCGAGCTGCCCCGACTCCTCCTGGCGGGCGCGCACCGCGGCAAGCAGGGCGCGCGCCTTCAGGCGGAGCTGCTCCGGCTCGCTCACGCGCGCGGGTGCGGCGACCATGTCGCTTTCTTCGGATACGTGGAGCCGAGGGCCGCAGCGGGCCTCCTCCGGAGGGCGCGCTTCTTCCTCTTCCCGTCGCTGCACGAATCCTTTGGATTCCCACCGCTCGAGGCCATGGCGTGCGGCACGCCGGTGCTCGCCTCCCGCGTCGGATCGCTCCCGGAGGTTCTCGGCGATGCCGCGGCTTGGTGCGATCCCCTGGATCCCGAGGATATCGGGGAGGGCATCGCGCGCCTGGCGAGCGATCCTTCCTTGCGCGCGGTGCTTCGCGCGAAGGGACTCGATCGGGCGAGGCTGTTCACCTGGGAGGATGCCGCGCGGCGGACTCTTGCCGTCTTCGATTCCCTAGCGGCCTGATTCCGAGGAGCGCGTCTCCGCAAGTCGCGCTTCGATGGCGAGTCGCTCGCGGGCGATGAGTGTTTCC
Source organism: Candidatus Eiseniibacteriota bacterium (assembly GCA_041484545.1). Lineage (GTDB taxonomy): Bacteria > Eisenbacteria > RBG-16-71-46 > SZUA-252 > SZUA-252 > WS-7. The sequence goes on along the minus strand of JBGPHU010000025.1, from coordinate 8,116 downwards.
CAGCGCATCCCTTCGCTCGCTCGAATGCCGTTCTCCCGCATCCGGCGCTGCTCCTCCCGGTCACCGAGGAGCCGGAGCACGGCGGCGGCGAACGCCTCCGGCGTGTAGTCGATCGCGAGGCCGCAGTCGTACCGGCGAAGGATGTCTTCCGTCTCCGTGTCCTGTGTCCCTATGACCGGCAGCCCCGCCGCCATGTACTCGATAACCTTGAGGGGATACGCGAAGCTCCGAAAAGGGACAGGCTCGGAGTTGGCGAGACCGATCGAAGCACCGCGCAGGAGCGCTGGAAGCTCCGCGTAGGGTCGGGAGCCCAGAAAATCCACCTGGCCGCTGATCCCTAGCGCACCGGCTCGCTCGACCAATCGCTCGCGGTAGCCGGGCGGGCCGTCGCCGATCACGCGGAGCCTCGCCTCAGGTCGCGACTCGAGAATTTCCGGCATGGCCTCCAGGACCACCTCGAGCCCGCTCCAGGGCACGAGGTTCCCAGAATAGACCAGCACCGATCCTTCCCGTAAGGCTTCGCGAGCGGGACCGAAGCGATCCCAGTCGACACCGTTCGGAATCACGTGGCGCTGCCTCGCGCCTTGGGCTTCTCGAAGGCGCGTCAATCTCTGCCCGACGGAGACGACGAGGTCGGCGCGCCGGACGAGCGCTCGATCCAGCCAGGCTGTGTAGGAGCGGCGAAGGCGGTCCGGGAGGAGGCCAGGCTCGTAGTCGCGGTCCTCGTACACAAGGACGCGCACGCGGCCCAGTCCGCGCAGCACCCATCCGATGAGCGCCCCCCAGGGACCGAATCCGATGCAGGCGTCAAATCGACCTTCCGCGAGCGCCGCAGTCAGGAAGCAGGGAAGAAAGAAGACGTCGCGCAGCAACGAAAGGGGGGCCAGGAGTGCGACCAGACGGCCGCGCGCGGACGAAGAGCGGGCCTGCGTCTCGTCCCGGGACTCGAGATGGACTCGGTAGCCGGCGAAATAGTTGAAAAAGGGGTCGACGCGGACGAAGCGGGCCTCCGGGCTCTCGGTCTTCCGCCGGCGGCAGGTGAGCGTGTCTCGAATCATGTCGGCCCATCGCGGGGATCGATTGAGGACCTTGTAGAGATGCGTGACGCGACACCCGGACGAGGCGAGACAGCGAACCATATTATGGTCTCGGTTGTTCCACGCCCGCTCGTAGTCGATCGGAGAGATGGTGAGGATACGAAGAGACGAAGGAGCCGGTGCCGCGTCGGCGTTGGCGCTCACGAGGCGTGCCGTCCCGCCTCGATCCGCTCGCGGTAGAGCGCGAGCACCGAGTCTACGTGCGCGTCGAGCCGAAACCGGGTCCGCGCGGCTTCATGGGCCGCGGCCCCCAACCGCTCGCGCAGCGCGGCGTCGCCGAGGAGCCGATCCAGCTGCGAGGCCAGGTGAGGCACGTCCCCGTGTCTTACGGCGAGCCCCGTCACCCCGTCCTCCAGCCACTCCTCCACGCCTCCCGCGACAAACGCCACGACGGGCCTGCCGAGGCTCATGGCTTCCACACCCACGAAGCCGAAGGACTCCGGCGCCATCGAGGGAAAGACCACGATCGCCGCATCCCGGTAGTGCTCCCGGAGCGTGGCCAGCGGAACCGATCCTACCCAGCGCAGGCGATGCGCGATCCCGCGCGCCTCCGCCATGCTTCGCCATGTCGCTTGTTCTCCTACACCCACGATTACGGCCTCCCACGAGGGCGTGCGCAGCAGCGCCAGCGCCTCGATCATCTCGAGGAGACCTTTCTCGCGGGTCAGCCGCCCGGCGAAGAGAATTCGCGACGGGCGGGTCACGGCGACGAGCGGCTCGCTCGCGTACGGGGACGGGTGCGGAATCACTCGAACCCGATCGGGCCGGAACCCGTTCACGAGGAGCTGGGCCCGGAGGTAGCGGCTCGGCACGATCATCGTGGGAAGCCTTCGGTACTCGGCCAGATGCGGCCCGGTCGCGACCATTCTTGCTACGTCGCGGGCGAACGGCGTCGAGGCTCCCGGGGTGTAGCAGCCGCGTGTGAGGCAACGAAAGCCGACCGCGTGCTCGCAGAGGGAACCGTCGCGCATCACCTTCGTGCGCCAGAAGCAGAGAGGGGAAGCCTCGTGCAACGTATACACGGTGGGCGAGGTTTTGGTCACGGCGCGCACAGACGTGGGATTCATCGCGTAGAAGACCGAGTGCATGTGCACCATGTCGGGCGCGGCGCTGTCGAGGATTCGGAGCAACTCCCGCGGCGTGGCCCGCCCTGGCCGGACGCTGGAGGCGGGCAGCACCCAGGCGCTTTCGGAAACCTGCCGCGCAGAGCGGAGGCCGGGGATGAAGCGGACGGAGGACAGGGAGCATCCGCGGGCGACGAGCGCGCCGGAGAGCATCTCCATGTAGGTGCGGAGGCCCCCGCGCGCGGCATCCTCGTCCGATGGCGAATCGCCGGGGCGCGAGAAGGGCTTCTCGTGCAGGAACATCACCCTCATGACCGCTTGGTGAGCCGCTCGAACAAGGAGAGATAGACCGTGGCGGGGCACTCGAAGAAGGCCTCCGCATGACCCTGGCCGCGCTGGAAGTAAATCGACCGGTAGACGCCGAGACCCATCATGACTCGGGTGTAGTCGATGTGGGTATTCTGGCTCTCGAATTGTTCGAGAGCGCGGCGCTTGTCCTCCGCGGCATCGCCGATATCCAGGATCCGGTTCGCCAGCACGGGGGTCCAAACCTCGTACCCCCGCACGACGGCTCGCTGGCGCGAATCCTCGTCCCATCTCTGGAGAACCGCCTGAAGGACGCGGTTGGCGGACCAGTGATCGCCGTGCAGATCCATGAGGGAAGGAACGTAGATCACATGGGGGCGCCTTTGTTCGAGGACGCGCAGAACCCCGTTCACGACGGCCTCCGTGGGCTCGAGCGCGCCGTCGGGAGCGTCGAGAAAAACGAGATCAGTAACCCCGAGGATCTCCGAAGCCCGGCGTGCCTCCCGCTTGCGAATATCGATGTGGTCCTGCTCCCCGCGCCGGATCTCGCCCGCCGAGGGATGCCCCTGGTAAACGCGAGGATTCCCCCGTCTGCCGTCGGTGAGGTAGACCACCGTCACCGGGGATCCGGTCCGCGCGTGCATGCGGATCGCTCCGCCGCAGCCCGCGGCTTCATCGTCCATGTGGGGTGCCAAGACCACGATGGGGACTCCGGGAGCGAGAAGGAGAGGCGCGGGGCGGCGGTCGGTGTCGTCGAGCAGGAGGCGGAGGCGCCACGAGCTGCGCCATGCACGGGGCAGGAACAGGCCCCAGAGCCGGCGCGCGACGCGGTAGGCGAGTTCGCCCATCCGCTCAGTACTGGCCCAGCGTTCCGGCCACTTTCGCATAGCGGATCGCGAGCCAGAACGAAAGGATGCTGAGGGGAAGCAGGACCACCGCGAAGATGGCGAGCGCCAGGAACTGGGGCCAGAGCTGCGAGACACCGTAACCCTGAATCAGAGCCAGGCGCATAGCTTCGAGCGCGTAGCGGATCGGTATCAAGCGGGAAACGGGTTGAAGCCAGGAAGGGAGGACCGGGGTCGGGTAGATCACGCCTCCCAGGATTCCTGAAACCCCGGTCGCGATGGCGGTCAGGATTTCTCCCTTCTTGATCACAGTCGTCACCGCGGCGATGAAGATTCCAATCGCCGCGAAGGACAGGATCGAGATGGCGAGGATTCCGAAGGCCGCCGGAATATTGGCGCGGCCGAGATCCAGCCCGAAGAGCAGCCCTCCGCCCAGGTACAGCGCGAACCGGATCGACGTGAACAGGTAACCCCAGAGCGAGCTGTAGAAAAGCAGCCCGGGGATCGAGGTAGGGGAGAGGAGGATCGTCTCGAACGTTCCCATCAACTGGCTCTCGCGAAGGCTGGTGTTGAAGGTGCCGACGCTCAATACCAGATAATCGGTGAACGCGAGCCCGATGAGGAGAAACGCGAAATAGTTGCCTCGGTAGGGGGCGAGGAGTCCCGCGTTTGCGCCTCCGAAGAGACGGCTGACGAAGAAGAGAAACGGCACGGTTCCGAGGATCGACAGGAGCATGGCCCCGAAGGTCACCTTGTAGCTCGTCGCGATCAAAAAGTCCCGTTTCAGAAATGCCAGAGCCACCCTCACGGAAACGTTCCTCCCGGCCGGCCGTCTCCAGCCGCGCGATCCAGGATCGTCTGGAACGCGTCGTCGAACGTCGGCTCGACGCAGACGCAGCGCTCGATCTCGCCACCCGCCTCGACCAACGCGCGCAGCACGTGGGCCAGCGCCCCGGCGCCGTGCCGGAGATGCATCTCGATTTCCGAGGTGCCATGGCCTGAAGTGATCCGGACTGGCCGCTCGACGCCCTCGATTCTCTCCAGCTCCCGGAGCCGAGTCTCGGGCACGTTCCGGACCGAGATGGTGTAGGTGTCGCGCGGCTGGGCCATTTCCTTCAGTTCCCGGAGAGCGCCCGAGGCCACGATTCGGCCCCGATCCATGACGGCCACCCGTTCGCAGAGCCGCTCGATCTCGTGCAGATTGTGGGACGTGATGAGAATCGTCGGGCTCCACAGCCGGACCACCCGCTCCCGGATCACCTCCACGATGTGCGCCGCGGCGGTCGGGTCCACGCCTTTCGTGGGCTCGTCCATGAAGACGACTCGGGGCTTGCTAAGGAGCCCGCGAGCAAGCGAGAAGCGCTGCTTCGTTCCTGTGGAGTACCCGTCGAACCGTGCGTGAGCATACGGAAGGAGATCGAGCAGATCGAGCAGCTCGCGGATCCAGGCGCGGGCCTCGCGCGGGGGAATGCGGTACAGGTTCGCGAAGAACTCGAGGTTCTGAATCCCTGTCAGCCTCCAGAAGAAGCTCCGCTCGTTGCTGGTCACGAGCCCGACGAAGCGCCGCGTCTGAGAGTTGCTGTGCACGGTGTCGTGGCCGCAAATGCGGGCCCATCCCGAGTCCGGGAGATAGAGCCCGCAGAGCATCTTGATGAGCGTCGTCTTGCCGGCTCCGTTCGGCCCCACCAGGCCGAAGATCTCGCCCTCACGCAGCACCAGCGTGACGCGATCCACAGCCACCAGATCGGGGCCGGGACGCGGTCCCCAAAGGGAGCCCATTCCCCGCGGAGCGTGGAAGCGCTTCGTCATCTCCGAGGTTTCGACCGCGACGGTGGGCGGCGTCGGGGATCCGGTCACGTCACGGGTTCCGGTCGGGTCGCCGGCTTCGGCCGCCCGCGGCGGATCGAGGTCTTGATCCGTCTCAGGCCGGAGAGCAAGCGCGAATAGGGCCGATGATGGAATGCCGAGAGGCGCTCCGTGGTGCGGGCCCGATCGGTCCAAACGCTCAGGAACTGGCTGTCTCCATTGAAGTCGACGATCTGCGTGCTGTTCTCGCCCCACCATTCACGCAGCGCATGCTCGACGAGGCACCACCCGGGCCGGAGTTGCGCCAACGCGGAGTCATGATCGGTTAGGAGCAGGTAGATGGCCCCTCCATGCCGGATACAGTGGAGACCGGCGATCGGCCGGCCATCAAACGTAAGGAACCAGTTTTCAAATCCATCGGGCTCGGCGAGATCCCTCGCCAACGCGATATGGAATTTGCGGTCCCGCTCATCAAGCGCCGCCCGATCGGTCCGCCTCTTCCTCGCGATGGAATGCAGAGCGAAGAGACTTGCCATGCTGGAGTCCAGTCTGTTGCGGTCGCGGTCGCATACGAACGTGACGGTTTCCGAACGAGCGCTGATGCGGTTCCTGGCCTTCGTGATATTGTTGCGGGCATTCCTGCTCCTCGCCGACAAGTAGCTCTGCCAGTCCCCGGTGACCCGCAGATGTCGAAGACGACGGTCTAGTACCGGCGCGCTCACTACGAGTCCCTCCCGTTGCAATGCTCGAGCGGTAAAGTCCATGGTTCCTGAATCACTCGGCACTCGTTCGAGATGCAGGACATCGTATTCGGCCGCTTGGTCCCGCCAAAAACGGGCAAGCGCGGCGAATACCTCCGGTGTCGCCGTGGGAATCACGAAATCCGCACGTGAGACATGGCGATTGGTCAGAAGACCGAGGATCCGGGCCGGTATCTTTCCGTACCCTGCCCGGCGCACGATCATGGGCGCGATCCCGACGACCTGGGGGCCGTCCTTCACCAGCAGGATCCAGAGCCGGCCCTTGCCCCCAAAATGGTCGCACCAAGTCGTGATCCACTCGTGGCTAAGGAAAAGATTAGCATGCTGCGACCGCTCCAGGAGATCGTTCCAGATGCTCCGAAGGCCGCGCAGTTCAGGAATGGAGTCGATGCGTTCGACAGAGAGCATGAACCCGGGCAGTATACCCCACTCGCGCGCCAGTGAGCGGCGCGGTAGTATGTCGCCGAGGTCCGTCCAGATTCTCCTCTAGCCAGGGCCATCGCGATTGTTCGTTGAAGCCATCCAGAGTCTCGAGCGACTCCGCGGATTCGAAAGCGAGTGGGAGGATCTCTGGCAGGCGGACCCGGAAGCGGACATCTTCTCGAGTGCCGACTGGTTTCTCACCTGGTGGGAGCATTTCGGAGAAGTGCCCGGCCCGGGTGCGCTGGTTCTCCGGGACGGGGAACGCTATGTGGGTGTTTCGGGACGGCCCGTGGCGCCGTTCGTGCTCGTCGCGCGCGAAGAGGGGAGCGCCGTCGCGGTCCTGCCCCTTGTCGAGGTCGTGGGACGGTGGAACAGGCTCCCTGCGCGAATCCTGGCGCCCCCGCTCAACAACCATTCCGCCCGGGGCTCCCTGCTCATTTCCGCGGGCGCCCGTGGTTCCGCGGCACGAGCGTTCGTGAAGAGTCTCTCGCGCCGGTCCGATTGGGATCTCTTGGCGCTGGAGGGGATCGCGGCGCCCGTCCTCGCGCGCGCTGGAATCGTGGAGGCGGTGGAGGAGCGCGGCTTCGCGATCCGACGTGGCGGAGACTGGGGGCACACCGTGGTCCCCATCCAAGGGTCCTGGGAGAGCTACCTCCGCGGCCAGAGTCACAACTTTCGAAAATCCCTCAGCAGGGCTGAACGGTCACTCGAGGCCTTGGGCTCCCTTCGCGTCGAGCGGCACGCCGGCGTGGAACAGGTTGCGCGCGCTGCGGAGGTATTCGTCGATGTGGATTGCGAAAGCTGGAAAGCCACACACGGGGAAACCGTGGCGTCGAGCGAGCGACTGCGCAGCTATTACACGGAGGTAGTCCGTCGGGCTGCGCGTCGCGGAAGGGCCGCAGTCTGGACTCTCAGTATCGCCGAGGAACCCATCGCGGCCATCCTGTGCCTCCAAGACAGACAATGGCTTTACATCCTAAAGAGCTCGTTCAAGGAACGAGTGGGCTCCGCGTACCACTCACCGACATTTGTCCTGATGAAGCACATCCTAGAGGACGCTTGGCCCCGTGGTCTCCGTGGGCTGGACTTTCTCAATCGTACCCCGTTCACAATGCGCTGGGCGAAGCACGACCTGCCGTGCCAGGGGATGCTCGTGTTTCGAGGTGGGATGTACCCGGGTGTCCTCCGGATGTGGGACGACCTCCATCGGCTCCGGCGGTCTCTCGGATGCAAGGCAAGAATGGTGGCGGTGGAGCCGGAGCTCCCCTGAGCGAACCGCCCGGATCGTCTCGGAGCGTGGCCCTGGAAATGCGTCCCGGGGGCTGATAGCTTTACGGGCTGGCTCGGATTTCCACCCTATGGGAGAAGATCGGATCTGATGAATGAGCTGACCCGACGCATGCGCTGGATCTCCGCCCGTGGGCTGAGGTTGTTCCGGAGAATCGCGGCGGGAATGACGCGTCCGATGCCCGCGTCTGATGTCCACCCGATCGATCCCTACCTGGCCTCGACATCGGCCCTTGCGGGGCAGGTAGTGGTCATCACAGGCTCGACCCAGGGTATCGGCCTGGCCTTGGCACTCGAGCTTGCCAAAGCCGGATGCAAGATCGTGGTGAACGGGCGGAACACGGACGAGGTGAATCGCGTCGTCGAGGAGATCCGGAAAGCGGGAGGGGGTGCTGCGGGTGTCTGCGCGGACATCTCCTCGGAAGAGGGTGCTCAGGCGGTCTTGGGCGGAGCCCTCGCGGCCTACGGTCGGGTAGACGCGCTCATCAACAATGCCGGCGTGGCGGGGCCGCTGGACACCCCGGCGT
>JBGPHU010000024.1:0-23397 GCA_041484545.1 Candidatus Eiseniibacteriota bacterium | reverse complement strand
CCTCGTGACGTGGCTCTCCACCACGAATTTGAGGATTCGGCGCTGACGCTCGTTGAGGTTGGGTCGGAGCATGGTTTCGGGCGGTTGGCACTCGCGATGCGCAAGTGCTAACCATGGCGAACGCTATCAGCCTCGCGCGGCGGGTGTCAAGCGGTAGGGCTCAACCGCGGCGTGATCCGTGCGCGCGAACAGCTCCGCGGCGAGGTCGTGCGCGAGGAAGAGTCCGCGATCGTTCGGACGGACGCGCCCGCGGGGCGATCTCTGGAGCGCGCTGCCCGCTTCCGCCCAGCGGGTCCAGGACTCGATCTCGCGCGCGGCGAACGAGGCCAGATGCTTCGTCCGCCGGAGCCCGCGCGCCCGGCGCAGGCCGAGGAATACGCGTTCTTCCGCCGCTTCCTTCGCGGCGACCTCGCGAACGTCCTCCCGCGGCAAGACCCCCGACTCCACGCATGTGAACCAGCGCTCGATCGACCCGCCGTTGCTCCAGCGGGACGCGCCGTCGAAGGAGTGCGCGCCGGGTCCCAAGCCCAGATACGGGCGCCGCGTCCAGTACCCTTCGTTGTGCCGCGAATGAGACCCGGGGAGCGCGAAGTTGGACACCTCATAGTGGCGATAGCCCGCGCCGGCGAGCGCCGACACCAGGTCTCCATAACGCTCGAGAACCTCGTCCTCCCCTGGAATCGCCACCGCCCCCCGCGCCGCCTTGGCGTGGAGCGGGGTGCCTTCCTCCACCTGCAACGGGTAGGCGGAGAGATGCGGCACCCCGAGCGACACGACCCGGGCGATCCCCGCACGGAAGCCGGCCGGCGTCTCGCCCGGAACGCCGTACATGAGGTCGACTGAGATATTCCGGAATCCCGCGCGTCGCGCGAGCGCTACCTTCTCGATCGCCGTCTCCGCGGTGTGGATGCGGCCGAGCGCCCGCAGAGCGGCCGGCTCGAAGGACTGGACGCCGAGGCTCAAGCGGTTCACTCCCCCTTCGAGGAGGACGGAGAGCTTCTCTTGGTCCAGCCCCTCGGGGTTCGCCTCCACCGTGAATTCGCGCACGCGCCCATGGTCCCAGGACTCGCGTATCCAGCCGAGGAAGGTCCGGAGCGCCGGAGCGTCGAGCGCGGTCGGCGTGCCCCCGCCGACGTAGATGGTTCGCGGCAAGGACCATGCGGCCCCGTCCGCCTTCCGCGCGAGGTCCCATTCCCGCGCGAGCGCGGCCAAGAGACGCGTGGGCTCGGCGCGGTGGAGCGGCGACTTCACGAAATCGCAGTAGGGGCAGATGCTCCGGCAGTACGGCAGGTGGATGTAGAGACCGTATTCCACGCTTCAGCGCACCGGATGGAAGAGCCGGTTCAGGCGCGGCATGTTCTTCTCCGCGTCCCAGGACCAGTAGAGGATCATCGCCTTCCCCTTCACGAGATTGAGCGGGAGCGGCCCCCAGAAGCGGCTGTCGTGGCTGTTGTCGCGGTTGTCCCCCATCATGAAGAGGTGCCCCTTGGGCACGACCGTGGGGCCGAAGTTGTCCCGCGCGCTGATCTCCTTGGGCAGGATCTTGTCGTCGGAGTGGATGATGTAGGGCTCCACCTGAGGCTGATCGTTCACGTAGAGGACCTTGTCCCGGATCTCGACGGTCTGCCCCTCCACGGCGACACAGCGCTTGATGAAGTCGCGGCTCGGATCGTCCGGGTAGCGGAAGACGATGACGTCGCCGCGATGCGGCTGGCGGATCGCCGGGAAGCGGTAATAGACGAGCCGGTGGCCGGCGGCGCCGATGTCGATCTCCGAGCCATAGACCAGCTTGTTCACGAAGAGGAAGTCCCCGACCAGGAGCGTGTTCTCCATCGATCCTGTCGGAATGCGGAACGCCTGCACCACCAGGCCCCGGATCACGATGGTGAGCAGGACCGCGAGGACGATCGCCTCGACGTACTCACGCAGCGTGGATTTGGCGCGGGACGCGCGCCGGGTCTTAGTCTTCGCGGCTATTCTTGCGCTTTCCATTCGGTCACCTCCCAAGCGGTCTAACGCTCCACGCGCAGGACCGCGAGAAACGCTTCTTGCGGTATGCGGACGGTCCCCACCTGCTTCATACGCTTCTTGCCCTCGCGTTGTTTCTCGAGGAGCTTACGCTTGCGCGTGATGTCGCCACCGTAGCACTTCGCGATGACGTTCTTGCGCAGCGCGGAAATCGTCTCGCGCGCGATGACCTGGTTCCCGATCGTGGCCTGAATCGCGATCGGAAACATTTGCCGCGGAATCAGCTCTTTGAGCTTCGCCGCGACGTCGCGCCCCCACTCGTACGCCTTGTCGCGGTGCACGATCACCGAGAGCGCGTCCACCGGCTCGGAATTCAGGAGCAGGTCCATGCGCACCAGTTGTGCGGGCTTCATGCTCGAGAACTCGTAGTCCAGGGACGCGTAGCCACGGCTGATCGATTTCAGCTTGTCGTAGAAATCCAGCACGATCTCGGCGAGGGGCAGCTCGTAGGTGATGTGGGCCCGCGCCTCGTCCGGAAACTCCATTCCGATGAAGATCCCACGCCGATCCTGCGCCAGCTTCATGATGTTCCCCACGTACTCGGCGGGCACCACGACCTGCGCCCGCACGAACGGCTCCTCGATAACCTCGATCTGGTTCGCGGGAGGCAGAAGGGCCGGGTTCTCCACGAGCACGACCTCGCGGTTCGTCTTGGTCACGCGATACTCCACGCTCGGAACGGTCGCGATCAGGTTCACGTCGTATTCACGGGTGAGCCGCTCCTGGATGATCTCCATGTGGAGAAGTCCCAGGAACCCGCAGCGGAAGCCGAAGCCGAGGGCGAGCGAGGTCTCGGGCTCGAACGTGAGCGAGGCGTCGTTCAACTGGAGCTTGGAGAGCGACTCCTTCAGCCCTTCGTAGCTCTCCGCTTCGATGGGATAGAGCCCCGAGAAGACCATCGGCTTCACCGGGCGGTATCCGGGAAGCGCCTCCGCCTCCGCGTCGGCCGCCTCGGTGATGGTGTCCCCCACCTTGGCGTCCGCCACGACCTTCACGTTCGCGATCACGTAGCCCACGTCGCCGGCCCAGAGCTCCTCCCGGGGCTCGAGCCCCAGCCGAAGCACGCCGACCTCCAGCACCTCGTGGGTCTTCCCCGTGGAATGGAACCGGATCGAGGTGCCCGCGCGGATCGTCCCGCGCACGATCCGCGCGTATACGATGACGCCCCGGAACTGGTCGAACACGGAGTCGAAGATCAGCGCCTGGAGCGACCCCTGGCTCTCATCGGGCGGCGGGGGCACCTGGAGGATCACCGCCTCGAGCAGCGCTTCGATGTTGCGCCCTTCCTTGGCGGAGACCCGGATCACGTCCTCGGGCTCCACGTGGAGTAGGTGGGCCATTTCCAGCGAGACGTCGTCGGGGTGCGCCGCGGGCAGATCGATCTTGTTCAGCACGGGAACGATCGTCAGCTTTTGATCGAGCGCCAGGAACAGGTTCGAGAGCGTCTGGGCCTCGATGCCCTGCGACGCGTCGACGACCAGGATCGCCCCTTCGCACGCCGCGAGGCTTCGCGACACTTCGTACGTGAAATCGACGTGTCCGGGCGTATCGATGAGGTTGAGATGGTAGGTCTGGCCGTCCCGGGCGCGATACTCCATCGCGATCGCGTGCGACTTGATGGTGATCCCCTTCTCGCGCTCCAGGTCCATGTTGTCCAGCACCTGCTCCTTCATCTTTCCGCGGGGGATGGTGTTCGTGATCTCGAGGAGGCGGTCGGCCAGGGTCGACTTCCCATGGTCGATGTGCGCGATGATGCAGAAGTTCCGGACGAGCGAGCGCGGAATCATGGAGTCTGGGCTAGAACCGGGTCCGGAAGGCGACCGTCAGACGGGGTTTTTCCCCGGGATCCACGGCGGATTCCGGCGGACCGAAATCGGCGTCGAAGGAGGCGAGATGAGCATCCACGTAGGCGTCGGCCATGGATAGAAGGTGGGCCGCGATGCCCCACCAGATCCAGCTGATCTTGCGATTCCGATGCGATTCCTGGTCCAGTCCGGCGAGGATGTAGGCGGCGCCCGAGGGATCGCCTCCCGCCGCCAGGATGGCGGTCTGGCGGTCCACCGCCTGGTTCTCACGTTTGAGCTCTTGCAGCGCTTCGAACACGAGCAGTCCCTCTCCGCCGACGACCAGCCCCGCCTTGAGATACTTGTGGTTGTAGACCTGTCCCCATCCGGGCACGGCCGCCGACCGGAGCATCACGGTGAACGGCTTGGAGCGGTGGGGTAAGGAATCGGCCCCGGCGGGCTTCGCGCCGGCCCTCGCCTTGGGCGCGGGCTGGGCCGCCCCGCGCGCCGCCATCGCCGCGACGAGGAACACCGACATGGCGAGCGCGGCACGCATGACGCGCGCGGCGCTATTCTTTCGTGAAGGCGTGCGCGATCGCGAGAAAGAGGAGGAGCAATCCACCGAATCCATAGACTCCGATCACGACCCCGTGTGTGAAATCATGCCCCAACGATGAATTCTCCAGGAGATACTGAAGGCCTTCCCCGAGCGCCACGACAAGCACCACCAAGATCACGAACGACCATTTCCGCGCGAGCGCGATGATGACGACGGCGATCAGAAAGCCGATGACGCGCGGATCGTTCCAGTCGAGCCCGACGAGCGAATGGATGAATCCGTGCATGCTCCCCTCCCTCAGCGTGGTGGCGGGAACGTGTGGGAATCGAACCCACCTCGGACGGTTTTAGCGCCCGACGGAAGGATTTGAAGTCCTGGCAGGCCACCAGACCCGATCCGTCCCCGTACCTCATGCTTCGACCTCGAGGGGGCGCCGTCCTCGCGGCCGGACCTCCCCGATCACCGTGGCGACGATTCTGCTCCGGCGCAGCTTCTTGACGAAGGCGTCCAGACGCGACGCCGGGATCGCCATGAGGAGGCCGCCGGACGTTTGCGGGTCGAACAGCGCCTCCCGCACCGGCTCCGGCACCCCTTCGGAGAAGGCGACCTCCCGCGACATCCCATCCCGGTTCGACTTGAGCCCGGCCGACGCGATCCCTCCCGCCACCAGCTCCAGCGCGCCGGGTAGGAACGGGACCGCCCCGCTCCAGATGCGGAGCGTCATGCGGCTCGCGCGCGCCATGTTCCGGGCGTGACCCAAGAGGCCGAACCCCGTGACGTCGGTCGCAGCGTGAGCGACCCCGGGCATCGCCTCCGATGCGGCGCGATTCAGGAGCTTCATCTGAGCCGTCATCGCCTTGAGCGCGTTCGGGGGCAGCACGCCGCGCTTCAACGCCGTCGCGAGGATGCCGGTGCCGACCGGCTTCGTGAGCACGAGGAGGTCGCCCGGACGCGCGCCGCCGATCGCCACGATCCGCCTGGGGTCCACCTCTCCCGTCACCGCATAGCCGAACTTGATCTCGGGGTCGCGCACCGAGTGCCCGCCCAATAACGTGACCCCGGCTTCCTTGAGCTTCGCCGCTCCCCCGCGCACGATCTCGCGGAGCACGTTGAGATCGCCCGTGTCCGACGGAAAGCAGATGATCGACAGCGCAACCGTCGGGGTCGCTCCCATCGCATAGATGTCGCTCAGCGAGTTCGCGGCCGCGATGGCGCCGTAATCGAAGGGATCGTCCACCACCGGGGTGATGAAATCCACGGTCTGCGCGATGGCCAGTTTGGGGCCCATCCGGTACACGCCGGCGTCGTCCCACGAATCAGGGCTCACGAGGAGCCGCTTCGAGCGCGGGGCGCGCGGCAGGGCGTCCAGGATATGTCGCAGGTCCTCCGGACCTATCTTGGCCGCTCAACCCGCGCACTGGACCTGCTCCGTGAGCCGGAGGATGTCCCGCCGCGTATGATTCACGGAATGATCGCCCACACCTCGATTTCGACCCTCGCCTCTTTCGGAAGCGAACGGACCGCGACGGTGCTCCGCGCGGGCTTCGGGTCCGGAAAGAAGCGGGCGTAGATCTCGTTCATCACGGCGAAGTCCGCCATGTCTGCCAGAAAGACCGTGGTCTTGACCACGTCCCCGAAACCCGCGTTCCCCGATTTCAGAACCGCCTCGAGGTTCCGGAGGGCCCGTTCGGTTTCGGGTCCGACGCCGCCCGGAACGAGCGTTCCGGTCGCGGGGTCCAGGCCCACCTGGCCGGAGGACGCGAGCCAGCGTCCGGACAACGGCCCCGTCCGCGCCTGGGCGTAGGGCCCGATGGCCGCGGGCGCGTGCGGTGTGTGGACGACCGACTTCGGGTCCTGGCTCACTCGACGGTGACGCTCTTGGCGAGATTGCGCGGCTGGTCCACGTCGCATCCCCGCTCGACCGCGATGTAGTACGAGAGGAGCTGCAGCGGCAATACCGAGAGGAGCGGCGTCAGGGGCCCGAGGGTGCGCGGGATGTAGATGACCTGATCGGCCTTCGTCGCCACGTGATCGTCGCCTTCCGAGGCGATCGCGATGATGTTGCCGCGCCGCGCCCGCACTTCCTCCATGTTGCTCAGGACCTTCTCGTAGGCGGAATCCTGGGTGCAGATGAACACGACGGGCATGTTCTGGTCGATCAGGGCGATCGGCCCGTGCTTCATCTCCGCCGCAGGGTAGCCTTCCGCGTGGATGTAGGAGATTTCCTTGAGCTTCAGCGCGCCCTCGAGCGCGACCGGGAAATTGTACCCGCGTCCGAGGTAGAGGAAATTGTTGTGGTGCGCGTAGGCCTTGGCGATCGCCTTCACCTTGTCGGCGCCGGCCAGGATGCGCTCGATCTTCTCCGGAATCTGGGCCAGCTCGCGGGTCAGCTCGGCGCCCAGTTCGGAGGAAAGCTCGCCGAGACGGCCGACGTAGAGCGTGAGCAGCGTCAGGGCCGCCACCTGCGAGGTGAAGGCCTTCGTGGATGCGACGCCGATCTCGGGGCCGGCGTGGATGTAGACCCCGCCGTCGGACTCGCGTGCGATCGTGCTCCCCACCACGTTGCAGAACCCGAGCACCTTGGCGCCGCGGCGCTTCGCTTCGCGCATGGCGGCGAGCGTGTCGGCGGTCTCTCCCGACTGGCTGATGGCGACGACCAGCGTGCCCGGCTCGAGGATGGGGTTCCGATAGCGGAACTCGGACGCGTATTCCACCTCGACCGGGATCCGAGCGAGCTCCTCGATCAGGTACTCGCCGATCATGCCGGCGTGCCAGGACGTGCCGCACGCGGTGATCACGACCCGCGTGATCGCGCGCAGCTCGGCGGGGGACATGTTGAGCCCGCCCAGACGAGCGGTCCCCTCCTCGACGATGAGGCGGCCGCGGAGCGTGTTCCGGAGAGACTGGGGCTGCTCGAAGATCTCCTTCAGCATGAAATGCGGGAAGCCGGCCTTCTCGATCATGTCGAGATCCCAGTCCACCGTTTCCACGCGCTTGTTGACGGTCTCCTCGCGGATGGTGGTGGTGTGGATTCCCGCGGGCGTGAGCACCACCATCTCGCCGTCGTCCAGGTAGACCACCTGGTTCGTGTGGCGGATGATGGCGGAGACGTCCGAGGCCAGGATGTATTCGGAGTCGCAGATGCCCACGACGAGCGGGCTGCCGTGGCGCGCGCCCACGATCTTGCCGGGGTCTTCCCGCGCGATGACCGCGATGCCGTAGGTCCCGGTGACGTGCTGGAGCGCGGCCGCGACGGCGCGCTCGAGGTTTCCCTCGAAGTACTTCTCGATCAGGTGCGCGATCACTTCCGTATCGGTGTCGGTCGTGAAGCGATGCCCTTCTTGCAGCAGCTTCTTCTTGAGGGTGACGTAGTTCTCGATGATTCCGTTGTGGACCACGGCGATGTTTTCCCTGCAATCCACGTGGGGATGGGCGTTGATGGTGTTCGGCTCGCCGTGGGTGGCCCAGCGCGTGTGCGCGATGCCCAGCGAGCCCCTGGGACGCGCGCCTTCGAGGAGCGCTTCGAGAACGGCGATCTTGCCCGCGGCCTTACGGACGCAGAGCCCCTGCCCGTTCAGGACGGCGACGCCCGCGGAGTCATAGCCTCTATATTCGAGCCGCCTCAATCCCTCGAGGAGGATGGGCAGCGACTCCTGCGAGCCGACGTACCCGACGATGCCGCACATGTTCGCTCCTCCCCCTAGCGTGCCCGGGCGTGAGCCTGAGAACGCTCGACCGCCTGGGTCGCCCGGTGGGCCAACGACTCCGCCCGCTCCCGCGTCGGGGCCTCCGCAAGGATCCGCACAATAGGCTCCGTTCCCGACGCGCGCACCTGTACCCAGCAATCTTCCCAGAGGTACTTTTCCCCGTCCAGAACATTGCGCTCCGCGTCCGGAAAGGCCCGCGTCAGCTCGTCTTGAAGGGAGTCCGGGTCCTCGAGGGTCAGGTCGAGCTTGCGCTTGACCATCGTGACCGGAGGAAGCTCCGCCACGCGCGCGCTCAAGCTCCGGGCTTCGCGCGCGAGCCAGTCGATGGCGATCGCGGCCGCGAGAAGCCCGTCGCGCGTGACGTGGAGCGCGGGGTAGATCACGCCGCCGTTCCCTTCCCCGCCGATCACGCCGCCGATCTCGATCAGCTTCTGCGCGACATGAGCCTCGCCGATCTTCGTCCGGTGGACCGGGGCGCCGTAGCGACGGGCGATGATCTCGACGCCGATCGAGGTCGATGCATTCACCGCGACGGGACCGACCCGGCGCGCCAGCGCCCAGTCGACCGCGATCTGGAGCGTTCGCTCCTCTCCGATGGGCTCGCCCCGCTCGTCCACGATGGCGAGCCGGTCGGCGTCCGGATCGTTCGCGAAACCGATCGCGGCGCCCGTCACGCGAACGCGCTCGCCGAGCGCGCCAAGATTCTCGGGCAAAGGCTCCGCGACGCGCGGGAACCGGCCGTCCGGCTCGCAGTAGAGCCGGTCCACCTCGCAGCCCAGCGCTTCGAGAAGCGCCGGGGTCGCGATGGAGCCCGCGCCGTTCGTCGCATCCACCACGACACGAATGCGGCGTCTCCGGATCCGCTCGAGATCGAACCCGGGGAGCGCCAGAATCGCCTCGCGGTGGCGCTGGATCGCGCCCGGGTCTTCCCGGAGCGCTCCGACCGAGGCGTTCGGGACCCAGGACGCCCGCCCCGCCCTCGCGCGTCGCGCCACCTCTTCGGATTGCGCGGGCGCCAGGAAGGTTCCGCCCGGCCCGAAGAGCTTGAGCGCGTTCCAGGGCGCGGGATTGTGGCTGGCGGTGATGGCGACTCCGCCTGAAGCGGAATGGTGGCGGATCGCGAACAGGATGGTCGGCGTCGGCGCGACGCCGACCTGGATCACGTCGTGTCCGGACGCGAGGAGCGCGGCCTCGGTGAGAAGCGAAACCCAGACGCCGCTCGGCCGCGTGTCGCGGCCCACGACGACGGGTCCCGGATCGAGAAAGGAGGCATGCGCGCCCGCGACCCGGAGCACCGCGTCGGGCGTGAGGGTCTGCCCCACGATCCCACGCACCCCGGACGGGCTCACCATGAGGCCTTGCAGGGGATCTTCTCCGCGGGGCTCCGAGCCCCGCGCCGCCGCGTCCCCCTCGAGGGGGCTCGCGGCGTGGCGGTCTTTTGTCATGGCATGCGGCCGAGGGTTCGGGCCGGCCGACCCGGGAATGGAGCTGGTGACCGGAATCGAACCGGTGACCCCGTCATTACGAGTGACGTGCTCTACCAGCTGAGCTACACCAGCTTGGAATTCGAGAGTCGCGAAGCTCTTCCGTGGGGGGTCCTCACGAAAATGAATGGTGCGACCCCGCAGAATCGAACTGCGGACACCCACGTTTTCAGCGTGGTGCTCTACCAACTGAGCTAGGGTCGCGCCGGACGGGAACCTTACCATGGGGTGCTGCCTGGGTCAACGCTCAGGCAAGGCGGCGGCGACGGTCGGTGCGCACATCGCGGCGATCCGGTTTTCTCCTGCGGTCGTCGTTCTCGTGGGTCGGCAGATAGATTGTGACGATGCTGCTCCAGTCCCCTTCGCTGCGCGCCCGGATCTCCCCTCCGTGCTCTCGCACGATCTGATACGCCATCGCCAGTCCAACGCCGGCGCCGTAGCGGCGCGACGTGGTGAACGGAACGAAGAGCCGCTCCAGCACCTCGCCGGCCACCTTGGGCCCATCGTGGGCGATCTCGGCCTGCACGGCGCCCTGCGCGGCGCGCGTTTCCACGCGCACGCGCCCGCCGCTCGGCACCGAGTGGAGCGCGTAGCTCAGCACGTTCACGAGCACCTGCCGCATCTTCTCGTTGTCGAGGAGGAGCGTGGGCACCTCGGGTGAAAGACGTTTCAGGAGCCGCACGCGCCGGCGGACCAGGTCCTCCGCCTGCGACTGCAGCACGTCCTGCACGAGCGCGTTCAGATTCTCGAGCTTGAGCCTGGGCTTCGTCATCTGTGCCAGCGCCACCTGCTCGCTCAGGACCCGCTCCAGACGCTCGGTCTCGCGGAGGATGATCTCCAGATATTCCCGGTTCGGATCCTTCTCCGCGAGCGACTTCAGCACGCGCTTCGCGAATCCGGTGATGGCCGCGACCGGGTTCCGGACGTCCTGCGCCACCTGCACTCCGCGCTCGCCCACGATCGCGAGCTTCTCAGCATGGCGGAGCTGCGCTTCCACCTCGTGAAGGCGCCTGTCCTTGACGCGCAGCGTTTCCTCCTGGGCGAAGCGCGTGTCCGAGAGCGAAGCGATAGCCGCGATCAGTTCCGCCACGCGCGCGTCCTCGGAATCGAAGGAGACGGGATCGTCGTGGGTCCCACCCGACTTGTTGAACACGACCAGCACGCCCGAGACCTTGTCTCCGCTGTGGATCGGCGCGGCGAGCAGGCAGCGCCAGTCCTCGGGCAGCGATCCCGAGAAGCGGGGATCCTCGCCCACGCCGTCGGCCAGGATGGGCTTCGGATCGGCCTCGAACCATTGCGCGAACCAGGATCCCAGCTTGGCCAGGTCCTGCGTCGATCCCGCGTCGACCGCATGCACGTGCGCGAGATCGAGCGATCCGTTCTCCACCAAGGCCCAGGCGACGCCGCCCGCTGCCTGCGAGGATTGCAGGAGCGCCTTGAGCGCCTGCTCCGCGCGCACGTCGGGACGCGATGGCTGCGCGGCCGCGCGGCTGAACTCGATCGCCGAGCGCACGGCGGCCCCCCTGCGACGCACGAGGTCCAGCACGGTGTTCCCCTCGAAGGCGATCCCGGCCTGCGCCGCGATCGCGCTCAGAAGCTCGATCTGGTCCGCGGTCCAGCCGGAATACCCGGCGGCCTGCGAGACGACGAGGACGCCCAGCACCTTCTCCCGCCCGAAGACCGGAAGGACGGCGACCGGGCCTTCGGGCAAGGACTCGACCACGCGCTCCGGGAGCCTGAGTTCGCGCTGCGGGCTCTGGACTGTCGATGCCCGCCCGTCGAAGACGGCGTCCGCCAGGAGGTCGCGGTCCGGCTCCAGCGGCAGCCGTTCCTCGCGCAGGCGCGTGAAAACGTCGCCGTCGAACCCTCCCTCGGACTCGAACGTGTCGAGGTCGTGCGGGATGCGCGCCGGCGCCTCGGCGTCGCTTCGGTCGGCCCTGCGAAAGGTGTCCATGAGCTCCAGCGCCGTTCCTTCCGTGACGATCCGGAACAGGAGCGCCGTGTCCACCTCCCAGGCGAAGGCGCCGCCGATCGCGGCGAGCAGGAGACGCGCGATCCGCTCGTGCGTGAGCGCCACGTGCATGAGGGGGATGGAGCGGAAGAGGAAGCCGGCGCTCCGATAGCGCTCCGCCTCGTCCTCCAGTCCGTCCTCGTGCTCGAGGCGCACGGCCTTGGCCTCTTCCTCGAGGAGATGGAAGAGGAGCGCGAGCGTCGGAGCCACCCCGGGCGGAGCGTCGAGCTGCGGGCCGAGATCTTCGGCCGCGCTCTGGATGCGCGAGCAGTGGACGCAATCGGTGGCGAACCGGGTCTCGAAATCGCCCCGCGCCTCGAACGGACACGGGCGCGGCTCCATGTAGCAGGCCCCCTCGGCGATGCGTTCCAGCCCTTGCGCCTTTCGTTCGGCATAGCGCTTCCAGGCGACCACGATCTCTTCCTCGACCCGCGCCGACCCCGCCCGCTTCGCTCCCATTGCTCGCCCTCCGAGATGTGATCCAGAGCCTTCGGGCGCACGCCGCCCTATCAGATTGATTTAGCGGCACGAATGGCGATATCTTGAGACAGGTTTGTGGATGTAACTCTCTGGGAAAAGGAGGATTATAGATGGAGGCCAAAGCTCAGGGGTCGCCCCCGTCCATCAACATGGAGCTGGGGGAGAAGGAAGCGGAGGGGATCTACTCGAACTTCGTTGTGATCAGCCACTCGCTCTCGGAGTTCGTGCTCGACTTCGCCCGCATCCTGCCGGGGAGCCCGAAGAGCAAGGTGTTCGCTCGCGTGGTCATGACGCCGCCCAACGTCCGGTCGCTGCTCACGGCGCTCGAGACGAACGTCAAGAAATACGAAGATCAGTTCGGGAAGATCAAGACGTTCGACATGCCCGCCAAGGACATCGGATTCACGACCTAGCGGCGGCGCTCCACGCTCACGGCACGCGTGGCGCGGGGGTCGGCTCCGCGCTCAGGGACGCGGGCGGCGCGGGTGGCGCGGGTGGCGGCGTCTTCCAGCGGCGATGGAGCCAGTACCAGTGATCGGGCCGGCGGCGAATGCCCGCTTCGATCGTGTCGTTGATCGCGCGCGTGAGGCGTTCCACCTCGCGCGATTCCTCCGACTCAGGATCGGGCGTGAGCACCGCGAGGACCTGCGAGCGGAACCGCCCTCCGGGCCGGCGTTCGATCAGCCCGACCGCGATGGGACAGCGCGCGCGGTACGCGAGCCGCGCCGGTCCGGTGTGCGTGGAGGCCGGGCGTCCGAAGAAGGGAACGTGGATTCCGACGCGCCGCGCGTCCTGGTCGGGAAGCATGCCGAGGAAGGCGCCCGCCCGGAGGGCCTTGAGCGCGCCGCGCATGCCGTACCCGATCTTGACCGCCGGGATGCCCAACTCCTCGCGGATCCGGTCGAAATAGGAGTCGCTTCCCTCGTTGGATTGCGGCGGCAGCAGATACTGCATCGGCGCGCCTACCGCCCGCATCGACGCGCCGAGAAGCTCCCAGTTGCCGTAGTGCGCCGTGAGCACCACCGCTCCCCTGCCCGTCCGCGCCCACTCCAGCACCGGGTCGAAGCCGACCATCTCCACGCGCGCCAGAATTCCCTCGTGGCCCAGCCGCGGAAGGGCCAGGAATTCCAGGAAGGACCGCCCGAGCTGGGCGAAGGAGCGGCGGGCGACCTCGCGCGCGGAAACGCCGTCGACCTCGGGGCCCAGGGCGCGCGTGATGTTCTCGATGGCGATGCGGCGGCGGCGCCCCATGAGATGGAAGGCGAGCAGGCCGACCCCGGCGCCGAGCGCGCTCGTCCAGGTGAAGGGCAGCATCCGCGCGACGAGCCCGATGGAGCGAAGGGCCAGGACCTCGAGCTTCTGACGGAGCGGGCGAAGCGGCGAGCGGCCCACGTCTAGGGTGTGGGGCGGGTCCGTCGCGCGAGCCCGCCCGGCGCGCGCCGCGCGAGTCCGCCCAGCTCGAGCGCCAGGAGCGCCACGCCGAGCTCCGATGCGCTGAGCCGTGCCGCGGCGGCGAGGTCGTCGAGCGAGCGCGGATGATTGCGCAGCGCGCGGTAGAGCGCCGCTTCATGCGGTCGGAGAGCTTCGATATCGATGAGGCGGGGCGTTCGCGCATCGCCCCCACCCACGGGGACGTCTCCAGCGGCTCGCGCATCGCCCCCCGAATCGGGAAGCAGTTTCACGACGTCGTCCGCGTTCCGGACCAGCGTCGCCTTCCCCGCGCGGATCAGCCCGTGCGGCGCTTCACCCAGAGGCTCCCGCGAGTCCCAGGGTAGCGCTCCGACCGGTCTCCCGAGGCGAAGCGCCTCCTCCGCCGTGATCAATGAGCCGCTGCCGGAGCGGCCCTGCACGACGATCACGGCATCGGCGATGGCGGCGAGGAGACGGTTGCGGCTGGCGAAGGTGCCTGGTGTGGAGGGGGTGCCGGGGCGAATCTCGCTCATGAGCCCGAGCGATCGGGCGAGGGCCAGTTGAAGCGCAGCGTGCTCGCGAGGATAGGTCTCCTCCACCGAGGTCCCGAGCACAGCGCCGCTCGGTCCGCCCGCCGTGAGCGCGCCCTCGTGCGCGGCGGCGTCGATGCCGCGAGCCAGTCCGCTCACAACGGCGATGCCCCGCTCGCAGAGCGACCGCGCCAGATCGCGCGCGACGTCGATACCGTCCTCGGTCGCGTTCCGCGCTCCCACGACCGCGACGCGCGGGCCCGAATGATCCCAGGGACCGACGAGGTACACTGGGTCAGGCGGGGCCTTGAGATCCCCCAACCCGCGCGGGTAGCCCCTTTCGGAATGCCGGAGCGTCCGGACGCCACGCCCCACTTCAAACTCGCTCCTCCCCACGACCACCGCCCCGCGAAGTGCTGCCGCGCGCTCAGCGCGCCGCCTGTTTCGCTTCGCCCTCTCCGCCGACAACGTCTTTCCACGCGAGGTCGGCTCCGGCGGCATCGGGTGACCCCGCCTCGGGGGCGGGAACCGCGTCTTCCATGTGACGCAGCACCTGCCCGGCGGCTTCCGAATCGCGCTCCATCAGGCCGTCGAGCGCGAACCGGCGGGCCTTCTCCGGAAGCCCGTCGAACGCCGCCGCAAGCTCCGGCGTGGCCAGCTCGTTCCGACACAGGAGCAGGAGCGCGTCCCAGACGGCGTCGCGCACCGTGCGGTTGGGATCGTTCAGCATTCCGACGAGCGGGGCCGCGGCCTTCGGGTTTCCCATCCTTCCCAACGCCCCCACCGCCGACGCTCTCGTGTACCAGAGGCCGGAGCCCAGGTATCCCACGAGCGGTGCGAAAACCGGCTCGCCCATTGTCGCGAGCACGCGGGCCGCCTGATCCCGCAGGAACCAGCTCTCTTGTTGCAAGACGTCCAGGAGCACTTCGATGGAATCCTCGGTGGGGTCTTGCGCAAGCTGCGTGATCCAACCGAGTTTCTCCTCCGGATCCCTGTGCCTCAGCTCTTCCCAGAGCCGCGCGACATCCTTCGCTACCATGGTTCTCGCTCCTTCGTTCCGGCGACACCCCGGTCGCCGCCGACCCGACTCTTTGCCGGCTTTAGAGCTCCGGCCCCGGTCAACACGTCCCAGATGATGCTCAAAAGATGCTCCATCCCCGCCCCCGTGACGCCCGAGATCCAGCCCCCCCAGTGCGCACCCTCGAGCGGAAACGGCGGCCCGCCGGGCGACTCGGCGCCCATCAGATCCGAGCGGCTCATCGCGACAACGGTGGGCTTCCTCGTTAAATCCTCGCTGTACTCCCTTAGTTCCCGATTCAGTTTTTCCACGTCCCCACCGGGGTCCTCGGACGCGCTGTCGATGAGCATGAGGAGCGTCCGCGTCCGCTGGATATGGCGAAGAAACTCGTGGCCCAAACCCTTGCCTTGGTGCGCGCCCTCGATCAGCCCGGGCAGATCGGCCATGACGAAGCTTTGCTCTTCGCGCACGCGCACGAGTCCCAGATGCGGCTCGAGGGTCGTGAACGGATAGTCCGCGATCTTCGGCCGCGCCGCGCTCACGCGCGAGAGCAGCGTGGACTTTCCGACGTTCGGAAACCCCACGATGCCCACGTCCGCGATGAGCCTAAGCTCCAGCAGGAGCCTGCGCTCCTCGCCGTCGCGTCCCGGCTCCGCCTTCCGCGGGGCCTGCCGCGTCGGCGAGGCGAAGCGCGCATTCCCGCGCCCGCCGCGGCCCCCGCGCGCGGCCACGAACGTCGCCGCCGGCTCCACGAGATCGGCGAGAAGAGACCCCGACTCCGCGTCCATGACCAGGGTCCCCGGGGGCACCTTCACCACAAGGTCCTCTCCCGAGCGCCCGCTCTTCCTGTTTCCCGAGCCGTGCGCCCCCGACGGCGCCTCGAATCGCGCTCGGAACTGGAAGTCGAGGAGGGTTCGCAGGTGCTCGTTCACCACGAGGATCACGCTTCCCCCATCCCCTCCATCCCCTCCGTCGGGACCGCCTTTGGGCACGTACTTCTCGCGGCGGAAGCTCACCACTCCCGATCCCCCGCGCCCTGCGAGGACGTCGATCGTCGCCCTATCGGCGATCATGGATGCCGGCCCTCAGGCCAGCGCTGCGATCACCGCATCCGCGGCGGCCTGGGTCCCGACAGCGCTCGGATCGTCGCGCGTCTTCTTCATGTCGTAGGTGACCGACGTGCCCTCGCGGATCACGCGAGACACCGCTCGCTCCAGCCGGTCGGCCGCCTGGGCCTCTCCCAGGTGCCGGAGCATGAGCATTCCGCTCAGGATCATTCCCAACGGGTTCACCTTGTCCTTGCCTGCGTAGCGCGGCGCGCTCCCGTGGGTCGGCTCGAAGAGCGCGGCGTCGTCGCCGATGTTCGCCCCGGGGGCGACCCCGAGCCCGCCGATCAGTCCCGCCGCCAGATCCGAGAGGATGTCGCCGTAGAGGTTGGGGAGCACGAGCAGATCGTAGTTCTCCGGTGTCTGGACCAGCTGCATGCACATGTTGTCTACGATGCGGTCCTCGAATTCCAGCTCGGGCGCTTCCTTCGCGGTCCTGCGCGCGACATCCAGGAAGAGTCCGTCCGAGAATTTCATGATGTTGGCCTTGTGCACGGCGGTCACCTTCCGTCGCCGGTTCAGTTTCGCGTATTTCAAGGCATACCGCACGATGCGCTCGGTGGCGGACACGCTGATGTGCTTGATCGAGATTCCCGCGTCCTCGGGGATGTCCCGCTTCGCCTCGGTATGAACCAGATCACGCAGCGCGGCCGCCCCCTTGCTCCCCCGCTCGAATTCGATCCCCGAATAGAGATCCTCGGTGTTCTCCCGGACGATCACGAGATCGATGTTGTCGTACCTCGACCGGACGCCGGGGTAGGTCTTGCAGGGGCGGACGCAGGCGTAGAGATCCATCTCTTTCCGGAGCGCGACGTTCACGCTCCGGAAACCTGTGCCGACGGGGGTGGTGATGGGACCCTTGAGGCCGACCTTCGTCTTGCGAAGCGATTCGAGGACGCGCGCGGGGAGAGGGGTTCCTTCCTTCTGGAACACGTCGATTCCCGCCTCTTGCACGTCCCACGTAAAGGACACGCCCGTTGCTTCGAGCACGCGGCGGGTGGCTTTCGCGATCTCGGGCCCGGTCCCATCGCCCGGAATCAGCGTCACCTGATGCGACATCGATCCCCTTTCGATCTCAGCTTAACTTTTCAGTGTAATCCAATGATTTCACGTGAAATGCGTGCTTCCGACCGAGGAGATGGAGGAGCGACTTCTGAAGATTGACGGGAAGCGCCGCACGCGCGTCGCGAAGTTAACAAAAGCGGAGGAAGTGAGTCAAAGAAAAAGCGTTAGGAGCCGGAGTCACGCTCCTTCTTCTTACCTGTGTCCTTGGATTCACCCTTTGGTTTAGCTGGCTCCCCGGACTCCTTGCGCTTTTGTTCCTTATAGGAATTGGAGCGGTAGTCCGTGGCGTAGAAACCGGTCCCCTTGAAAACGATTCCGGCGCCTCCGCTGACCAAGCGGCGAATTTTCCCGCGGCACTTCGGACACCGTTTTCGGTGCGGCTCGGTCATCGGCTGGAACACCTCGAACCGGTGGCCGCATTTGTCGCATTCGTACTCGTACGTCGGCATCGGCGCTCTCCTTTTACATTCGATCCAGCGCGGCCTCGAGACGGTTCAGGCCTTCTTCGATGTCGCTGTCGCCGATGGCGTAGGAGAGACGAAGATGTCCCTCCATGCCGAAGGCGGATCCGGGAACGCAGACGATCCGGGCCTCGTCGATCAGGAAATCGCTCAGGCCCGCGGAGTCGGTCACGCCGTTTCGCGCGGCGCGGATCCGCGCGCTCAGGTCCGGGAACGCGTAGAAGGCTCCCTCGGGCGGCACCAAGGTGATATCCCTCATGCCGCTCAACCGCCGCACGATGAAATCGCGGCGCCGCGCGAAGCAGTCCCGCATCGTGCCGACCGATTCCCTCGGACCCGTGAACGCGCGGAGCGCCGCGTACTGGGAGACCGAAGCGGGATTGGATGTCGATTGACCCTGGAGCCGCTCCATGCCCTCGGCCAGGTCCTCCGGAGCCGCCGCGAATCCGATCCTCCAGCCGGTCATGGCCCAGGTCTTGGAGACGCCCCCGATCACGATCGTCCGGTCGCGCAGCTCGGAGCTGAGCGAGGCGATGCTCACATGGCGCGCCCCGCCGAAGACCAGCTGCTCGTAGATCTCGTCCGAGAGAACGTAGAGCCCGTGACGGCTCACGACCTCGCCGATCGCGACCAGCTCCTCGCGCGAGTACACGGCGCCCGAAGGGTTGTTGGGGCTGTTGAGCACGAGGAGCTTCGAGCGCTTCGTGATCGCGCGCTCCAGCTCCTCCGGTCCGATCTTCATGCTCCCGCGCTTCGGGGACACGAAGACCGGATCGCCGCCCACGAGCCGCACCAGCTCGGGAAAGGTGACCCAGTAGGGCACGGGGCAGAGAACCTCGTCTCCCGGCTCGACCACGGTGAGGAACGCGTTCCAGATCGCGTGCTTCGCGCCGTTGGAGACGACGATCTGGCCCGGCTTGTACGTAAGCCCGTTCTCGCGCTTCAGATTCTCGGCGATCGCGGCGCGCAGCTCCGGCACGCCGCCCACGGCGGTGTAGCGCGTGTGGCCGGCGCGGATCGCCTGGACGCCGGCCTCCCGGATGTCCTCCGGCGTGTCGAAGTCCGGCTCGCCAGCCGCGAAGGAGATGACCGAATGGCCCTGCGCCCGGAGTTCCCGCGCGCGGGCGCCGAGCGCCAGCGTCTCGGAAGGCCGGAGGGCCTGGACGCGCGCCGAGACACGCGACGGCTTCATGCCTTGACCCCAAAGCGCTTGCGCAGAAGAGGCACGACATTGGGGGGGACCAGCCCCTCGATCGCGCCCCCGTAGCGCGCGATCTCTTTTACGAGAGAGGCGTTCACGTACGTGTAGGTCTCGCTGGGCATGAGGAACACGGTCTCGATCTCGTCGGCCAGCCTCCGGTTCATGAGCGCCATCTGGAACTCGTATTCAAAATCCGAGATGAAGCGAAGACCCCGCACGAGGACCGGGATCTTGTGGTCCTTCGCGAAATCGACGAGCAGCCCGGCGAAGGGCTCGACCGACATCCGGTCCAGCTTCGACGTGGCGTCGCGAATCATCGCGACCCGCTCGTCCTGGCTGAACACCACGCCCTTCTCCGCGCGCTCCGCCACGGCCACCGTGAGATGGTCGAACATGCGGAGCGCCCGCTGCATCAGGTCCAGGTGCCCGTTCGTCACCGGATCGAAGGTCCCGGCGAACACCGCGCTTTTCATGCGTCTCCCCTTCCCTCACGCCTCGCGTCTGAAGAAGCGCGGTAGAACGTGACCGTGGTCTCGGAGTACGTGCGTTCGGTGGCGATCTGAAATTCCGCCGGGACGGGCGCCTCCGTTCCCTTCCGGCGTTCATATACCACGAGTCCGCCCCCTTCGGGCCAGGCCATTTGCCCCAGACGCCCGAGCCATAGCGCTCCCGCGCTCCCGGCGTAGGGAGGATCGAGGAACACGAGGTCGAAGGGTCCCGGCGCGCCGGCCGGCAACTCTACCAAGGAAAGATCAGCCTCGTGCACGCTCCCGCGATCCGCGAGGCCCAGCCGGACCAGGTTCTCGCGCAGCGCGCGAGCCGTTTCCCGGTTTCCCTCGACGAACCGCGCCTCGCGGGCGCCGCGGCTCAGGGCCTCGATCCCGAGCGCCCCCGTTCCCGCATAGAGGTCGAGGACACGCGCGTTCGCCACCACCTGGCCCAGCACGTTGAAGACGGCCTCGCGCGCGCGATCCGAGGTCGGCCGGACCCCGCGGGCGGGAACCTCGATCCGCCGCCCGCGAAGCTCCCCGCCTATGATGCGGACGAATCCCATCGCAGCCCGGACCGGGTGAGATCGTTCGCGATCCGCTCGGCGACCGCCTCGGGAGCGTGGCCGCCCGTTTCCACGACCGCGTTCGCCGCCTCGGCATACGCCCGGCCGCGCTGCTCGAGGAAATGCCCGAGCCTCTCCTCGAGCGGACCGCCGCAGAGGAGCGGACGCTCGCCCGAGCCCGAAGCCCGCAGGCGCGCCGCGGCGGCCGACGGTTCCACCGTGAGCCACACGACCCGCGCCCGCGCGCGCAGGAGATCCCTATTCGCCGCGCGTCCCAGGACCCCGCCGCCGCACGCCACCACCGTCGGCTCGGCGCCGCTCAGGGCCTGCGCCAGCGCGAGCGATTCCAGATCCCGGAACCGCTCCTCGCCTTCCGCGAAGATCGCCGGGATGCCGCGGCCCGCGAGCCGCTCGATCTCGCGGTCCAGATCCACGCTCGAGCATTGGAGCCGCCGCGCCAGCAGGGGCGCCACGGTGCTCTTTCCCGCGCCCGAAAGTCCGATCAGGACGTAGTGCTTGACCAGGGGTTCACCTCGGCGGCCAATGAAAACGGGGTCCTTCGACGAAGGACCCCGCAGTATAACCTGGGCGCGCCGCCCGCGATAGGCGGCCCGCTCAGCTTCTCACTTGGACGCCGTCGTCTCCCCGAGAATCTTGGGCGTGACGAAGATCAGGAGCTCGCGCTTTTGCTTCGTCGTCGAGTTGGAGCGGAAGAGATTTCCCAGGAGCGGTATGTCCATGAGGACCGGAATGCCGCGCTTGGTCGTGCTCTCGTTGCTCCGGATCAGTCCGCCGATCACCGCGGTCTCGCCGTCGTTCACCATCACGCGCGTGTCGGCCATGGTGGTATTGATGATGATGCCGCCCTGCACCGTCGCCTGCGAGGCCAGGTCCGAAACCTCGGGATGCACGTCCATGGTGATCCGGTTTCCGGTGTTGATGTGCGGCGTGACGCTGAGCTTGATCCCGATCGTGGTGAGCTGGGTGACCGCGTTCCCCGCGAAATCCTGGACGATGAGCGGGATCTGCTGTCCCACCACCACCGACGCCTCGCGGTTGTTCACCGTCGTGATGCGCGGGTTCGAGATGATGTTCGCCTTGTTCTGCGTCTCGAGCGCCTGGAGCGTCGCCTCGATCGATCCGAACTGCTTGATGGTCCCGAGCTTGACCTGACCGGCCGGGTTGCCGACATCGGCCGCCTTGATATCGATGTGCTCGGTGATTCCGGCATCGAAGAGATCGAGGTTGTGCACGCTCCAATCGATGCCGAGCGCGCGCGTGGCCGAGACATCCACGTCCACGAGGCGCGCCACGATTTCGACCTGCGGCGTCCGGGTGTCGAGATTCCGAACCATGGCGTCCACCTGGTCGAGCTTGTCGGAGATGTCGGTCACGATGAGCGAATTGGACCGCTCGTCCACCTCGATGTGTCCACGCTTGGTCAGGGTCTTCTCGACCGACTTGGCCATTTCCTTGGAGGCGGCGTAGTTCACCGGCAGGATCCGGGTCTCGAGGGGGAGCAGCTCCTCCTGGCTGCGCTCGGCGGAGCGGCGCTCCAGCTCTTCCTTGCGGAGCGTGTCCAGGTTGGAGATGACGATCGTCTGCCCGGTCTCGAACATGCCGAGGCCCTGCGACTTGAGCACGATGTCCAGCGCGTGCCGCCACGGCACGTTGCGGAGTCTCAGGGTCACCGCTCCCTTGACCTCCTTGCTCGCCACGATGTTCTTGCCGCTGAACTCGGCCAGGCTGCGGAGCACCGTCTGGATGTCGGCGCCCTGGACGTCGAGGGACATCCGGCGTCCGTCGGTCGGCTGCATGCGGTCGGAATCGTTGGCGTTCTCCTCCTTGGCAGCGGGCGGCGCGGGCGTGTCGACCGCGAGCACCAGGTTGTTGCCCACGCTGCTGAGCGCGTAGGAGGAGGGCTGCGAGAGATCCACGACGATGCGGGTCCCGGCTTCCTTGCCCCAGCCCGTCTCGGTCGCGCGCACCGCCTTGACCGCGGAGCCGTCACGCCCCGACCAGGTGCGCTCGCTGAAGCTGAGCTGCGTTCCCGGACAGTCCACGACGATCCGATCCGGCGACTCGAGAGTGAAATCGTGATAGTTGAGGGGGACGTCCCCTTCGATGACGACCTGCGTCGCGGAACCCGCTTCCTTCATCGAGACGCTCTTGACGGTTGCCGCGAACGCCGATGACGCGGTCAGAAGAAACGCCGCCGTCAGCGCCGCGACGCGGCCGCCCGAGCGGCCCATACGCGCGAAGCTAGTTTCGAGTCGCATTCTTGTCACCCTCTTTGGTTTGCAGGCGGATCGACAGCGTTTGGGACTCGCCGAACGCGGTCTGCACCACCTGCAGCTCGCTCTTGCTGATCCCCGAGATATATCCGTTCAGAACAGGGTCTCCGACCCGAAGCACGTATCCGTGTCCGCGGCTGTCTTCAACCAGCGCGAACTTGTCCGCAGATCCCCACATGATGCCCACGAGATGGATGTCCCCCACGTCGACAAGGGCGCCGTCCGCCGAATGGTTCTGGAACTTGCCGTCGAGCAGCGACTGGAACGGATCGCGGCGGCCGCCTCCGATGTACTCGTAATGCTCGCGAGCGAAGAGCACGCTGGCGTCCACCGACTTCGGAATCTCGCCCGCGATCCCGGTGCCGATGGCCGCGGCCGGGCCCGGCGCCGTCGTTACGGCCGTCGCCGAGGAAGACGAAGCGACCGTGGACGGAGCGGCCGCGACGCCCGAGGGAGCGGGAACCTCGCCCGGGGCCAGGATCGCCGGGGCCGGGGACGTGGATGCCGCACCCGGCGCCGGAACCGTGAGGCTCGTCAAGAACTCAGGCGGAGCCGACGGACCATACTGGATGTCGGTCCGAGCCCAGCTCGGAGCGGGCGGTCCGTAGGTCACAAGCTTGGGCGCGATACGCGGCAGCGCCTGCGCCGCCGGCGAGGTCGCCGGCGTCGGCAGCACGGGAGACGGAGGCTCCTGCCGCCGGAGCAGCACGATGCCACCCGCGATCGCGAGCCCAACCAGAGCCAGGAGAAGAATTCCGAGACGGCTCTGGAAGAACTTACTTTGTGACAGTGCCAGACTGCTTGGCAGATTCATTGGGAGTCCCCTCGGCCAGCGTGTACGCGGTCGCGACGAAATCCGCCTGCACGGTTTCGTCGAGGTCGCCCTTGTCAAATCCCTTTAACTTGAGCTGCGAGACGTTCACCAACCGGCTCAGATCCGAGATCTCGCCCAGGAAGGAGCCGGCGCGATGGAACCCGCCGGTCACTGAGACCTGGACCGGATTTTCGGTGAAATAGGTGGACGGTTTCGGGTCGCCCGGCTTGAAGAGGACGAAGTGCACGCCCGACTCCTGCCCGGCGATGGTCACCTTGCGAAGAAGACTCGCGACCTCCTTCTGGGAGGGCAGAAGCTCCTGCGCCACCGTCCAGCGCTGGTTCAGGAGCTCGAACTCCTTCTTGAGCTCGGGCAGCCGGTTCACGAGCTG
>JBGPHU010000023.1:0-23474 GCA_041484545.1 Candidatus Eiseniibacteriota bacterium | reverse complement strand
TTCGAGGTCCTTCACGACGCGCTCCAGGAGCCGGAAGCCCGAATCCGTGTGGGCCATCTCCCGCCCGCGGAACGTCACCGTGAACTTCACCTTGTCGTGCAGCTCGAGGAAGCGGCGTCCGTGGTTCACCTTGAACAGGTAGTCGTGCTCCTCGATCTTCGGGCGCAACTTGACTTCCTTGAGATGCGTGACGTGCTGCTTCTTCCGCGCTTTCTGCAGCTTCTTGTTCTGCTCGTACTTGTACTTCCCGAAGTCCATCACCCGGCACACCGGGGGGCGGGCTGTCGGCGAGATCTCCACCAGGTCCAACTGGCGCTCCTGCGCGAAGGCCAGGGCCTCGCGGATCGCCAGAATTCCCACCTGCTCACCATCCGGCCCGATCACCCGGACCGTCGGGATGCGTATGCGATCGTTGACACGGACTTCCTTGGTTGTGGAAATAGTTCGTTCCTCCTCTCGCAGCGGGGATGGTTGTCGAAGGGGAGCCGGCGGGTGAAAAGAGAGCGGGCGGACGATGCGAAGCCCTCGCATCATGCGCCCGTCGGCGGTGCCTCCCGCCGAATTACGGCGAGAATCTCTTTTCGAGAACCCCGGTAGCTTGTCGCCTCGGGGTGAGAAGCCGGCGGCTCCTGCTTCGTGTTGTGCCGGGCAGTCTACTTCCTGGACCTGTCCTCGGCAATCACTTTCTCGAGAAACTCCTCGAGCTTGAGGGCGCCCTCGCTCCCCTTGTGGCGGCTTCGGAAGGAGACGGTCCGCTCCTCCAGCTCGCGCTTTCCCAGCACGAGCATGTAAGGAGTCTTGAGCATCTCGGCGTCGCGGATCTTCGCCCCGATCTTCTCCTCCCGCAGATCCGCCTCGACCCGGATTCCCCGGTCCAGGAACATGCGGCGGATCTCCTCCGCGTACGGAATCTGGGCCTCGGCGATCGTGAGGATCTTGACCTGGACGGGGGCCAGCCAGACCGGGAAGTCGCCGCCGTAGTGCTCGATCAGGGTCGCGAAGAAGCGCTCCATGGAGCCCAGGAGCGCGCGGTGGATCATGAAGACCTGATGCTCCTGGCCGTCGGAGCCCACGTACCGGACGTCGAAGCGACGGGGCAGGTTGAAGTCGAACTGGATCGTGGAGCACTGCCAGCTCCGTCCGAGGGCGTCGGTCAGCTTGACGTCGATCTTCGGGCCGTAGAAGACGGCCTCCCCCACCGCGCGGTGATAGCCGAGGCCCGAGGCCTGAACGACGCGCTCCAGGGCCCCTTCCGCCAGCGCCCATTCCTCGTCGGATCCCATGTAATCCTTCTTCTTGCTCGCGTCGCGCACGCTCAAGTCCACCTGATAGTCCTTGAAGCCGAAGGTGTCGAGCATGAAGCGCACGAACTCCAGCACGCGGGTCAGCTCCGGCTCAACCTGCTCCCGGGTGCAGAAGATGTGCGCGTCGTCCTGCGTGAATCCCCGCACGCGCGCGAGGCCGTGGAGCACGCCCGATTTCTCGAGCCGGTACACGGTGCCCAGCTCCGCGAGCCGGATCGGGAGATCGCGGTACGAATTCTTCCGGCGCTTGAAGATCAGCACGTGGAAGGGGCAATTCATGGGCTTGAGCACGTACTCCTTCTCATCGACGTTCATGAAGTACATGTTCTCGCGATAGAAGTTCGTGTGCCCGGATTGCTCCCAGAGATCCACCTGCGCGATGTGCGGCGTGTTCACGAGCTGGTATCCGCGGCGGACGTGCTCTTCCTTCCAGAAGTCCTCGATCACCCGGCGCATGGCGGCGCCGTTCGGGTGCCAGAAGATGAGCCCGCCGCCCGCCTCTTCGTGAACGCTGTAGAGATCGAGTTCCTGCCCCAGCTTTCGGTGGTCCCTCTTCTTGGCCTCCTCCAGCCTCGCCAGGTGCTCCCTCAGTCGCTCCTTCGAGGGAAACGCGGTGCCGTAGATCCGCTGGAGCATGGGCCGGGTCGAATCGCCCCGCCAGTACGCGCCAGCCACGCTCAGAAGCTTGAAGCTCTTGATCACGCGCGTGCGCGGGACATGGGGGCCGCGGCAGAGATCGGTGAAGAAGGAGTGCGTGTAGGTGCTGACCGTGTCGTCGGGAATTCCCTCGAGAAGCTCGACCTTGAAGGGCTCACCCTTGTCCTTGTACTGGAGCATCGCTTCGGAGCGGTTCATCTCCGCGCGGACGAAGGGATGGTCCTCCTCGGCAATCGTGCGCATCCATTGCTCGATCTTGGCGAGATCTTCGGGCTGGAAGGGCCGGTCCACCTGGAAGTCGTAGTAGAAACCATCGTCGATCGCGGGACCGATCGCGAACTTGGCGTTCGGGAAGAGCTTGAGCACGGCAGAGGCCATGAGGTGCGCGGTGGAATGCCGGAGCACCTGGAGCCCTTCGGGCGTATCCAGGGACAGGAGCTGGAGGGTTCCCGATTCCCTGATCGGCGTGTGGAAATCCACGATCTTCCCGTTCAGCCTCGCGGCGACTCCGCGCCCGAGACCGTCCGGGTACTGGCTGCGGAGGATCGCGCCGATGGTGGTGCCTTCGGGCGCCTCGAGGGAACGGCCGTCGATTTCAAGCTTCACGTTTTGCGATGTCGTGGTCATTGGGAAGTGGGTGAAATGGTGGGCGATAGAGGACTTGAACCTCTGACCCCCTGCATGTCAAGCAGGTACTCTAGCCAGCTGAGCTAATCGCCCTCCGTTGCAGACTGCCGACGTTCTCGAATCGGTGAATTCTACCCGAATATCGAGGCAAGTCAAGGCGCTACGGGCGTCCGCGCGAGGCCTTCGCCCCGGCGTCGCCCGGAGCGGGCCCGGCGCTGTCGGGCAAGACCTCGTAGACGAGCGCCCCGGCGCTCTCGAACACGCGCCGGAACCCAGGCACCCGCGCATCCGGCTCGGCGAGCGGCCTCACCCCGGCCCGGAGCGCCATCTCGGCGCCCGAGACCAAGAGGTAGCCGGCCCCCGCCGAACGCGCGGCCCGGTGCAGGGCTTCGGGAGAGTCCGATTCTGGTATTGGGGCGAAGCGCATCCCCGAGAGGAACGCCACATGGGGCTTCCGCGCGAAGAGCGTCAGACCCTGGGCGTGGGCTTTCAGGTACTCCGCCGCTTCGAGCGTCTCGTAGGGACCGGCCTGGATGGCCTCCGGGTTCTGGGGATCGTGTGTCTTGGCATGCGCCGCTATCGCTCCCGGCATCCATAGAATCGCGAAGACCACGATCCGGACCGGGAACCGGCGCTCGATCCCAGAGGCCAGCTCGGTGACGCGATCCCACCCGAACGGGGCAATGGCCAGGGCGGAATAGAACGCCAGCATGGGAAGGGAGAAGCGAGCCCCGTAGAAGACCGGGATGAGCGTGAGGAAATAGAGGAGGCCGCACAGGAGATAGGGGCCCCAGAGCCGCATGCGCCTGGAAATCGCGACGAAGAGAAGACCCGCGGCGGCAAAGAGTCCCCAGAGCCACGGTAGAAGCTCCGTGAGGTCGCGCTTCAGATGATCGAACGTGTTCGAGACCATCGCGCGCGCGAAGCGCCCCGGATCCAGGCGCACGACGTCCGCGAAGGAGTGGATCTTCCGGCCTCCCCCATAGAAGAAGCGCTCCCAATTCCCCTGCCCGTACACCGAGAATCCGACGTTCGTCCAGTTGCTGTTGGTGAGCGGATTGCCCGTATGCGCCGCGTTCACGAAGAGCCAGGGGGCCGCCGCGAGGAGGAATCCCCCGCTCCAGACGGCGGCGTTCTTCCATCTCGCTCCCGCCGGAAGCTCGCGATCCAAGATGGCGACCATCGCGATCACGGTGGCGGGCCAGAGAAATAGCCCGTTGTACCGCGTCGAGAGCGCCCACCCCGCGAGCAATCCCGACGCGGCGATCGCCATCCACCCACGCCGCTCCGAGCCCAGGATGAGCGCGATGGAGCCCGCCACGAGGGCGAAGAAGAACATGTCGGTTCCCACCTCGTAGACGTTCACCACAAAGGTCGCGTTGCCGAGGAGGAGAAGGACGCTCAGGAACGCGAGGGTCGAGCCGAGAATCCGGCGATGCACCCGGAACACGCACCAGGCGACGGCGCAGGCCGAGAGCACTCCGATCAACTGGGCCGCGCGGAAGAGGTCGAGGCCGAGGAAGGAGAACGCGGCGACCACGAGCGGGTAGCCCCATCCCTTCGTATCGAAGTGCTCGATGAGAACCCGCCCCTGCTTCAGCGCGGCGGCGGCGGGGCCGTAGTTCCAGTAGAAGTCGGTCTCGACGCCGTAGTTTCCGAGGCGGTGGAGGGTAAACGCCTCATAGGCCCAATAGAGCCCGAACGACGCGATCGTCACGAGGGTGAACCATCGCATCGTGACGTCGGTCTTGTGGAGTGCCGAGGCGGCCGCGGGAGGTCGCGCGGCGGGATTTCTCTTCGGAGGCTTCCTCAAAGCGAGCGATCCACGGCCCTCGCGATGTGCCGGAGCTGATCCGCCAGAGCGGCGAACTGCTCCGGAAAGAGCGACTGCGGGCCGTCGCAGATGGCGCGCTCGGGATCGTGGTGGACTTCGACCAGGAGCCCGTCCGCTCCCACCGCGATCGCGGCACGCGCGAGCGGGACCACCTTGTCGCGCACCCCGGCCGCGTGGCTGGGATCCACGATGACCGGAAGGTGGCTCAGGGATTTCGCGACCGCGACGGCGTTGAGATCGAGCGTGTTGCGCGTATAGGTTTCGTACGCGCGGATGCCGCGCTCACACACCATGACGCGATCATTGCCGCCCGACATGACGTACTCGGCGCTCATGAGCCACTCGTCCACGGTCGCGGAGAGCCCGCGCTTCACGAGCACCGCCTTCTCGGTCTTCCCCAGCTCTCGCAGAAGCGAGAAGTTCTGCATGTTGCGAGCCCCCACCTGGAGGATGTCCACGTAGCGTTCCATGAGACCGATCTGGCTCTTGTCCATGATCTCGGAGATGACGAGAAGTCCGTTCTGATCGGCGACCCGGCGGATCAGCTTGAGCCCTTCCTCGCCGAGTCCCTGGAAGGAATACGGGGACGTGCGCGGCTTGAAGGCGCCGCCGCGAAGCACGCGGGCGCCCGCGGCGCGGACCGCGGCCGCGGTCTTCACCATCTGCTCCTCGGACTCGATGGTGCAGGGGCCCGCCATGAGCACGATCGAGGAGCCGCCGATCTCGACGTCGCCGATACGGAGCACGCTCGTCTCGCGGCGGAAGCTCCGGCTCGCGAGCTTGAAGGGCTCCGGAATGCCCATCGCTTCGGCCACACCCGGCATCACGCGAACGTCGTCGAGCGGGGGGAGCTTCCCGTCTCCCACCGCCGCGAGCACGATGGGCCCCGGGGACGGCGCCCGGACGACCTGAAAGCCCAGGTCGCGGAGCTTCGCCTCCACAGCGTGGAGCTGTTCCGATGTCGCCTTCGGATGGAACGTGATGACCATTCGCTCCTCGGAAACAGAAACGCCCACTGTCTGTGCGTCGACAGTGGGCGGGGCCTCAGGGCGCACCGGGTTCAGTCATCCCCGGCGCTCAGGCCCCCGCCGCCAGGTCCATCCGTAGCGGAACTCGTTGAAGCGAACGTCCATGGAACGGTGACCCTCGATGATCGAAGTGGGCCGGAGCAACCGTGGGCAGCCTAGCATCCCCCCCGGCGAGGGTCAATCGTCTCGGGCGATCACAGCATCTCCGGCGCCGGATCGTCCTCCACGATATAGGCCGAGAACGCGATCCACTTCCCTCCGGGCGCGCGCAGCATGCGCACGATTCCCTCGCGGTCGACGGCCTGCGGGCCGGCATCCGGATTTTGGTACCGGAATCGCGCGCGAACGACGCGGGTCTCCAGTGTGGAGTCGCTCGCCATGAGCGCTCCGGGCGCCGAGAGCGGGATCGCGCGGACGGCGTTCCGATAGACCACCGACCGGAAGGAGAGCCTGCGGGACTCACGGAAAAGAGAATCCGCGGTTTCGTCACGGGCGCCTGCCCACAGGGAGTCGGCGGACCGATGCCGGACCATGGAAACCGTGATCAGGGAATCGAGCGTGCCCATTCGCACCCGGAGCGGAGGCTCGATCTCCAGCACGCGGGCTCCCACGAGCGAATTCCTCGAGGCGAGACAGGACGAGCGGTCGGCGATCTCCTTCTCGTTGCCCCGCACGAGCGCGCGCAAATATCCGTCGGCGGCCTTCCGGACTTCCCGTACGTCGGGGGCCTCGCGCGAGCAGCCGGCGAGGAGGAGCGTCAGGCCCGTCGCGGCGCACAGGAGAGCGCCTCGCGCGCGAGCCGGTCCGCGCGCCGAGCGGGCGTTACGTGCGCTTGATGACACGCATATTCCTACGGCCCGGCGTCTTGATCCCCTTCGCCTCGTTATAGAGGCGCCGCATGTTCATGAAGTGGACCTCGTTGTAGAACTCCATCCCCTCGTAGGCTCCCACGTAGCCCCAATCGCGGATCTGGCCGAGCGGCGTTCCCCACGCGGCGACCTTCGAGGCCTTCTCCCGAGTGTCGATAAGGTAGTGATTCGTGAACCGGATCCCCTCCAGGGCGGTCTTCCCGATCTCGCCGTGGCCCGGAACCAGAGTCTCGACGGTGAACGCCGGCGTGAGCAGCGAATCCAGGGATTTCAGCCATCCGTCGACGCTCATCGCCGGATCCAGGAGCCAGGGAACGGCCCGGTTCGAGACGAGATCTCCGGCGAAAAGGATCTTCTGTTTCGGCAGATACACGATCAGGTCGCCGGCGGTATGCGCCGGCCAGCCCAGCGATATCACCTGAACGGGGCGCTTCGGGCCGCCGTAGGAATTGCGGCGCGAGATCCTCAGAAGTTTCGGCGTGACGCCCATGCGGCTCAGGGTGTCCCCCGTCTCACCGGGCGCCCACGCAAGGAGGTGCTGGATCTCGTCTGCGACCTTGGCGTGCGCGATGAAGGTCGCGCCCAGGGCCGCGAAGTAGCGGTCCCCGCCCGTATGGTCCTCGTGCTGGTGCGTGTTCACCACGTAGCGAATCGGCGAGGGGCCGGACCTCGCCCGGATGGTGTCCGCCAGCGCGCGGGCGCCGTGCTCGTCGAATCCCGTGTCGATGACCAGAATCCCGTTCCCCAGCTCCACCCAGCCGGTCCAGACATAGCTCAGCTTGGCCGCGTACACCCCGGGCGCGAGCGGATGCACCGTGATGGTGAGGGTCGTGTCGATCACCGGGTGGTGCGGCTTCACGAGCGGGCCCATCCGGATAACGTCGGCGCCGGCGGGCGCGCTGAGGACCCCGAGGGCGAAGGTCAGGAGAAGCAAGGCAAGGGCCTGTCCCCCGCGAAGACGAAGCTTGGTCATTGGATCCTCATGTGCGTCCCGGAAGTCTACCGCTTCGGATGGGTGATCTCCAAGGGCAGCCCGTTCAGGTCCTGGAAGCTCCACATGGTCGATGTGCTTCACCCGAAATGCCATCAGGGCTGGATGAACCCCTTGCGGATGGCGTAGCGGACGAGGCCGGCCGTCTCGTGAATGTCGAGCTTGGTCATGAGCCGCGACCGGTGCGTCTCGATGGTCTTGGCGCTGAGAGAAAGAGCGGCGGCGATCTCCTTCGTCGACTTCCCTTCCGCGATCATCTGTAATACCTCGCGCTCCCGCCCGCTCAGGGAGTCGGAGGGTTTCTCCTCGTTGGCGAGGTAGGAGCGAAGCGCGTCGCGCGAAACCCCCTCGCTCAGGTAGAGCGATCCACGCGCCACCTCCCGGATCGCCTTGACCAGATCGGCCGACGCCCTCGTCTTCAGGACGTACCCGGTGACGCCCGCGCGGAGCGCGTCCAGAACGTATTGCTCGTCGGGGTAGCTGGTCAGGATGATCATTTTCGTGTTGGGCGACGCCTTCTCGATCTCCCGGGCGGCGCTCAGCCCGTTCAGGACCGGCATGGCGAGATCAAGGACGGCCACGTCGGGCCGGTGCTTCTCGGCCAGCTGAACCGCCTGGCGCCCGTCGGTCGCCTCGCCAACCACCTCCAACTTCTCCCGCTCGAGAATGGTCCTCAAAGACTGGGTGAACATCCGATGATCGTCGGCGAGGAGAACCCGCAGCGGCTTCTTCACGCCTGAAGGGGAATCTGCATGAGCGGCTCCGGGCCCCGGCCTGCCGCCAGCAAAATTCCCGGCAGGTCCCGACGGGCCATCGCCGCGCGTACCGCGCATCCGTTCATGAGAATACGGCCTTGGCGAGGAGGGCCGCGGCGAAGCCCAGCGCCGCCGTTACTGGGATCGTGAGGAGCCAGGCGCCCACCATCGTGCGCGCCACACCCCACCTCACGGCGTTCAGGCGCCGGGCCGCGCCGACGCCGAGGATGCCGGAGCTGATGACATGGGTCGTGCTGAGGGGAAAACCGAGCCGGGAAGCGATCTGGATGACAGTGGCGGCGGACGTTTCCGCCGCGAAGCCGTGGATGGGCTCGAGATGGGCGAGCCGCGTCCCCATGGTGTGGATGATGCGTCGGCCTCCCGCGAGGGTCCCGGCGGCCATCGCTCCCGCGCTCAGGGCGATCACCCATAGCGGCACGTGAAACGACGGCAGCACGCCGGCGCTCACCAGCGCGAGCGTGATGATACCCATCGTCTTCTGGGCGTCATTGCTTCCGTGGCTGAACGCCATGAAGGCGGCCGAGATGAGCTGCGTCCGGCGAAAGATCGGTCCGACGCGCTTCGGCGGAAGGGACGCGAAGAGCTGCACGAGCAGACGCATCAGCCAGAGCGCGGTGAGGAACCCGACGATCGGCGACAGGAAGAGCGGAATCGCTACCTTGTTGAACAGCACGGACCAATGGACCGTGCCCACCCCGAGACTGGCGATACCGGCGCCGAGCAGGCTGCCGATCAGGGCATGGCTGGAGCTGCTGGGAATGCCGCGGTACCACGTGATCAGGTTCCAGGCGATGGCGGCCACCAGGGCTGCCGTGATGGCGTGGAGCGGGACCGAGGAACCCACGATACCGCTGCCCACGGTCTTCGCGACCTCGGTGCCGCTCATTGCGCCGGCGAAATTCAGCACCCCGGCCATCGCGATCGCGGCCCCGGGCCGCAGCACGCGCGTCGAGACGACCGTGGCGACCGCGTTCGCCGTGTCGTGGAATCCGTTGATGAAGTCGAAGGCCACGGCGAACAGGATCAGGATGAGGAGCGGTACCGTGCCGGCACTAAGCATGCTTGATCACGAGGCCGCGAAGCACGTCCGCGATCGACTCGCAGTCGTCCGTAACCCGTTCCATCGTCTCGTAGATCCGGCTCCAGGCGATCACCTTGACGGGATCGTGCGCCCGGTGAAACAGGTCCTTCACGCCCTCCCGGAGGAGGGAATCGGCCTCGTTCTCGAGGCGGTGGATCTCGATCACGCCTTCTTCAAGCCGGCGCATGCTGGAGCGGCTTCGGAGCTTCGGCAGCTCCATTCCGAGCTGCTGGGTGCAGCCGACGATGACCGCCACCAGCGAACACGCGACCGGCGTCGGCGCCTGGACGTTGTAGATGCACATCGCGTCGGCGGCTTCGTAGATGTGGTCCATGACGTCGTCGAGGGCGGTCGCGATCGCGATGATGTCCTCGCGATCCAGCGGCGGCATGAAGGTGCGGTTCAAGGCCTCGTAGACGCCGTGGATGATCTCGTCCCCCTTGTGCTCGAGGTCGTGCATGCGGCCCACCTTCTCCTCGCCGTTCGTGAAGTCCCGGCAGAACTCCTGCAGCATCCTGGCGGCCTGGATGTTGTTCTGCGCGGCCTCCTCGAACTGGAAGAAGAAGTCCGTGCTCTGCTTGCGCGTCGCGGCTGTTTCCACGTGGTTCCTCCCGAACGATTGTGCCTGTGACATCACGGTTTCGGTGGCGGCGGCCCCTGCTCCGGCGGTGGCTGTGGCGGCGGCTCCTGCTCCGGCGGCGGATCCTTCTCCGGATCCGTCTTCCCCAGGACCGAGGCCACGAACCCCGTACCCTCGCTTGCCGGAACCGCGTCCGCCGCCGCATCCGACTCGAACGTCTCGGTCTCGACCATGGCTTCGGGCTTCTCGACCCCTTCTCCCTCGACGCGAGCCTCCTCCGGCCGCTCGGAGACCAGCGCGCGCAGCCTTCGGGCCAGGGCGCGCACGACCTCTTGGAGCAGCCTGCGATCGCCCGCCGCCACGTCGTAGAACTCGTCCCGATGCACCGCGAGCGCGAGGCCGTCCTCGATGCACTCGGCCCGCTGGCCTCGCTCGGAATCGTCCACAAGAGCCCACGTGCCGAAGGATTCCCCCGGCCCCACTTCCGCGATCGCCTGCTCCCCTGCCAAAAGGCGTACGCGACCCTCGACCATCATGTAGAGAGCGTCGGCCGCGTCCTCCTCCCGGTAGATTGTATCCCCTTTCGAGAGATCCACTTCGCGCGCCACTTGCGCGAGCTCGAGCAGCCGGCGCGGGCCCACCTCGTGCAGGAGGTCGGCTCCCTTGAGGATCAGGACGCGCTCGACCGCCGTCAGCATGGTTCCCTGGCCATGACAAGGAGCTCGTCCTTGACCATCGGTTCGCTGCCATCGTCTCCCGCGAAGAGACTCCGGTCGAACGTGGGCAGGAATCGGGAGGCGCGGACGGCGCAGGCGCGGAGCCACCCGTCCTCCGACTTCCACGCGCCCTCGATCCAGACGACGAGCGGGTCGCTCCCCTCGCTCTGCCCCGCGGGCGGGACGGGATCCTCCTCGAAGATCTTGCGCACCGGACGGAACAACTCGCGGGGCAGCACGTGCTCGAGGAACTCGAGCGCGGGCGAGACGGTCTCGCGGTCGCGGGACTTGAGGCGCTCGAACACGCCGATCAGAGGCTGCGGGTCGTACCAGCAC
The DNA here is from genome assembly GCA_041484545.1 of Candidatus Eiseniibacteriota bacterium. GTDB lineage: Bacteria > Eisenbacteria > RBG-16-71-46 > SZUA-252 > SZUA-252 > WS-7. Next base: position 12,675 of record JBGPHU010000023.1, on the reverse strand, counting down.
GCCAGCGCCTGCAGGGCGCGCTCGAGGGCCATCTCCGCGGATTCTCGATAGCTGTCGGCCAGGAGCCGCACCTCGGGCGCGGGGTGAGCCTCCAGTGCGGTGGCGGGGTCCAGGCATTCGCGATAGTCGCGCAGCTCGCGCAGGAAGAACCGATGCGCCGCGTGACGAGGCAGCACGGGCCGCCCCCTCCGCTGTCGCATGTGGGCCAGGCCGAAGAGACCCAAATGGCGCAGCCTCAAGTCCTTGCTCCGCACGAGCGTGATGAGCGCGTCCACGGCGCCGCGCGTGCCGATCTGCGCGAGCACGCCCGCGGCAATCGATTGGCCGCGCGGCCCACGAGCCACGTCGAGCATGCGGAGCAGAGCGGGAACGGCCGGGGCGCCCACCGCGGCCACCGCCTCCCGCGCCGCGTAGTGGAGGTCGGGCTCGAGCAGAAGGGGCTGGAGGACGTCCAGCAGCTCCCGCGCCGGCCGCCGGGTCGCGGACAGGAGCGCAGCGCCGCGAACTTCGATGTCGGCATGCGTCAGGAGCGCGCGCAGCCGCGGGACGAGGGCGCCGCCGCTCATCGCGCCGAGCGCCCGTCCGCCCACGAGGAGGCTCTCCCGCGTGCCGCTTTCGATCCGCGCGTCGACCCATGGGATGGTCAGCGCGGTCCGCGCGTCGCACGGGTGCTCGAACAGGGCGTCCACCGCGAACCGCTGCAGCGCGACGTCTTCGCCGTCCAGCAGCCGGCGCGCGAAGGCGACCGGCCTCGGGCCCCGCACGAGGAGGTAGGCGACCGCCGCGCGCCTGAGCCCCTCGTGCGGATCATCGAGAAAAGACGGGATTCGATTTTCGCGATCGGGGACGCGCATGGCCACCATCGCCGAGACCGCGGCCGCCCGCACGTCGGGCCATTCGTGCGCGAGGCACTCGCGCACCGCTTGAACGATCGCGGGGTCCCGCGTCTCGCCGCTCAGCTGCAGCGCGAGCACGATCCGATCTTCGTCCTCGGCGCGGAGCGCCTCCAGCAGCGCGTGGCGGGCCGCGGGGAGACGCAGGGCGTCCGACGTCGTCTCCGGCTCGATCCAGCGGGTGCTCAGAATCTGCCGGAAGGCGCCCCCATACCGCCGGTCCAGCACGAGGAGCACGACGATCCAGAGCGCGCAGAGAACCGCGGTCAGAATCGCGATGGTCGGGACCGGGACGTGCAGCGCGTGCAGCGCGAGGATCAGGAGGAGTCCCACCGCGGCGTCCGACCAACGCTCGACCAAGGTGTCGATGGCGGGCTTGATGCGGCGCCGCTCGGTGGGGCGGATCGGCGTGTAGTAGATCTCGCTCGTCGACTTTCCAAGCGTCTGGGACAGAACGCCCTGGAGCGACCGCATCGCAACCACCACCCACAGCCCGGGGCCGAAGGTGATCCACGAGGCCATCAGCAGCACCGCGGCGGGCTGGAGCCCGGTGGAAACCCCGAGGCCGAGCCTCTGGAGCATCCATCCCGCCATGCCGAACTGGAACAGGAGGGAGAGCGCGTTCAGGGCGACGTAGAATCTTCCCAGGAATTGCGTGAGGTCGTGGGGATTCGGATAGAGGCGGAGAATGTAGTACTTGAACTGGAAGTCCACCAGGGTCCCGACGATCACGGAGAGCGTGAGGGCGGCCACGAAGATCAGAATATACGGCGAGCGCGCGATGATCTTCCAGGGTGAGACCGTGGAAGGCACGACCTCCGGGCCCGGCCGGCGCGATCGATGTCGCTCGACGACGCGCGTCAGGGTGTGCGCCGCGCCCAGGAGCGCCGGTAACGTCCACATCAGCCCGACGCGCCGGATGAGCGGCAAGGACCAGCCGGCGACTCCGCCGCCCACGAGTCCTCCGATCAGTCCGCACCCGGCCAGCAGCGGGAACAGCCGCCGCGCGCGCCGGGAATCCCAGACGTCGAGCGCCAGCCCCCAGAAGTGAGGCAGGAGCATCATCGCCTGGCTGCCGGTCCAGATGTAGAAAAGGGCGGTCGTGACGCGGCGCGCGTGCGGGAACAAAAGGGCGGCGGCTATGCTGCACGCGATCGCCAGGTACTGATTGAAGCGCGTGGCCCCGACGCGCTTGAAGCGGCGCGCCACCCGGCTCTCGATCCAGACGAAACCCACCGAGGCCAGAGCCACGCCAAGGTACGCGTACGGCAGGGCGAGCGCGCCGAACTCGGCAAGAAACAAAGCGTCCCGTAAGACTTTCGCGATCGTGTACGCGCAGAGCAGCACGGCGACCAGCGCGGCCATGAGCAAGAGGCGCTGTCCCTCTTCGGGCTCGAGGTCGAGCCGGCGCGCGACGCGGTCGAAGAGAGGAGCCCGAATCAACGACACCCGGTCCCCCTAGGCGGCGGACCGCGTCATTTGCCGGTACCGACTGCCGATGGCCAGCGCGAGAATGAGCCAGATCACGGCCAGCACGACGTTGACGACCGCGAACTGGCGGGCGGCGAAGCCCAGCCACGTCGTCCCGGCGAACACGACCCCCGCCGAGAGCACGTCGCCGAAGCGCACGAAGAACGTATCGTTGGCCTGCTTCGCCTTGTACTTGGCCTCGCGCGAGGTGGGCAGGTAGAGCGCGTTGCGCGTCGTGTTCTGGAGGGAGTAGTCGATGGAGTTCTCCGCCAGCTTGACCGTGCGAATGAAGGCGAGAAGAGGCACGAACGCCATTCCAGCGTATCCGATCATCGCGACGACGGGTAGCACGAGAAGGGCGATGCGGACGCCGAGATGCTTGAGCACGCGCGAGACGACCAGCGCCTGGAGGGCCGCCGAGATCACGTTCACGAGCGTGAAGAAGTTGCCGTAGAACTCGCCGATGACCTTTTTCTCGTCCAGCCCCCCGGCCGCGGCGGCTCCGTGGGCCGCCGTGTAGAGCGCCACGACGGTGCGGCCGAGGATGTACTCGCCGTTCGTGTTGACGAGGTTGTAGATCAGCATCAGGAACGCGATCAGCAGCAGGTAGCGGTCGCTGAAGACGAGCGCGAATCCGCTGCGGCCGCTGACGGGCTCGTCGCCGGATGCGGCCGCGGGCGTGCCGGCCTTCGGGACCTCAGCCGCGGCGGGCGTGGCGGCCGACGCTGTAGCCGCGACGCGATGCCCCTTCTCGCGCAGATTCACGATGTTCGTGAGCAGCATGCAGACTCCGAGCAACGCCGCGGCCCCGAGCATGAACGGGTACGGGCCGTACAGCTTCACGAGCTGGCCGGTGGCAAAGGAGCCGGCGATGGCCCCGAGCGACGCGCCGATGCCCACGATCGCGAACAGCCTCTGGCCCTGCTCCACCGTGTAGATGTCGTTCGCGAACGCCCAGAGCTGGGCGACGACCATCAGGCTGAAGATCCCGACCCAGATGAAGAACGCCACGCCGATGGGCACGCCGGCCTGGCTGAGCGCGAAGAACGCTACAAGGCAGGCGATGAAGAAGAGCGTCACGCCGTTGATGAGGCGAACGCGGGACACCCGTGAGGCGAACGCGCTGTAGAGAGGCACGAGCAGGATGAGGAGTCCCGCGGTCGCCGCCGCGCTGTAGCTCTTCACCTCGGCGCCTCCCGGAACGCTCAGGATGAGCGGCTCGCGGATGGTCTTGAGCAGGTAGTACGCCGCGAGGAGCACGAAGATGTTCAGCATCAGGAGGAGCGCGGTCATGCCTTCTCCGCTCCGGACGTCGGCGAACGCGCCGAGCAGGCGATCCAGCGGACCCCGATGCGCTCCTCCCGTCGTCCCCTGCGGTGAGGTGGAAGCGTTCGTTTGCATGTTCCCTACCTCCTGTTCGTCCGTGGAGAGCGGGCACGCGGTGCGGTACCCGGGGGCGGCTTGGAGAGAAGCCGGTCGCTGGCCGACGTCGAATCGATCTTGGCGGCTGCCGGCGGCATTCCCCCGGCGCTCGTCGTCTTCATGGTCTCGGAAGGCCCCTTCGCCGGAGCGATGGGGACCTTGTGCTGGTCGATCTTCGGAATGCCGTATCGATTGAGGTCGATCAGAACTTTGTCGATCAGCGTCACGCTCGCGTCCTTCTCCACGGCGTACGTGTAGAAGTCCCCACCCCCGAACCACAGGCGCAGATGCGTGAAGTTGAACACCTCCGCCGCGGTCACGTTCTCGGGTTTTACCACGGACCCCGCGACCTTGTATTCACTGAACAGCTGGGCGCTCTGGGCGGGACTGGGGATGTGGTGGAGCGGCGCTCCCGCTCCGCCCGTGACGAGCGCGATGAGGACCGCGTCCGGCCACGTGAGGAGGGCGCGCTGATAGGCGTGCTCGTGCCCGCTCGCGATCATCGCGATGCCGGCGTCGTGCAGCGCCCGCACCATCCGCTCACGCCTCTCGACCAGCACCGCGTCGGTCTGCCACTCCATGCGGTGGACGCTGGCCGAGAAGGGTGGATGATGCATCATGACCACCACGGGCCCGCGATGTTCCTTGACCCGCTCCACCAGCCACGTGAACTCCTCCTCGGAGTACTTGACCTGCACCTCGCGGGTCCAGTGCTTCCCCGGATCCACGATCGGATTGGAATCCAGGGCGATGAAGCGCACCCAGCCGTCGGCGGTATCGAAGCAATAGTAGAGGCGGTCGCCGCCAACCGGAAGTCCCGTCGCGGTGCGCCAATTCTCGACGCCTTCCACCGTGTAGGTCCGCTCGTGGTTACCGGCGACCGGAAAATACGGCACGCGCGAGGTGAGCGGCTCTGTGATACGCAGGAAACGCTCCCATTGGGCGGGGTACCGGCCGTCTTCGACCAGATCCCCCGTGTTGATCACCGCCGTGACGGTCTGGCCGCGTGTGTGCAGCGAATCGATCTTGGCCATCATGGCGTTCAACACCTGGTGCTCCCGTCCCCACTTCGGGCTGTGCCCGATCATGGCCGGGATGTCGCGAATGAGCGCCAGATCCGGAACGAGTCCCTTGACGAGCACCAGGGGAATCGTGATCAGGCCGCGCACGATTCGAACCGGGTTCAACGAGAACATCCGGCGGATGTTTACGAAATCGGAATAGAGGCGAGAGGTGCGAAAGCCCGGGCGGTTGTCTCCGAACACCATGATGTTGAGCGTGTCGGCCGTGTAACCGTGGCGCAGGTTCCCCAGAAAGCGGCGGGTGGAGTCGCCCGTCCCGGGCACGAACCCGATCAGCGTGTCGCCGAACATCGGATGGAGGGGCGCGGAGCGCCGCGCTTCCCGCTCCGTCTCGGTGCTGTCCGCCTGCACCGGCGACACCGTGTGCGTTCCGTACTGGAGCTTGCCGATGTGTCCGCACCCGGAGAGGAGAATGGCGACCGCCCCGACGGCCGCGGCTCCGCGAGCCCACGCACGTCGTCTCCGGCAGGGACCGAACGCGATCGTGCGGGCCACTATCCGTGTCTTACTCTAGAAATGACCCAAACCGTGTCGCGCAGGATGAGTTCGACGTGGGTCGATCGAGCGCGATCCCCCGCGATCCCCACTTCCAGAGAGGCGCGTGAGCGGCCGTTCCCGATCTCGTTGAGCGGCATCTCCGCGCGGTCCAGGTGCATGCGTTTGTGCGCCGGCGCTCCCCTGCCCTCGGACTGGATTTCAACGTCGTACCCGCGCGCGCCGGCGATGCCGATGTCCACGGCCAGGTCGTGAAAGCGGAGCGCTCCGTTCTCAACCGCGAAGAAGTCCAGCGGGGCAACCCGCCCGAACCAGTAGCGCGCGATCTTGTCGCGCCGTTGGACCAGATTGCGCACCAGGTAGTCGCGCGCCCGCGGGTCGTCGTAGCGCGCCGCGTCCACCGCCGCCGCGATCTGCCCGTCCGAGAAGGAGGCCACGATCTTCGCGCCCCAGTAGCCGTCTCGATCGGTCATCTCGCGGAACACCGGGTTGTTCCACTCGGTAAACCTCTCGGGCTCGTAAACGGTCGACTCGAAATTTCCGACCGACGGGATGCCGGTTTCCTGGCGCGCCTTTCTCCAGGGCTCCACAGCGAACCCGAGCGTCACCAGCCGTCGGCTGATCCACCCGACGTCGATGAACCTCTCGTAACCCTGCCACAGCGCCTTGGGCCCATTGGCCTGCGCGCCGAACGAGGAGCCGACGTCGAGGAGGTAGTGCTGCACGTGACCCAGGCTGTCCCGCGTCGCGACGAAGGCGTCGAGGTAGTTGGCGTCCTTGGTGTCCCAGAATCCGAGCCATGAGGATAGGACGTAGAGTCCGCGAAGCTCGCGGCGATTGACGTGCGAATACCAATCGTTGGCGTCGCCGGGTCGCCGGCGGCGCGAGCTCGGCGCCCCCAACGCATGGCCGGAGAGGAACAGGCTACCGATCGCGGAGTAGCTGCCGTCCTCGAAGACGGCGCCACGCTGAAGCATGGTGTCCAGATTCGCCTCCGTGAATTGCTCGCCCTTCGTCCCTTGAAGAAGCTCCGGATCGATCTTCAGATCCGTCCGGCGGAACCGAACGGACTCGTTGTGGGGCACGCTGTACCCCGCGGCGTGCAGCAGCGTGCGCGCCACCATATCCGCGCCCGAGCTTAACTGCGGGTAGCCCCGCGGGTCCAGCTTAACGAGCCACTTCTTGCCGTCCGCGTCCTTGATCTGAAATCCCGCCGTCTCGCCGCCATGCTTCGCGTGCTTGACGGTCCAAGGCTTCGCCGGAAGAAGCGTGGAGTCCGGGCCCAGCGCGAGCTGAGACGCGGGCACCGAGCGCATGTGGTTCCGGTTCGTGAACCAGGTCGAGTTCGGCACCTCGTCGAACGCGTTCACGTCGACCGCCTCGCGCCGCGTGCGCGCGCCCAGGGCTCTACCCGCGAGCAACAGCTTGTCGGGTATGTCGAAGGCATGTTCGAAGGGACCGAAAACGCATTCGCGCAGGTAGTAGCCCCAGAGGCCGGGCTCCCAATCGGGCGGCTGCGCGATCGGAACGGTGTCCGAATCGAGCCACGTGCTGTCGGCGAGGGTAAAGGCGCGGGTGTAGGCCGCCCCTTCCGTCTGGGCGGTGGTCGGAGCGCGCTCGTCGGCCTGCGCCGAGAGCGTGCAGAGCGTGAGCAGGGGGAGAATGGCGAGAAGCGCCCGCGCTACGGCGCTTGAGCGCGGCATTCCTGAACGAACGGGCGCGCGCCTCAGAAGTCGCTCCCGATCTGGAGATTCACTTCCAACCCCTCGGTGCTCTTCCCGATCTCGAGCCGAGCGGCGGACCCCTCGCTCATTCCCAGACGAAGACCGCCGCCGTAGGAGCGATGCGTGGTCGATAGGGCCAGCGCGCTCGTGCGCGGCGCGACCGCTCCCAGTTCGTAGAGCGCGATGGCGCTTATCCGCTGCACAATGGTCCAACGGTACTCGATCCGGCCCAGCGCAAGCTGCCGGTCGCGAAAGCGGCCCGTGGGATAGCCCGCGAAACGAAGCGCCCCGTCGCTGCTCGCGAGCCGATAATACGGAAGCGTCGACGTGCTGCCTGTCGGATCGACCCCCGCGTACACGCCGCGCAACGCGATCACGCGGCGCTTGGCGAACACCGGGACGTACGCGCGGCCTTCGAAGAGCCACTGGTTGTAATCGGGATCGCGTGCGCGCAGGCCGGCCGCGTGCGTCAGCTCACACGGCCGTGGATTCCGCGCGACGGGTCGCGCGTGTCGTCGAGCGCCGCGAAATCGCCGCTTACGCCGTACAAAAGCTCCTGTGTCGCCACGTGCTCGTAGGGCGCGCCGGTCGGGAACACGGTCTCGAGCAGGGGGCTGCTCCGATAGCCCCGACGCGGCCCCATGCTCGAGTAGCCGCCGACGAGCCGGAGCTGCCGGAGCGGCGAGCGTCCCAGGAGCAACGCCGCCTTGGCGGTCGTGGACTCGAGGAGAAAGTAGGAGAGGTCCGCCTTCGGCGTTTCGTTGCCGATGCCGAAGTAGCGGCGATTGGGCTTGGAGTCATAGATCGCGCCCAACCGCAGCGCCACCGGGCGCCGGTCGTGGATCACTTCGCTGAGCCGCGCGCGTCGCCGGTCTAGGGTGGACCAGGTGCCGCCGAGGCTCAGCTTCGAGTCGGCGTCGGGGAATCCCACCCAGGTGACGGCGGGGCCCACCCCAATGTCCGACACGCCTCCGAGATCGAACGCCGGCCCGATGCTGATCCCCGGATGGGGCGCCTTCTTCAGATTACGGTCGTGGATGCGATCGCCGTATCGGTTGGCAATCGCCTCGAGGCCCAGCGTGGTGAGGCGCAGCGGGAGGAAGGCAACCCGGAACGGAAGCCGCAGAGCCGTTTCCCAGCCGCGGGCGTGGTCCGGAGCGGCGACACGCGCTCCGGGAGCCGTGGGCTCTTCCGGAGGCGCGTCGGGCGCCACCCAGGTCGAATCACCAAAACGCGGATCGGCGCCCGCGCCTCGCGCGGCGCAAACCGAACCGCATACGAGGAGCGCGAGCGCAACTACGAAAGCACGATCCCGCATGGTTAGACCCTCAGACGCTTCGCCAACTCCTCGCGCACCGCTTCCTTGCCGGAATCGAAGGCGGCGGCGACATCCGCTTTCTTGCCGTCGATGAATGCCGGGATACCTTCCATGGCGTCGTTCACGTTGCCTCTAAGCTCGCGGCCTTTATCGGTTATCAGATCTCGCGTGTCCTTGCCCGAGCGAGGCGCGTAGAGGAGCGCGACGGCCGCTCCCACGAAGGCGCCTACGGCGAACGCGGCCACAATACCACCTACTTGGCTTCCGTTGTCTTCAGACATGATTGTTCTCCTCTGTCGCTTGGCGACGTGATTCATTGCGATGTTTGCGATGCGAGAGGACCCGTAGGACCGCGGTCACTCCAATTCGAACCAGATCCATGTTTCTCGCCAGCCGGAACACCGGGGCCTCAACGACCACGCCTATCGCGTTAACGACACGCTCCGCGCGGCCCTTCCACTGGCGCACCGTGCTCACGACCTCCTCCACCTCCTGCAGGCGGTTGTTCGCCTGTGCCACGAGTGTGTTGACATTGCGCACCAGCTCGCGGCCTTCGTCGACGAGAACGTCCAGGTCGGCCTTTACCTCTCCGACCGCGAGCACCAGCCGCTCCACCTGGCGCTGCACCCGGAACACCACGGGAATGAGACAGGCCACCAGCACGACGAAGGCCGTCGAGGCGACGAAGAGCGCTACCTGGAGGGCCGCCGACATGTTCAAGGCCGGGGCCTAGAGGACCTTCCGGCCCGAAATGATGCGGAACAGGACGGCGATGACGGCGATCACTAGCAGGATGTGGATGAACCCACCCATCGTGTACGACGTCACTAAGCCCAAGAGCCAGAGGATCAGGAGCACCACCGCGATTGTCCAGAGCAACTGCCCCTCCTTATGATTGAGTGAGCATCAGCAGGCTGGAGAGGGCGAGACCGCCCCTCTCCAACCCACCGGAAGCGGAGGCGAGCTACATCTGCAGCTCGACCCTCCGTATTTCTGCCGACCTTCCAGCGTCGAACATTGTCAGGGATGATGACTTGGGACTCCATGACAGTAGCGGCAGAAGGGCGTTTGATACCATTCGGTCATTGCCTGTATCCGCTATCGGGAGAAGAATGACAGTGGATCTACGTGGATAGGTGCGGAGGTGGCGGAGGGAACGAAGGGGGGCGTTTGGGAGGGGCGAAGGGACGGCGTGCCACGCGGTCACGGCTACGCCGTCCCTTGATCGCGAAGAATGCCGCACCGAGATCGGCGCGGCCCGGAGGTCCTTACGAGACTTGCCGGCTACTTTTGGACGTCAAATGTCAGAGTGCCGTCGACCATACATTGACTGTTGGTGGTCGTTCCCTCGATTGTGACCATCACGTTCGGGGTCTTTCCAGAGGGCAATGAGCCGAAGAGTAAACTCAGGGTAGTGTTCAAGAATGAAAGGGTGGTCACGTTACCCGAAGTACTCTGAGAGTCAGGGGACTTCTCGCTGGCTCCGTACTTCATCTTCCACGAACTGATGCCGTCGCCCGCCAAAGAACAGGAGCTTGCGTACGTCGCCGTAATTACTTCCAGGTCGCCGGGCTTCCCGGTCTTGAGATTCACGACCGCCGACGACTTCCGCGAGACGTTCAACTGAGTAGCTGAAATCTGAATTGACTGGGTCGTGCAGGCGGTGTTGTTGAGCGGAGGGCTGCCAGTGTCCGTCACCGTCAGGCACACGTTGTAGTTGCCGCACCTCAGGAAGGAGTGGCAGACGTTCTGTCCCGTAGCTGGCGCTGAGCCATCGTCGAAGGTCCACAAATAGGTCAGAGTCTTCTGCGGATCCGGATCGGTGGAGCCGCCGCCGTCGAAGCAGGTGTTCACGCCGGGACAGGCCGGCTGGTACGGCCCACCCGCATTCGCGACAGGTGGGTGATTCGGCGGGTTGCACGTAGGCATGACCGTGATCGTCAGCGTCTTGCTGTCGGACAGCGAGCCATCGGTCACGCTCACCGTCCCCGTCGTCCCGACATCTCCACAACCCGGCGCCACGTGGATATTGCCGGTCGCCGTCCCGGTGCCCGGCGTGGTCGTGGTCACCGTCATGTAGGTCGGGCCGGCCGTCTTGAAGAACGTGAGCGCGTTCCCGTCGGGATCCGTGGCCGTGGCCGACTCGTCCGCCGTGGCATTCTCGTACACCGTCATGTTCGCCGGCTGGTTCAAGGACGGCGCTGTATTGGCGTAGAGGGCGGACGGGCGAACCGAAGGCAAAAGAACGAGACATAGGCCGGCAAGAATGGGAATGGAGATCCTCATGTGCGCCTCCTGCTGTGTCGTGTGAAGGCCTGACGAGATCTGGGCCGGTTGGCGGTCTGTTGAGGAGAGAGGCGACAGTACTCCTCACCAGGTCCTGCTCGCCAGTGCAATATTCGGGAGGCGGCCGTAAGTAAGTGCCCCCGGGGTGAGTCGAACACCCGGCACGCGGTTTAGGAAACCGCTGCTCTATCCGTCTGAGCTACGGGGGCGTAAAGAGTTACACGCGAGCCATTCTACACCGCGCCGCATCTGGGTCGGAATAGTTTGCTCACCGGACTAAGCCCCGCGGCGCGGGCACCCAGACCGCTCGCGCCGAGGATTGATTCGTGCGGAACACCACGTCTCCGGAGCGCATGTCGACGACCGCGGGGTAAGCTCCCGAGAACTCCGCGACGACGAGCAAGAAACCACGGCGCTCAGCGAATGCGAGCTGACCACCTGCCTCGTCGTGCGACTGGCCAGGCGCGTAGACCATCTTGTGCCGACCACGAGCGCGATCGACCCAGATGAACGGCTCCATCGCATGGAAGGTGTCGCCGTACCCGTACCACATCTCAATCCCGACGGAAGTATCCCTAGCCGAGGCTACCCAAGCGCAGTGGTCCTGAGAGACCCAGGCGCAAGGGTGCTGCATTCTCGCGTTCCAATGACTCTCGATTCGCATCGAGTCGAGGAGAGAACTGACGGTGACGACCCTGACACGCGTGGCTCCCTCTTGGAGCTTCGGGGACTCATAACCTTCCCCGGATTCGCTAAGGCCAGGAGAATCCACAACAGCCCGCCGCCAGCCTCCCAAGCGGTCTTGATCCCAACGCACGGCAACTGGTACCGGGTCCCTCCCCTTGTCGGGGGTGACCATCGCCTGTGTCACCAAATGCCACCTCCGGTCCGGGTCCGACCAGAAATCGCAGAAAGCCGAATCAGCGGGCAAGGGTGCCAGCGTGCGAGCGCGCCCTCCGAGCCGCCAGGGAACTTTCACGATGCGGTTCCCGGAAATGAACTCGACCGATGTGAAGAGAGAATCCCATTGCATGAGGAGCGGAAACGATCGGAGTTCCAGGAACAGCGTATCCTTTCCGGTGACCGGGTCGAAGATGCGCCAGTGCCACACGTGCCGTGGGACGTCGAATAGGTAGGGTTCGTCGGGCGCCCAGTCGTTCGTATCGCTGGCCCCGCTTATGAGATAAGAAACCACGGGGCGTGGGGCGCGCGGAGCCGCGAGAGCAACGCGCGAACCGCACGACGCGGTCACGGCTCCCAGGGCTGCGAGGATCAGGATTAAGTTGCGCCGTTTCGAGAGTGGGCCCATCGATTACTTGATTATGGCGACGCTCCCAGTCGTCGTGCCGTCTATTGACTCGACCTTATAGTAGTAGACCCCAGAGGGCAGAGCCGCCCTGGAATGACCGCCAACGGTCAAGTCGTGATACCCGGCTTTCGCGTCTGGTTCGTTCAGCAGCTCACTTCGGAGTCGCCCGGCAGCATCGTAGAGGCGCACTGTGAGGGGACCGGATCTCGTCGTGATGAAGGAGAGGACGCCTTGGGCGCGGATGGGATTAGGGACCGCAGTTACCGCGAGGGCCTGTCCAGACACGAACAGCATTCGGGTGGTTGCTCGAATTCTGGCCCCCGATCGTAGGGTTCCCTCGACCTGGATTGTAGCCGTATCTGATCCACCCGACGGAACACCAAAGACCCGCCGCAGGTCACCCTTGCTGAACCGGGCGGCGATCTCATCGATGCCATTCCGGTCACTATCCTGACCGACAGCGGCGTCCGTAAGGACCGGTCGGATTTCCTGAAACGCGTCCGACGCGGGCCTGAGCACTATCGTCGACAACCAGACTTCACTGTTCGCGTACGAACCGGCACTTGGCTCGACCTGTGCTCGTACGGGGTCTGGACCGGGGCCTAACCGGATCGTCGTCCCGCTGTCGGCGATGAAGACCCTGGTCGGGAGCACGTCGGCGAGCCCATAGAGGAGA
>JBGPHU010000022.1:0-23494 GCA_041484545.1 Candidatus Eiseniibacteriota bacterium | reverse complement strand
CGTGTGGAATTCAAGGTGATGAACGTGGAGGAGCTGACGAAGGAACGCGAGCGTCGGCGCCTCTTGCATAAAGGGGAGTAGCGGAGTTAGACCGCGGCTCCTCAGGGCGGGAGAGAGGCCTGAACAGCCTCTCTCCCAACCGTAAACTCGAAAGGAAGACTCGGCTATGAATCACATAGATCTGGCGGTTCGTCGGCTGTCGCGGCGTGGCTTGGCGCTTGGTTTCTTCCTGGCAGTCTCGCTTCCGGCCCTCGCATGGGCTCAGATCGATTCGGCCAGCACAAGCGGGAGCCACTCGGCTACGAGCACGACCACCACGACGGTAACCTCGAACTTCGCCTCCGACTGGCGATTCTGGGCATTGCTTGGAGCGGTGCTCCTCGTGATCCTCATCATCGCGGTCAGCCGCGGACGCGGAGATCGCAGCACGACGGTTGTGAAGTAACGTAACCAAGGCGAGCCCTCCCGCTCCCTTGCCGAGAAGCCCGCACCGCCGTTTCGCCGTTCGGGCGTGCGGGCTTCCTCATTACCGGGTGTGTCGCTCGCTCTCCATGAGCACGGCCGCGGTTTCGGTCTGGAAGGTGAACGCGGCCTTGAACACACCCTTCACCGCCACCTTCGCGCCCTCGCGCGGCGCGCCACCCTCTTTCGAGATCACGACCAGCCGTCCCGTGCCGTCATCCACCCGATAGGCGCCCCTGCCGAGCACGCCGATCGATTGGGTCACCTCTCCGGCGATCTGAACGGTGAGGCCGTCGTACTGGCTGGGGTCGTCGAGGAGCTTCCTGATCGGCGTCGCTCCCTTGCAGCCCGCGAGGAGGGGGAGCAGGGAAGCGGCCAGGATCCAAGGGGCGAGAACACGAACGGCATGGCGCGATGGGCGCATGAAACCTCCGTTGGCTGTGGGATGGACGGCGCCGCCTTCGCGGCGGCGCGGGACGGAATGCGAGATTCTCTCTCTCAACGAGAGGCGCAGTCTACGGCTTCTCCCCGTTCATGCAAATAGCTATGTCGCATGTATTTAACCTCTAAAGCACATCGTGGGTCGTGCCGATACATGCCCAGAAGCAAAGCTCTGGGGGTGTGCCATGGATCGACGGTACTTCATCTCGCTGCTCTACCGCCTCTCGCTGATCGTGCTCGCCCTGATGCTCTCGGTTCGGGCGATCTACACGTTCGAGGGAGACGTCAGGGCCTGGTGCCTCGCCGGCCTCTTCGGCCTGAGCGCCGCCGCGCTCCAGATCCGGCCCATGCTCGTGCCCACCCCGGGACGTGGAAGCACCGTGCTCAGCCCCGCGACCGCATTCTTCCTGGCGGCGCTCTTCCTGGTTCCGGCAGGGCCGCTCGTGGCCGCCATAGCGTTCGCGGTGGCGCTATCGGGTCTCTTGAACGGCACACGCCCGCACAAGATGCTGCTCCAGCTCTCCGTAACCATTCTCGCGTTCGGCGCCTGTTCCTATTTCCTCAAGCTCGGTCCCAAGAACGGCGACCCGATGGTGCCTCCTCCCGAGCTGGTGGGCCTGGAAGTGCTGGTAGGCGTGGTCGTCCTCATCGCGCAGCTCGCGCTGCGCAGCATCGCGATCCGACTCGAGCGCGGCGAGGAATCGCCGCACTGGGGGGCTTTTCAGCCACACGCGATCGTCGAGGCGCTCTACTGCCTGGCGCTCGCGGTTCCGATCTCCGTGCTCGCGCGGATCCATCTGGCGCTATTGGCGGTCGTCTACGTCTACGTGGGATTCACGTGGTGGTTCATGGAGCGGTATCGAAAGCATGTGAGGGAAGTTAGCCACGAGATGGTGGCCGACGAGGAAGAGGATGGGTGGTCTCATCCGCGACGGCGGAAGACCGATCTGCCCACGAATCAGCGGCGCAAGGTCGCCTGAACCGCGGCCGTCTGCCCGGCGCCGTAGTGCGAGACGACGTACTCGTCGACCAGCTTCAGGAACTCCGCGGTGATGGCCGGTCCCTTGAGGGTCGTGACCTGGCGACCATCGACGAACACCGGAGCCTTCGGCTCCTCGGCCGTGCCCGGAAGCGAAATCCCGATGTTCGCGTGCCGCGATTCCCCCGGCCCGTTCACCACGCATCCCATCACCGCGACCCGCATCTCCGCAACACCCGGATAGAGCGCCTTCCAGTGCGGCATTCTCTCGCGAAGGTGCAGGTTCACCGATTCGGCCAGCTCCTGAAAGTAGGTGCTCGTCGTGCGGCCGCAGCCGGGGCAGGACGTTACTTGAGGGTTGAAGTGCCGGATGTCGAGCGACTGCAAGATCTGCTGGCAGATCCAGACCTCCTCGCGCCGGTCCCCTCCGGGGGTCGGCGTCAGGCTGACGCGGATCGTATCGCCGATTCCGTCCAGGAGCAGCGTGGAGAGCCCCGCCGTCGAGGCGACGATCCCTTTCATGCCCATGCCCGCCTCGGTCAGCCCGAGGTGTAACGCGTAGTCGGTATCCGCGGCGAGGCGGCGGTAGATCGCGATGAGATCGCGCACGCCCGAGACCTTGGCCGAGAGCACGATCCGGTCGTGCGACTGCCCGAACTCCTCCGCGAGCGCCGCGGAGCGCGTGGCACTCTGGAACATGGCGTCGAGCGTGATCTCGCGATCCTCGAGCGGATCGGCGCGGCGGGCGTTCTGGTCCATCAGCTCGGTCAGAAGCTCGCGGTCCAGCGATCCCCAGTTGACCCCGATGCGGACCGGCTTCCCGTGCTCCACCGCGACCTCGATGATGCGCCGGAAATGCGCGTCGTGACGCGCGCCGGCGCCCACGTTCCCCGGATTGATCCGGTACTTGTCGAGCGCGCGCGCGCATTCGGGATGGTCGGTGAGGAGGATGTGGCCGCTGAAATGGAAGTCGCCGATGATCGGCGCAACCACGCCCTGGTCCCGGACGCGGCGCACCATATCGGGCACCGCCTTCGCCGCTTCCGGAGTCTTGACCGTGACGCGGACCAGCTCGGACCCCGCCTGGGCGAGCGCGATCGTCTGCTCGGCGGTCGCGCTCGCGTCGGCGGTGTCGGTGTTGGTCATGGACTGGACCAGGACCGGGCGGCCTCCGCCCATCGTGACCGATCCGACGCGAACCTCGGCGGAGCGGCGTTGCCGCCCGGCCGCGGTGCTCTCGGTGGAACGGGAGTGGGTCATCATGGCGGGCTCAGTCTACGCGGGGCGCGGGCGGGGGTCAAACAGGCGTCCAACCCGCGTCCAAGGAGAGTCCAAAGAGCGTGGTATGCTCGCTCTCATGAGCTCTCAGGTGCGCGCCATGTTCGCCTCCATCGCGAGGCGCTATGACAAGGGGAATCAGGTTCTTTCCCTGGGTCTCCACCATGGCTGGCGCCGGGCGACCGTGAGGGCCTCGGGCGCCAAGCCCGGAGACAAGGTCCTCGACTGCGCGACCGGAACCGGGGATCTGGCCTTCGAGTTCCAGCGCGCCGTGGGACAGCAGGGCCGGGTGCTCGGAATCGATTTTTGCGCCGAGATGCTCGACGTCGCGCGCGCGAAAGGGGAGTTGGATGGGGTCCCGACCCGGTTCGAAGAAGCGGACGCGCTCCGGCTGCCGCATGCGGACGGCTCCTTCGACGTCGCCTCGATCGCGTTCGGGATCCGGAACGTGGACGACCCGGTCCAAGGCGTGGCCGAGATGGCCCGCGTGGTGCGTCCCGGAGGCTGCGTGGCCGTGCTCGAGTTCGGTCAGCCGGGGGGCGCCTTGTTAGGGCCGATCTACCGCTTCTACAGCGCGCACGTGATTCCGCGCATTGGCGGCTGGCTCACCGGCAAGCGGCAGGCCTACGAATATTTCCACCGCACGTCCTCGGAATTTCCCTGCGGGCCCGCGTTCGTCGCGCTCATGGAGAACACCGAGCGGTTCTCCGCGGTGCGGGCACGGCGCCTGACGGGCGGCATCGCGTACGTCTACGTCGGGACGGTGGGGGAGCCCGCTTGAGCTTCTCGGCCGCGTTCCCGGTGCGCTTCCAGGACGTGGACGCCGGAGGCGTGCTCTTCTTCGGGCGGATCTACGACTACTGCCATCACGCCTACGAGGAATTCTGGGGAGCGGAGGGAATCGACCTCGCCCACTTCTTCGCGGGCGCCGAGTACCTCGTCCCGATCGCGCATTCCGAGGCCGATTACCGACTGCCGATCCGCCATGGGGAGCGGCTCGAGGTGCGGATCGACGTGACCCGCGTCGGGCGCGCTTCCTTCACGCTGCGCTTTCACGTCACCGGGCCCGAGGGCGATCTTCGCGTCGAAGCCTCCACGGTTCACGCCTTCGTGGACCGCGCCGGCATGAGGCCGATCCCGATACCGGATCCGCTACGCGCGATCCTTACCCGCCATCTCCTCCGCGAGCCGGCTCCGAATCTCGGCACGTAGGAGCTTTCCAGCGCCGTTCCGGGGGAGCGCGTCCATGAGGCGGAGCCGCCGGGGGAGCTTGAAGGAAGCAAGCGTTGCGCCGGCGTGGCGTCGGAGCTCCTCGAGCGTGACCTCAGCGCCGGCGCGGCACACCACGGCCGCGGCGACCTCGTGCCCCCAGGCGCCTCCGGGCAGCGCCACCACGCACACCTCGCGGACCGCGGGATGGCCCGCCAACGTCTCCTCCACCTCCAGAGGCGAGACGTTCTCGCCGCCGACCACCATACGGTCGCAGCGTCGGTCCAGCACCCGAAGGCGGCCCGCTTCGTCCCACGCCCCGAAATCGCCCGTGCGGAACCAGCGCCGCTTGAACGCGGCCGCGTTCCCTTCGGGATCGGCGAGATAGGCCTCCGCCACCATCGGGCCGCGCACGAAAATCTCACCCTCTTCGCGCGGGCCCAGCGCGCGCCCGTCCGGATCGCGCACCTCGATGCGCACGAAGGGGAGCGGCCGCCCGGCCGTGTCGAGCCCGTGCGGCCAATCGCGCGGCGAGAGGGTCGTCACCTGCGAGGTGGTTTCGGTCATGCCGTAGGTCGGCAGCGCCTTGAGCCCCAAGTCCGCGGCGCGCACCAGGAGCGCCGCCGGCGCGGGACCGCCGCCCACGAGCGCCGCGCGCAGGGACGAGGGAAAGGGCCGCACGCCGCGGGCATTGAGAAGGGCCTCGAGCATGCGGGGCACCAGCGACACCAGCGTCACGCCTTCGCCGTCGATGGCGCGATTCACGGCGTCCGGATCGAATCGCTGGTGGATCAGGACCCCGGTGCCGTAGTAGGCGCTCCTCGTGAGGATCGAGAGTCCGCCGATATGGTGGAGCGGGAGGCACGAGAGCCACAGGTCGCTCTTCTCCACCCCGAGATTCCGCGCCGAGGCGAGCGCGCTCCAGAGGAAATTCTTGTGCGTGAGGATGACCGCGCGCGGAACCCCCTCGGTTCCCGAGGTGAAGCAGATCGCGGCCGGCGCGTCCAGCCGACGCTCGAAGAGGGGAGGCTTTGCTGCCGGAGCGCGCTCCCCGCCCGCGGCCGAGGGCTCGGGCCTCGCGGTCAGCGCGACGTCGACGTGCGCGCGCTGACGGATGGCCACCCGCTCGGGTTCGGTCAGCCGCTGCGCGATGGGCACGGGGAGAAGGTCCGCGCGGTGGAGCGCGTGGATGGTGGCCGCGAAGTGGAGTCCCTGCTCGGAGCCGAATTCCACGGCGACGTGCTCGCCTGCGACAAGCCCCTGCTCGAAGAGCGAGACCGCGGCTTCGCGGACCGCCTCCTCCAGCCGGCCGTAGGACCAGCTCTCCTCTCCCATGCGGAGCGCGACCGCGTCCGGACGCGCGCGCGCCCAGAACGCGACCGGATCCCAGGTGACGCCGGTCCTCGGCTCCTCCGCGCCGGAATCCGCGCCCGCGCCCTCGTCCCGCGCCGCGCTCACTCCTCCTCCACCGTGTGGGCGTCGCGCCAGAATTCGGCGGGGAGCACGACGCCCAAGCCCGGCCCGTCGGGCACCGCGACCGTTCCGCCCGAGAGCGAAGGGGCGGGCGCCAGGTCCGAAACGAGCGCGTCGCCGGTCGCGATCCCATGCGCGTAGGCCGTCTCGCCCAGCGAGGCCGCGAAGTGGAGCGCGGCCATGCGCCCGACCGCGCTCTCCATGAGCGAGGTCACCACAACCGGCATGTTTCCATCGGCCGCGACGTTCTGAACCGAGCGCGCCTCGCGCAGCCCGCCCAGCGCCATGGGCTTCAGGATCAGGATGTCGGCGGCGGATAGGTACATGACCATCTCCGCGCTCTTCGTGTCGCGGACCGATTCGTCCGCCGCAATCCTGACGCCGGCGGCCTGCCGGACGCGGGCGAGCCCCTCGAGATCTTCGGCGGAGACCGGCTGCTCGGCGTATTCGAGGTCGAAGATCGCGAGCGCGCGAAGCGCCACGATTGCCTGATCGGGGCTCCACGCCTGATTGGCGTCCACCCGGATCTTGATCCCAGGGCCCACCGCCTCGCGGAGCGCGCGAAGGCGCGCCACGTCCTCGCGGGAGTCGGCGCCGCCCACCTTTACTTTCAATGTCCTGACGCCCGCGGATACCGCGCGGCGTCCCATCTCCGCCGCCCGCTCCGGCGTCACGCGGGGGATTGTGGCGTTGGCGGGCACTTCGCGCAGCGTGCCGGCTCCGCCGAGGTAGCGCGCGAGAGAGAGCCCCGCGCCCTGAGCGATCAGGTCGTGGAGCGCCACGTCGATGGCCGACCTAGCGGTAGACGTGGCCGCCACGGGAGCGAGCGCCGTGAGGTTGGCGATCGTTCCCGCGTACCCCGCGCGCGCCAGCCCCACGAGGCGATTCATCGCGAGCTTGAGCCCCGCTCCGGCCGACGCGTGCGTCTCGAGCCCGAAGCCGGGGAAGGGCGCCGAGTCACCGAGGCCCACGCGTCCCACGTCGTCCTCGAGGGCGAGGATCCAGCCGCGCCGTTCCGTAACGTCGCCGTCGGCGCTGGGCCACGGGTCGCGCAACGGCAGGGAATAGGCCTTGAGCCGGGCGCGGACGATGCTCACGCGACCGCCATCCCGGCCGCGAAGAGGAGTCCGAAGAGAACGTGGAGGCGCGCGGTGCCGAAGAGTGCCGCGTTGAGCGAGGGGCCGTCCTCGCGTTCCAGGACGCGGCGTCCCTCGGCGAGCGCGAGCGGGATCGTGAGCAGGGGCAGAAGCGCCCAGGCTCCCGCGCGCCGCGTCGCGAAGAGGAAGGCCGGCGTGAGGTACGCGGCGCCGAGGAGCGCCAGGTATTCCACGCGCGCGCCGAGCCGCCCGACCCGGACGGCCACGGTCCGCTTTCCCGCTGCGCGGTCCCCGTCCAGATCGCGCAGGTTGTTCACGACGAGGATCGCCGTCGCGAGGGCTCCCACCGGAATGGAGGCGAGGGCCGCGTCGGCGGAGAGAGTCCGCGTTTCGACATAGTAGGTCCCGCACACGGCGACCGCCCCGAAGAAGACGAAGACGAAGATATCACCCAGACCATGATACGCGAGCGGCCAGGGTCCGGCGGTGTAGGCCACGCCCGCGGCGATGGACGCGATCCCGATCAGGACGACGGGCCATCCGGCGGCGGCCGCGAGGTAGATCCCGGCGAGCGCGGCGAGGAGAAAGGAGACGAGGATGCCCGCGCGGACCTCGGAGAGCGTGAGCCATCCCATCGCGAGCGCGCGGGGAGGCCCGAGCCGCTCACCGCCGTCGGCGCCGCGGCCGAAATCCCCCGAATCGTTCACCAAGTTCGTGCCGATCTGGATGAAGACGGCTCCCCAGAGCGCCGCCAGCGCCGGACCGAGCCGAAACGCGTGGTCGCGCGCCGCGAGCGCCGTGCCCACCGCGACGGGAACGAGGGCCGCCGCCAGGGTCGGGACGCGGGCCGCATGAAGCCACGCGCGGGCGCGGCTCACGGATCGGGATGGGGTCACCGCTCAGGGAAGACGGCGGAATTTGGAAAAGTCGGGCTTCCGGCGCTCGAGATAGGCGTTTCGGCCTTCCTGCGCTTCCTCGGTCATGTAATAGACGAGGGTGGCGTTGCCGGCCAGCTCCTGCAATCCCGCTTCGCCATCGCAATCGGCGTTCAGGGAAGCCTTGAGGAACCGCAGCGCGAGCGGGCTCATCGCCAGCATCTCGCGGCACCACGCGACGGTCTCTTCCTCCAGCCGCTCGAGCGGCACCACCGCGTTGACCAGCCCCATGTCGCGCGCCTGAACGGCGTCGTACTGGCGGCAGAGGTACCAGATCTCGCGCGCCTTCTTCTGGCCGACGATTCGCGCCAGATACGAGGCCCCGAAACCGCCGTCGAAGGAGCCGACCCTGGGCCCGGTCTGGCCGAACCGCGCGTTCTCCGCGGCGATCGTGAGGTCGCAGACGACGTGGAGCACGTGCCCCCCGCCGATCGCGAAGCCCGCGACCATCGCCACGACAGGCTTGGGGAGCGAGCGGATCTGCTTCTGGAGATCGAGCACGTTCAGGCGCGGGACCTTGTCCTCGCCCACGTAACCCTTGTCTCCGCGCACCCGCTGGTCGCCGCCGGAGCAGAACGCCTCCGTCCCCTCGCCGGTGAGGATGGCCACGCCGATCTCAGGATCCTCGCGGACGTCCTCGAACGCCTGGATCATTTCCCGCACGGTGAGAGGACGGAACGCGTTCCGCACCTCGGGTCGATTGATCGTGATCTTGGCGATCCCTTCCGCCTTCTCGTAACGGATATCGGTGAACGCGCGCGCGGTCTTCCACGCGATGCCTACGGCCTGAGTCATGAGTGTCGGGCTCCTCGTCGGATCGGGATTCCTGTCTCGATTCCTAGGTGGACGCGGCTTCCGCGCGCTGCGGGACCACGTTCCAGTGCATGGCCAGGGCGTCGGCGAAGGCCTCGGGCGATTCCAGGTGAACCGTGTGGCCCGCGCCCGGAACGATGACGCAGCGCGCTCCGCGCACGGCGTCCGCGGCGCGGCGGGCGACCTCGGCATACTTGAGGTCGCGCTCCCCCGCGAGGAAGAGCACGTCGCCCCGAAGCTCGGCAAGCCGGCCGCCCACGTACTCGTGCGCGCCCTGGCCCATGCCCCGGAGCGAGCTCGCGAGCCCGGCGGTCGAGTTGGCGAGCCGCCTCTGCCGGAGCGCCGAGAGCGTCGCGGGCGGAAGCTCCCACTGCGTTTCGAATAGAGGCAACGTGCTCCAGTAGTCGGCGAACCATTCGATGCCGCGCTCCTCGATCCGCTCGGCCAGCGCGTTGTCCGCATGGCGGCGGCGCGAGCGGGCCTCCGGGTCCTCGATCCCCTCGGAGGCGCTCTCGAGCACGACCGAGCGCACGCGGGACGGGTAGGCGAGCGCCATGTGGAGCGCGACGCGGCCGCCCATCGAGTATCCGACCCAGTCCGCCTGCGACGCGCCCAGCTTCGACGCGATCGCGTCCAGGTCCCGGACCGTCTCGGACATCGTGTAGCGCGAAGGATCCGCGGGAGGCTGGGTCCTGCCGTGGCCGGCGAGATCGATCGCGACCACCGCGCGGCCAAGGCGATGGATCTGAGGCGAAAGCTCGGCCCAGTCCGCGCTCGATCCGCTGAATCCGTGAAGCAGGACCACGGCCGGCTCGGAGGCCGGATCGCCATCGACTTCCAGATGGTAGGTGACGCCTCGAATGTCGAGGTTCATGCGTGAATCCTCCCGATCGTCTGGATGATGTCTTCCCACACGGCCTGGTGCCAGGCGCGATTGTCCTCCCGGTTCGTCCTGATCTCGATCACCTCGGTCAAACGGGATTGGAGCGAGTCGCCGACCCTCTGCCTGAGCTCGTCCCAGGTCCGGGGAATCGTATACGGAATCCCGTACATAGCGGAGACCGGAGCGAAATTAAGTCCATGCGGCGTGCCGAAATATCGCTCGAAGGCGGCGTGCCGCGCCGCCGGCAGAAACGAGAAGATGCCGCCTCCGTCGTTGTTCACCACCACGATCGTGGCGTGGACGCGCTCGCCGCGGGCCATGTGGAGCGCGTTCAGATCGTGATGGAAGGAGAGATCGCCCGTGACCAGAAGGAGCGGCGCATCGGACGCGGCGCTCGCGCCCAAGGCGCTCGACACGACCCCGTCGATTCCGCTCGCGCCCCGGTTCGCGAGCACCCGGACGCGCCGGGGAAAGGCTGGCGCGAACGCGTCGAGGTCGCGGATGGGCATGCTGTTGCCTACGTAGAGAACGCCTCCCTCGGGGAGCGCGTCGAGGAGCGCCGGGAAGAGCGCTCCTTCCTGGAAGGGATCGGCCCCATCGAGATGGCGCGCGATCACCGCGCGGGCCTCGCGCTCGGCCGTGGCGAAGTCCTCGCGCCAGCTCGGCAGGGGGTCCGCGGATCCTTCGAGCGCATCGGCCAGGGCCGCCGCGGCCTCTCCGGAGTCCGCCGCCAGGACCTCGCGCGCGCGACGCGCCGGGCTCCGCCATGCGGCGGCCGGGTCCACGATGACGTGGGTCGACTCCGGATAGCGCGCCGCGTACGCGTGGTAGGCCTTGGACGTGAGCGCCGCGCCGAACTGGATCACGAATTCGGGTCCGCACCGGTCCGCGAAGGCCGTGGAGCGGAGGAACGCGTCATAGGCGCCGAGGATGGGAGCGCGCGATTCCGGACCGAATCGGATCTGGGACGCGGGGTCGGCGAGCACCGGGTAACCCGTGGCAAGGGCGAGCCGGGTGACGGCGCTCAGGAACTCCGGTCCGTTGTCGTCGGGTCCGCAGAGAATGAGGCCGCGCCGGAGCCCGCGCGCCATCTTCGCGAGGCGCTCGATCGCTCGGCGCGGAGGACGCAGAGGCTCGGGCGCGACGTGGCTCTCCGCGGCGCGCGCCGGCTGCGGAAGCTTGTCCGGCTCCGGAAGGAGCGGCTCGCGGAACGCGAAGTTCAGATGCACCGGGCCCGCGGGGGACCGCCACGCCTCCGCGGCGGCCCTCGTTCCGAGCGACGCGGCGTAATCGAGCATCGCGCCGGAATCCTCGGGCGTCCCTACCTCCACGAACCACCGCACGAGATCGCCGAAGAGCTTGATCTGGTCGATCGTCTGCGGCGCGCCTGTGTCGCGGAGCTCTGGCGGCCGGTCGGCGGTCGCGAGGATCAAGGGGACGCGCGCCGAAGAGGCCTCGACGACCGCGGGGGAGAAGTTCGCGGCGGCGCTGCCCGACGTGCAGACGAGCGCCACGGGACGCCTCGAAGCTTTGGCGAGCCCGAGCGCGAAGAAACCGGCCGCGCGCTCGTCCAGGCAGACGTGGGTCGCGATCGGGGAGCGGTCGAACGCTATTGCGAGCGGGGCCGAGCGCGATCCGGAGCAGATGAGCGCGTCGCGCACTCCAGCGGCGTGGAGCCCGGCGACGAACCGGTCGCACCAGGCCACGTTGAGCATCCCTGGCGCAGCCGCGACCGCGGCCGGCGCCGGCGCCGTGCGACCTGCCGTCTCGGGATCAGTCGCGCGCGATCGCATCCAGGATACCTTTCATCTTGAGCTCGGTCTCGCTCCACTCCATCTCGGGGTCGGAGCCTTCGACGATTCCGGCGCCCGCGAAGATCCGGGCGCTCTCCCCGCGGATCGCGACCGATCGGATCCCGACCGCGAAGTCTCCGTCGCCTCGGGCGTTCACCCATCCGACAGGTCCCGCGTACCATCCCCGGTCGGCGCTCTCCACGCGGCGGATCCAGTCCAGCGCCTCCCCACGAGGCCATCCCGCCACCGCGGGGGTCGGGTGGAGGCGCGAGACCAAGTCGAGCACGTGCGCTCCATGGCGCGCGCGGCCCCTCACCGGGGTGCGGAGATGCAGCAGATGGGGGAGCCGCATCACTTCCGGAATCCCGGGCGCCACGACCGATTCGCAGAGCGGCGACAGAGTCTCGAGCAGGTGGCGGAGCACCACCTCGTGTTCGCTCCGGTCCTTGGCTCGGTCCAGGAGATCCCGCGCGGGCAGAGCGGCATCCTCGCCGGGCTCGCATCGCTGCGTTCCAGCAACCGCTTCGGTCAGGATCTCGCCGCCGACGAGGCGGACCAGCCGCTCGGGGCTCGCGCCCAGGAACGCGTTGCCGCGCCCGTCCGCGATGAGAAACCGATAGCAGGTGGGATAGGCGCCGCGCAGGGAAGCCAGGATGGAGACGGCGTCGGCGGAGCGGTCGAGCACGAGTCCGAACGAGCGAGCGAGAACGGCCTTGGAGAGGGATCCGCCGCGGATTCGCTCCAGCGTGCGGAGCACCGCGTCGATCCATGCCGCGCGCTCCAAGGTCTTCGCGGGCTCGGGCTTGGGCTCGAGTGTGCCCGCGCCTTCACCACCGCGAGCTCTCCAGCGGGTCTCCACGGTTTCAGCCCCCGGAACCTTCCAGAACGTCCGCTCGGGCAGATGGAAGGAGCCGTCGGCGAACCCCGGCCACCCGCGCCGCGCCCCCTGCTCGGCGAAAGAAAAGCCGCCAACCGCGACCGGGCCGGGGAAGCCCGGAGGCGGGCTACCGCGATGCTCCGCGCGGGAGAGGAGCCGCTCCAGCCGGCGGCGCAGCTCGGAGAAACGGCCCGGCCCCTCGGCTTCCAGCCGGCACACGGCGCCGATGCCGGCGAACGATTCGCCCGCGGGAGATTCCCAGACGAAGACCGGCCGGCGGGCCGTCTCCGCGCGGGCGCTCGCCAGGCAATCCCAGGGCAGGAGCCCCGGAACCGAAGCGCTCTCGCCCGAGAGGGAGTCCGGCTCCGTTCCAGCCGCCATGGATGTAGAGGTCTCAGAGGTCCCCACGATCGGCCAGTATAGAGAGCCATGCCGGGCGGCGTGAATCCGAAATGTCGAAGGCTGGCGAACCCCGCTCGGCTGTCGTATCTTCCGCGCGTGCTTTCGGCGCTCGGTTCGCATATGGCCTTGGGGCTCCTTCTCGGGCTTCGTCACGCCTTCGAGGCCGACCACATCGCCGCGATCGCCACGATCGTGAGCCGTGAGAAGAATCCGGTCCGATCCGGAGCGATTGGCGGCTTCTGGGGCGTGGGGCATCTCATGTCGCTTCTCCTCGTGGGGCTTCCGGCCGTGTGGCTGGGACTCCGCTTCCCCCGCGCTCTCGACCTGCCACTGGAGTTGGGGGTCGCCGCGATGATCGTCTTCCTCGGAGTGGGGGGGCTCACGCGAGTCCGCTCCGTCGGGCCGAAGCACCGGCATCCGCATTCGCTCCGCGCGGTGGGCACGAGGCCGTTCTGGGTCGGCGCAGCCCACGGGCTCGCCGGAAGCGGAGGGCTCACCCTGGTTATCCTCGCAACGATCCCCTCGCGGACGGACGGTATCCTGTATCTCGGATCGTTCGGCTTAGGCTCGGTGCTGGGCATGGTCACGGCCAGCGCGGCGCTCTCCATTCCCATCGCGATTTCGGGGATTGGGGCGCCCGCGGCCATGAGAATCTCGCGGGCCGTCTCGCTCGCCAGCATCGTCTTCGGCGTCCTCTACGGAGCGAGCACGCTCGCGGCCGCGATTTCAGGGCGCCCGATCTCGTAAGAGGCGATCCCGCTTGACGGACCCGGAGGTTGGTGACAGTATTCACAATCTTGTTTCCGAGCGGACTCATTTCCGCGCACGAGCGATCACTCCAGCGATACAGTTCTCGGAGATTTGAGCCCACTCGAGCCAAAGAAGGTCATCCCGATCCTGCTGGCCCTGCTCGCCCTGGGCGGGTGGGCGTTTTTCGATGCGTTCAGCAACGTGGGATACGGACCGACCCAGCCGATTCCCTTCAGCCACAAGATCCACGCGGGCACGAACAAGATCCCTTGCATCTACTGCCATTCCAACGCCGAGCGCTCGCGCTACGCCACGATCCCATCGATGGCGGTCTGCATGAATTGCCACAGCGTGGTTAGGACCGAGAGGCCCGCCATCCAGAAGCTCACGGAGTACTACCAGACGTCGAAGCCCTTGCCGTGGATCCGCGTGGACCGCGAGCCCGACTACGTGTACTTCAGCCATCAGTGGCACATCGCCAAGGGCTTTCCCTGCCAGAAATGCCACGGAGAAGTGCAGAACATGGACGTGATCCAGCAGGCCAAGGATCTCAAGATGGGCTTCTGCATCAGCTGTCACCGCCAGAACAAGGCGCCCACTGACTGCAACACGTGCCACACATGACGGAGCCCACGCGCGTGACTGAAACTCCGGAGAAAAGGGCGAAGGAAGCGCCGCGCACCCACTGGCGGACGCTCGCGGAGTTGAACGACAGCCCGGAAGTGCGCGCGCTCCGCGAGCGCGAGTTCCTCACGCCTTCGGAGGAGCCGACGGAGATTCCGTCGCGGCGCGACTTCCTCAAGCTCATCGGCGCTGGCGCGGCGTTCGCTGCGGCGGGCTGCGCGCGGAAGCCGGTCGAGAAGATTCTGCCCTACATCAAGATGCCCGAAGAGGCAGTCCCCGGGAAGGCGCTCTGGTACGCATCGACATGCGGCGAGTGCCCGGCCTCCTGTGGCATCCTCGTGAAGACGCGCGAGGGGCGGCCGATCAAGCTCGAAGGGATGAAGGAGCATCCGCTGAACCGCGGGGGATTGTGCGCGCGCGGACAGGCGTCGCTCCTCAATCTCTACGACCCGGACCGGCTCAAGGGCCCCGTCGCCATCGACCGCGCGACCGGCGCGGCCGGGGCGACCACGTGGGCCGCTCTCGACGCGCGCGCGGTCCGGGCGCTGGCGGACACCCGTCAGGGAGGCGGCAAAGTCGTTCTCCTGACCGGAACGCTCACGAGCCCGACCACGCGGGCGCTCGTCCTTGATTTCCTCTCGACATTCCCGTCGGGCACCCACGTCGTCTACGACGCGGTCTCGAGCGACGCGATCGCGAAGGCGCAGGAGCTCTCGTACGGCGAGCGTCTCGTTCCGCGCTACCGGCTGGACCGCGCCGACCTGATCGTGACCCTCGGCGCCGATCCGCTCGGCACGTTCCTCTCGCCGGTGGAGTTCGCCCGGGATTTCGCGAGCCGGCGCCGGCCCGAGTCGGGGTCGATGTCGAAGCTGGTGGCCATCGAGCCGATCCTGACGCTGACCGGCACGAACGCCGACGTCCGCCACCGCGTGCGGCCCGAGCATCTCCTCGGAGTCGCTCTCGCGCTCGCGCACGAGCTGCACATCCGCACCCCGCGCGCACCGCTCGCGGGGAATGCCGCGGTGAGCGGCGCGCTCCGCGACTATCCCGCCGAGACCGCGGAGCGGGATGCGGGCCTGCCGGCCGGGACACTCTCCGCGCTCGCGGATGATCTTTGGGCGAGCCGCGGCAAGAGCCTCGTGCTCGCTGGGGCGCAGGCCGCGCCCGCGGGCCACGCCGTGGCGCTCCAGGTCGCCGCGAATCTTCTGAACTCGGCGCTCGGGAACGACGGCGTGACGGTGGATACCTCGACCCCGTCACTCCAGGCGCAGGGCTCCGAAGAGGCCGTGCTCTCGCTCGCGGAGCGCATGCGGGCGGGGGAGGTCCAGGCGCTCCTGATCCACGGCGTGAATCCGGGCTACTCGCTGCCGGCGGCTCTGGGATTCGGCGAGCTGATGAAGCGCGTGCCCTTTGTCGTGAGCTTCTCCGATCGCGTGGACGAGACCGCGCGCTATGCCGACTTCGTAGCGCCCGACAACCATTACCTCGAATCCTGGAACGATCACGAGCCTCGGCGGGGAGTCCGCTCGCTGACCCAGCCCACCATCGCGCCGCTCTACGGGACGCGCGCCTTCCAGGACACCCTCCTCACATGGGGCCGCGCGCTCGGAACGGGTCCCGTCGCGGGCACGAGCGGGACCTGGCACGACTATCTGCGGGAGGCCTGGCGCAGGGACGTCTATCCGCGGAGCAATGCCGCGGCGAACTTCGACATCTTCTGGGAAGGCGCCCTTCGCGAGGGCGTGTGGCAGTCCGATCGCGGAATGAATGGGGCAGGGGCGGGCAGAGGCGCCGCGGGCGCCCCGGGCGCCGCGGGCGCCCCGGGAGCCGCGGGTTCCGGCGGCGGATCGTTCCGGCCCGGCGCCATGGGCGAGATTCCCGCGGTGGGCGCGCCGGTTCCCTCGGGCGGGCCGCTCTCCCTCGTTCTCTACACGCCCGTCACCATGTACGACGGCAGGAGCGCCAACAACGCCTGGCTCCAGGAGCTTCCCGATCCGGTCTCCAAGATCGACTGGGACAACTACGTTTCGATCGCCCCGTCGCGCGCGAAGGCGCTCGGCGTTTCCGACTACGAGATGAAATCCGACGTCGTCACCGTGGACGTGGGCCACGCCAAGTTCGACCTCCCGGTCCATGTCCAGCCGGGGCTCCATCCGGACGTGGTCGCGATCGCGCTCGGATATGGCCGCACCGCGACAGGACGCGTCGGCAACAAGGTGGGGCAGAACGGCTACGCGCTCGCGCAGGCCACAGCGGGGCGCATCGGCATGAGCGGGATTCCCGCGCGGATCACGAAGACCGGCCGCATGGCCCCGCTGGCCTGCGTGCAGGGGCATCAGTACACCGAGGACCGTCCCATCGTCTACGAGACGACGTTCGCGTCGTTCCTCAAGGATCCTTCCTCCGGAAACGAGGAATCGCCCAATCAGCCCTCCATGTGGACGCGCCACAAGTACCTGGGCCACCGGTGGGGCATGGCAATCGACCTGAACGCGTGCATCGGATGCGCGGCGTGCATGGTCGCCTGCCAGGTGGAGAACAACGTGCCGGTGGTGGGCAAGTCGATCGTGCTCCGGGGGCGTGAAATGCACTGGCTCCGCATCGACCGCTACTACGCCGGAAGCGCCGAGGATCCGGAGACAGTCCACCAGCCGATGCTCTGCCAGCACTGCGAAAACGCTCCCTGCGAGACCGTGTGTCCCGTGCTCGCCACGGTCCACAACAGCGAGGGGCTGAATCTCCAGATCTACAACCGGTGCGTCGGGACGCGCTATTGCTCGAACAATTGCCCCTACAAGGTCCGGCGATTCAACTGGTTCGATTACTCGAGCGTGCGCGAGAAGTCCCTGAGGCTGGCGCTCAATCCCGACGTGACGGTGCGATCGAAAGGCGTCATGGAGAAGTGCACGTTCTGCATCCAGCGGATCCGCGACGGGAAGGAGCGGGCGAAGGCCCTCGGCGTTCCCGTGAAGGACGGCGATATCGAGACCGCGTGCATGCAGTCCTGCCCGACCCAGGCGATCGTATTCGGGGACACCAACGATGCCGAGAGTCGCGTCACCGAGCTGACGAAGAGGCCGCGCGGATACCACGTGCTCTGGGACCTCAACACGCGGCCGGTCGTGACCTATGAAACCAAGGTGAGAAATCGCGAGGAAGCGGGCGCATGAGCGAGGTACTCCAGGCGCCGGCGATTCCGGCCGAGCCCCTCATCGACCCGCGGAAAACATTCGCGGACGTGAACGAGAACGTCTCCGCGCCGCTCGAGCGGAAACCCGGGACGCTGTGGAAGGTGTTCTTTGGCATCAGCCTCCTGCTCACGCTCCAGTTCGCGGCGGAAATCTCCTATCAGATCTACAAGGGGATCGGGATCTGGGGACTCAACCACCCGGTCGGCTGGGCGGTCGACATCACGAGCTTCGTGTTCTGGATCGGGATCGGACACGCCGGAACGCTGATCTCGGCGATTCTCCACCTCTTCCGTCAGCGGTGGCGCACCGCGATCAACCGTTCCGCCGAGGCCATGACGATCTTCGCGGTCATGACGGCCGGACTGTTCCCGCTGATCCATCTCGGCCGGACGTGGTTCGCCTACTGGCTCGTGCCCCTTCCGAACTGGCGCTTTCTCTGGGTGAACTTCCGGTCCCCGCTGATCTGGGACGTCTTCGCGGTCACGACTTACCTCACGATCTCGCTCTGCTTCTGGTACACGGGATTGATTCCCGATTTCGCCTCGCTCCGGGATCGTTCGGCGGGCTGGCGCCGCGCCATCTACGGTTGGCTCTCCCTGGGGTGGCGCGGCTCGGAGCGCCACTGGCAGCATTACGAGCGCGCGTACATGATGCTGGCCGGCCTCTCGACGCCTCTCGTGCTCTCGGTGCACAGCATCGTTTCCTTCGACTTCGCGACCTCGCTCCTGCCCGGCTGGCACACGACCATCTTCCCGCCGTACTTCGTCGCGGGCGCCATCTTCTCCGGCTTCGCGATGGTGGTGACCCTGCTCGTGATTCTCCGGAAAGTGTTCCACATGGAGGAGTACATCACCCTCCAACATCTCGAAAACATGAACAAGATCATCCTCGCGACCGGAATGATGGTCGGGTACGCGTACGCGACTGAATTCTTCGTGGCGATGTACGGCGGAAATCAATACGAACGGTTCACGTTCCTCAACAGGGCGACGGGACCATTCGCCTGGTCGTACTGGATCATGGTGAGCTGCAACGTCATCTCGCCCCAGGTCTTCTGGTTCAAGAAGCTTCGCCGGAGCATCCCCCTGATGTTCGCGATCTCCATTCTCGTCAACGTGGGGATGTGGTTCGAGCGATTCACTATCATCGTCACGTCGCTGCACCGGGATTTCCTGCCGCCCAATTGGTCCTATTACAAGCCGACGATCTTCGACTTCTCGGTGATCGCGGGGTCGTTCGGATTCTTCTTCATGTGCTTCCTCCTCTTCTGCCGTTTCTTTCCGGCGATCTCGATGGCCGAGGTGAAGGGCGTGCTCTGGACGGCCAAGAAGAACGAGGCAGCCGCGCGCGAGCGCCCGCACGCACAGGAGACGGCCCGTGTTCCTTGACCGGTTCCGAAAGCGCGCCCCGACGCGCGCCATCCTCGCGCTCTACGACGATCCGGATCGCCTCCTGACCGCCGCCGCCCTCGCGAGGGAGCACGGCTTCCAGGGGATCGACGCCTATACGCCGTACGCGATCCATGGGCTCAGCGAGGCGCTCGGCATCAGGAAATCCTGGATACCCTTTGTGACGCTGGTCATGGGGCTGAGCGGGGCGGCGCTGGGGCTCACGTTCGAGATCTGGACCTCGGCGTTCGACTGGCCGATCGTGGTCGGCGGCAAGCCCTTCATCTCGCTTCCCGCCTTCATTCCGGTGACCTTCGAGTGCGGGGTGCTGCTGGGCGGCACCATGACCCTTGCGGCCCTGCTCCTGGCCTGCGGGCTTCCGAACTTCAAAGGGCCGGTCCTGGACCGGAGCCTCACCAACGACCGGTTCGGGCTCTTCGTCCCGGAGTCCGGCCCCGATTGGAACGAGGATCGCGTGCTTGGAGTCCTGCGCAGGACCGGCCCCGTGGAAGTGAAGGTGATCCGTGTCTAGCGCGCGAGTCCTTGGAGGGAATCCGGCCGCGAGGCTTGTTCTCGCCCTCGCCATTCCGGGGCTCCTGGCCGGATGCTCGCACCGCAAGGAGCAGCCCGCGCTGGAGTACATGCCCAACATGGCCTACTCGCCTGCGATCAAGGCACAGAACGAAGACCCGATGCGTCCGGGCCTATCGGCGATGCGGCCTCCGGTCCCGGGCACGGTGCCGCGCGGATTCACGCCCTACCGGTACGCGCTGGGGGACAGCCTGATCGCGCAGAGCGAGCTGGTGAATCCGCTCCCTCGCACGGCCGAGGTTCTTGGCCGGGGACAGCGTGTCTTCATGACGTACTGCGTCGTCTGTCATGGCCCGAAGGGCGACGGCCAGGGATACATCGTGCCCAAGTTCCCGATGCCTCCCTCGCTCCTTTCCGTAAAGGTGACCGGGTGGTCCGATGGGCGCATCTTCCACACGGTCACTCTCGGCCAGAACCTCATGCCGAGCTATGCGTCGCAGATTCTTCCGGAGGATCGCTGGGCCGTGATCCACTATGTGCGCGCGCTCGAGCGCGCCGGGCATCCGCTTCCTCAAGACTTGAAGGCAGCCGGGATCCAGCCGGACTCGACGGGCGCGCCGGCTGAATCGACGGGGATAGGGGCCGCGAAGCCCGCCGTCTCGGGCAAGCCCGCCGCGGAAGGAGGAACGCCATGAGCGCCGACGCCTTCGCGCACATGACGCGTCACGGGGACAGGCTCCGGGTTGGCCCGCTTTCCGTCGCGTCTGGAGTACGCGCGATCTTCGGCCTCCTCATCGTCATCGGCGCCGTGACCTTCAGCCTCGAGGTGAGCTCGGATCCCACGCGCGCCTACGCGGCCTGGCTCCAGAATTTCTGGGTATTCCTGTGTCTCGGGCTCGCGGGGACCTTTTTCTCCGCCATTCACTATCTGGTGGGGGCGACCTGGAGCGTCGTCGTCCGGCGGATCGCGGATGCCTTCGCTTCGTTCGTGCCTATGGCGCTCATCCTCTTCGTAGTCGTTGCCGTGGGCATTCCCCACGTCTACATCTGGTCCAGCCCCGCGGCGACGCAGGGGGTCGGAGCGAAGCTGATCGCGAAGGGAGGCTACCTCTCCCAGAACTTCTTCATCATCCGGAACGTATTTTGCCTCGCGCTCTGGTCCTTCTTCTCGTTGTATTTCGTGCGGAACTCGACGAAGCAGGACGAGACCCGGAATCCGGCGCTCAGCCGGACGAACCTCAAGCTTTCGGCGGTGTTCCTCGTCACGTTCGCGCTCACCTTCACCCTCGCGGCCTTCGACATGCTCATGTCGCTCGAGCCGACGTGGGACAGCACCATCTTCGGTGTCTATGCATGGGCCGGACTGTGGCAGAGCGGGCTTGCGTCGATCGCCCTGACGGCGATCCTCCTCAGGCGCCAGGGGGCGCTCCAGGGTGTGATCAGCCGCGCCCACTACCATGACCTGGGAAAGCTCGTCTTTGCGTTCGGGGTGTTCTGGACCTACATTGCGTTTTCGCAGTTCATGCTCATCTGGTACGCCAACCTGCCCCATGAGATCGAGTGGATGATCCACCGGATCTACACGGGGTGGGGAGCGGTGATCATCGCAGTGGCCGTGCTGAAATTCGTGATTCCGTTCTTCGTGCTGATGCCGCAGCGGTGGAAGGAGAACGAAGCGATCTTGTTGACGGTCTGCGCGGGCGTGATTCTCGGGCAATGGCTCGACACTTACTGGGTGATCTACCCGGCCTTCTCGCCCGAGCATGCCGTCCTGAGCTGGAACGAGATCGGGGTTGCCCTTGGTTTTCTCGGCCTCTTCGGCTGGAGAGTGCAGTCCTTCCTGAGCCGCCACCCGGTCGCGCCGCACGGCGACCCCGATTTTGCGGCGAGTGTGAGGTTTCACGCATGAGCGACACGACCCATCCGAGTCCGCGCGATCCGATTCCGCCGCACGAAGAGTCTGCCGGGGCGGCCCTGGCCATCGCTCAGTTCGTGGTCACGGGAATCCTCCTGGGCGTCGTCGCCACGCTTGCCTACCTGGCCGGCATGCGCTCGGCGGGCAAGGAAGCGGGCGGGGAAGCAGTCGGCGCGGCCGGGAAACAAGGCGGCGCGGTCAGCGTGGCGACGCTCCTCAAGCCGACCCCGGAGCTGATCGCGAAGGGGAAGGCGCTTTTCGCGGTGAACTGCGCGTCGTGCCACGGGATCGACGGCTACGGGAACGGGCCGGCCGCGGCCGTGCTGAATCCGAAGCCGAGGAACTACCACGAGGGCTACTGGAAATACGGCGGAGGGGTCGCGCGAATCGTCCAGACGATCTCGGCGGGCTCTCCGGGAACGGCCATGGCCGCGTTCTCGAACATTCCGTTCGAGGACCGCTTCGCGCTGGCGCACTACGTACGGACCTTCGCTCCGAAGCCCGAGGAGGACAAGCCGGCGGATCTCGCGTGGCTCGGCCCCATCGGAGGAGAAGGGGGCGGATCGACGGCGCCGACAGGCGCCGGTCCGGGAGGGCCCGCGAAGCCAGGGCCCACGATTCCGATCGAGCTGGCGCTCCGCCTCATGGCCGAACCTCCATCGCCTGTCGCGCCGGCCGGGTCCTACCCGCCGCCGTCCGCCGATGCGCCCGGCGCCGCCGCCTACGCCCAGCGTTGCGCGTCCTGTCACGGCCCGTCGGGCGAGGGCGGCGTCAGAGTACGAATGCTCGGGTCGGCGCCCTACGCCTACATGACCACGATGCCCATGCCGGCCTCTCGCGCGGCGGGGGATCCGGCGCGCTTCGAGAAGCTGGTCCTGGAGGGCCTCCCGGGGTGGGCGATGCCGGGGAACGGCGATCTCTCGCGCGAGGAGATCCGCGCGCTCTACGAATTCACCGCGACCTTGCGCGCCCGGCAGCCGGCGGCCCCGGGCGGGCCGGCCGTCATGGCCGCCCCGAAGAGCACGACATCCGCGCCCGCTGGCGCAAACCGGAGCTGACATGAACCTACGAAACCGCTGGGCGCTGCTCCTCATCTTCGGGCTGGGTCTCACAGCAGCCGCCGTGCTCGCGAATCCCGCGTCGGCATGGCTGCTCCACCCGGCGACGACGATCGCGCGCGACGTGAGGACGCTCTTCTACAAGGCCGTCGTCATCACCGCGTTCTTCTTCATCCTCGCCGAGGGGATCCTGCTCGTGGCCGTGCTCAAGTTCCGAGCGAAACCGGGGGTCGCCCCCGCCAAGTGGCACGAAAACGTGCGTCTCGAGATCGTCTGGACCGCGATTCCCGCGCTGGCGATGATCATCCTTTCCGGGCCTTCGTTTTCGACGGCGAAGTACATGGAAAAGATTCCGAAATCGGACGTGCAAATCGAGATCATCGGACACCAGTGGTTCTGGGAGTACCGCTATCCTCAACATGGAGTCATCTTCGCCAACGAGCCGCTGGTGCTTCCGGCGGGGAAGATCATCTCCGCCAACATCACCTCGATCGACGTGGTGCATAGCTGGTTCGTTCCCGACTTCGGGATCAAGATGGACGCCAACCCGGGTCGGATCAATCGCGTGTGGTTCAATGTGGACAAGCCCGGGACCTATCAA
Source organism: Candidatus Eiseniibacteriota bacterium (assembly GCA_041484545.1). GTDB lineage: Bacteria > Eisenbacteria > RBG-16-71-46 > SZUA-252 > SZUA-252 > WS-7. The sequence goes on along the minus strand of JBGPHU010000022.1, from coordinate 794 downwards.
GGCCAGTGCGCCGAGTTGTGCGGCGTCCTTCACGCTCAGATGTTCATCACGGTGAACGTGGTGACGCCGGAAGAATTCGACCGCTGGATCGAGCAGAAGAAGAAGGGAGCCTGACCATCATGGAAGCCGGCACCATAGGAGCCCGCTCGGTCCCGTCACACGGGGCCGCGGCGTCTCACGCCAAGCCGAGGACGGGCATCCTCAAGTGGCTCCTCACGACCGATCACAAGCTGATCGGCGTGATGTACATCTGGCTCGGGTTCTTTTTCTTCACCGTGGCCGGCATCTTCGCGATGGTCATGCGCGCCCAGCTATCCGCCCCGGGGCTCCACGTCGTGCGCCCCGAGGTCTACAACCAGATCATGTCGCTCCACGGGACCTTCATGGTCTTCTTCTTCACCATTCCCGTCATGGCCGGGATCGCCAACTACGTCGTCCCGATCCAGATCGGCGCGCGCGACATGGCCTTCCCGCGCGTGAACGCGGTGAGCTTCTGGATGCTGGTCCCGGCGGGTCTCTTCATGCTGGTGAGCCTTTTCCTGAAGAGCGGCTCGGCGGCGGCCGGCTGGACGAGCTATCCGCCGCTCACGGACCGCCAGTTCTCTCCGGGACCGGGGGTCGATCTCTGGATTCTGGGTCTCCACTTGGCTGGAGCGTCCTCGATACTGGGCGGGATCAACTTCGTCGTGACGATCCTTAATCTGAGATCGCCCGGCATGTCGATGATGAAGATGCCGATGTTCTGCTGGAACGTGATCATCACCCAGACGATCATCCTCTTCGCGACCCCGGTG
>JBGPHU010000021.1:0-23877 GCA_041484545.1 Candidatus Eiseniibacteriota bacterium | reverse complement strand
ATCCGAGCTTTTCGGACACGAGAAAGGGGCCTTCACGGATGCTACGCAGACCCGGGTAGGGCTTTTCGAAGCCGCCGAGGGCGGATCGGTCTTTCTCGATGAGGTGGGCGAGCTTCCGTTGACCCTGCAGGCCAAGCTGCTCAAGTTCCTGGACTCGAAGATCGTGCGGCGGGTGGGCGGGTCGCGGGACATTCCCGTAGATGTGCGAATACTGGCCGCGACGAACCGGGAGCTAATCTCAGAGGTGAAGCGGGGACGCTTCCGCGAGGATTTGTACTACCGCCTGAACGTGGTGCCGATCGAAATCCCGCCGCTTCGCGCCCGGGACGGAGATCCGGTGCTCCTCGCGCGTCTCTTCGTGGAACGCGTCGCCCGCAAGCTGGGGCGCACGGTCCACCTGTCGGCTGGGGGAGAGCGGGAAATCGCCCGCTACCACTGGCCGGGCAACGTGCGTGAATTGTCGAATGTGATCGAGCGCGCCGTGCTGCTCGCGCGCTCGGAGGAGATTGGCCCGGCGGAGCTGGCCGTTCCCTTGGGGACGGCGGGCGAGTCCGGGTCGGAAGACCTGTCCGGATTCAGCATCACGATCCCTCCACAGGGGGTCTCCCTTCCGTCCGTGGAGCGCGCGGTGATCCAGGCCGCGCTCGACCGGGCGACCGGAAACGTGGTGGAGGCGGCGCGGCTTCTGAAGATCGGCCGCGGGAGCCTCCGGTCGAAGATGCGGCGTCACGGAATCGAGAATCCGCGCGAACGACGCCCGGGCGCTTCGACGGAGGTAGATCGCCTGAGTGTGATCTGAGCCGCATGAGAACAGTGCCCACCAAGCAACCCCTGGACCCCTAGGTCGCAGGCCGCCGGACGCCCGCCGCTCCCCCGCTGTCCGTGCGGCTTGACACGGAAGCGCCGCCCCCATAGCCTTGAATCAATAGACATTTACCGGAATCGACGCCCACAAGGCCGAATCCAATGAATGCGAGGATCTAGTGCCCGCTGTTACCGACGAAGAACTGGTCCGGAAGTCGAAAGAGGATGACGAACGGGCCTTCGGAGAGTTGATCTCGCGATACGAGTCGAAGGTGTACAGTCTCGCGTTGAGGATGGTCCGGAATCCCGAGGATGCCGAGGACGTGCTACAAGACACATTCCTGCGCGCCTACCGCGGAATCAAGTCGTTCCAGGGCGCCTCGACGTTCTCCACGTGGATCTACCGCATCACCGCGAATTCCGCGCTGATGCGTCTGAGGAAAAAGCAGCTTCCCACGGTTTCCATCGAGGATCAGGATGAGCGGGAGACTCCAGTCAACATCGTGGACTGGACGCCCGGCCCGGTGGAGCAGCTGCTGAGCCGGGAATTGCAGCACGAGATGGATGAGGCGATCGAGGCGTTGCCGCCGGAATTTCGCCAAGTGTTCATCCTGCGCGACGTGGAGGAGATGTCGAATGCGGAGGTTGCCGACGTTCTGGATCTTTCCGTGGCGGCCGTGAAATCCCGTCTCCATCGCGCGCGTCTCAAAGTGAGGAACCGCCTCGCCGGATACTTCAGCGACAGCGCGAAACCGAACCGCGCCCTGGGAGCCCACTGATGCTCACGTGCAAAGAGGTCCTCGATTCGCTCTCCGACTACCTTGACGCGGACATGAAGGAAGACATCGTCAACGAGATGAAACGCCACATTGGTTCCTGCTCCGACTGCCGCGCCGAATTCGACTCCCTCACGATGACGATCAAACTCTACAAACACGAGCATGACCAGCCCAAGGCCATGCCCGTGGGCTGCCACGACCGCCTCGTGAAGGTGCTCGAGCTGGAGAAGATGAGGTCCAAGGGCGCTGAGCCGCCCAAGATGGTCTGAGATGCCGCCGGCCGAGCCGACCCCAACGGTCGACCCGACCCGATCGGAACCTAGGATCATTCACCTGTACCGCCCTCAGAATCAGTTCGGAGATCTCCTCCTCAACGTTCCCGCCATCCGCTCCATTCGCGAGCGATTTCCGAGAGCGCACGTGACGCTGGTGGTCGGGCGTCAGAACGCCGCCGCGGTGCTGGGCCAGCGCTGGGCCGACGAGATCCGCGTGGTCGACACGCGGAATTTCTTGGGCGTGGCGCGCGCCGGGTTCCGCGGCTTGAGGGGTCCCCGGCCCGACCTCGCCATCTACTTCACAACCGTGTCCTATTCGCGGAGCGCCGCCATGCTCACGGCCTGGTCGCGCGCGCGCGAGCGCGTCGGGTTCGACACCGCGCGGTATCGCGAGCGCGACCGGGCGGGGCTGACGCGGCGCGTGGCGTATCCGGCCGCGGGCGATGCCCTAGCCGCGGGCGACGCGGGCTCCCCGGCGCCTCTGCATCAATCCGAGGTGAGTCTTCTGCTGGCGCGCGGCGCGGGCGCGGGAGCTTGGCCCGATCCTCCCTACTACGTGCCCGACCCGGCCCTGCGCGCGAACGCGCCCGAAGGCGCGGTCTACATTCATCCCGGCGCGGGGAAGATCAAGAACCGCTGGCCCGCGGACCGGTTTGCTGCCGTCGCGCGCGAGCTGGTGGGACGCGGACGCTCGGTCTGGTGGATCGAGGGGCCCCAAGATCACGGCACGGTCGAAGCGGCGACCGCCGCGCTCGGAATGAAGCTCCCGGTCGCGCGCGGTGAATCGATCCCCATGCTCGCGGCGCGTTTCGCCCGCGCTGCCCTCTACATCGGAAACGACACCGGGCCCCTCCACCTGGCGGGCGCGACCGGATGCGCTACGGTAGGGATCTATGGATGGACGGATCCCGCCGAATGGCGCCCGGTCGGACGATGCGTGCGGACGGTGCGCGCGGTGGATGGGAAGCTGGAGTCAGTCGAGCCTCGCGACGTGATGGAAGCGGCGCTTCCCCTTCTCGCGGAGGAACGGTGCGCGGTCGTATGAGAGCAGCGCTCGCGGTGCTCCTGGCGGCGGGGTGCCTCGCATGCGTCGCGCCGGCGTCCGCGTCGGCCGCCCCCGCGCCGGCGTCCGCGGCCTCCGCCCCGCCGCAGCGGCCCGCCGCCGCGCCGCAGCGGCCCGCCGTTCCGCGCATCCGATGGATCGAGCAGCGCGCCGCTGCCCGCGACACCACCGGACTCGTGCCGGCGCTTCGCCTCGACCGCTCGCTCGCGATACGCGCCGCCGCGGCCCGCGCTCTCGGGCTCATCCAGGAGCGCACCACCGTTCCGGCTCTCCTCGCGGCGCTCGGCGACCGCTCCGCGACCGTTCGCCGCGAAGCGGCCTTCGCGCTTGGGCTCATGGGGGATTCCACGGCCGTGGGCGCGATCGCGAGCCGTTGGGAGCGCGAGCCGGATCCGGGAGCGCGCGAGACGATGGTGACCGCGATCGGCTATCTCGCCGCCAAGGCCGGCGCGCCCACGATCGCCCGCGCGCTCATGGCCCCGCGCGAATCCGAGCGCCGCGCGGCAGCGCTTGCCGCGGCGAGGATCCGCTCCCGCTCCCTCACTTCGCCCCTCACCGCGCATGCCGACGACCCGCGGCCGGAGATGCGCTGGCGCGTGGCCTATGCGCTGGGCAAAGTCGGGGACCCGGCGGGGGCCCCCGCGCTCCGGAATCTCGCGCTCGACCGAGACGAGATGGTTCGGATGACGGCGGCGCGCGCGATCGCCGAGGTGGGAGATTCGGTCTCGGTGCCGCTCTTGGGCAAGATGCTGCATGACCCGGCCTGGCGCGTCCGCGTGAACGCGCTCCACGCGCTCGGCCTCCTCGCCGCGCGCGGCCAGGCGCCGGCGGTGCGCCCGCTTCTGGCGGATCCCTCGGCGCAGGTGCGCTGGGAGACCGCGCTCACGCTCGGGCTGCTCGCCGACTCGACGTCAGTCGGGCCGCTCACGCGGGCCCTGTCGGATTCCGCGACCGGCGTGGTGCAGGGCGCCGCGATCGCGCTCCTCACGATCCAGGGAGAGCGCGCGATCGCGACCGTGGCTCCGCAGATGGATCTCCTTCCCGGCTTTCTCCGCTCCGGATTGCTCGAGGCTCTGGGAAAGGTGCCGGGCCCGATGGCGCTCGAGACGCTCCTCGCCCGGGCGCGGGACGGCAGCGATCCGCCCGAAGCCGCGGGCGCCGTGTCGGGCCTGGCGCAGCGGCGCGCCGATTCCACCCGCGTGGTGCCCGCGCTCAAGTCGCTCCTCGGCGCGCGCGACTTCACGGTCGCAAGCTCCGCGGCCGATGCCCTGGGGCAGCTGGGAGATTCAGCGTCGGTGCCTTTGCTGGCCTCGCTCCTCGGCCGCTTCGGAACGTCCCAGGACGCCGACGTCCGCGCCTCGGCGGCCTCGGCGCTGGCCGCGATCAAGACCAGGGAGGCGCTCGCGGCGCTCGTTCGCGCGCGCCGGGATCCGGAGCGCCGCATCCGCGAGACCGCATGCTTGGCGCTGGGTCTTCCGCCCGATTCGATCGGGCTCGTGAGGAATCCGCTCCTGCGCGTCCCGGCGGTCAAAGCCGTCCCCCACACGGCGCTGATCCAGACCGAGCGCGGCATCATCACCATCGCCTTCGACCACGCGCGCGCGCCTGCGACGGTCGAGAACTTCGTGAGCCTCGCGCGCAGGAAGTTCTTCGACGGGTTCGCGTTTCACCGCGTGGTGCCCAACTTCGTGGCGCAGGACGGCTGCCCGCGGGGCGACGGCTGGGGCGGACCCGGCTACATGATCCCCTGCGAGTACAACGATCGATCCTACGAGACCGGAACGGTGGGGATGGCGCTCTCGGGGAAGGACACGGGAGGGAGTCAGTGGTTCATCACGCTCTCGCCCTCGCCGCGGCTCGAGGGCCGCTACACCGTGTTCGGAACCGTCACGCGCGGGATGGACGTCGTGGAGCGGCTCATGCCGGGCGACCGCATCGAGAAGATCACGCTGAAGTAGCGCCCGCCTCGCCCTCCGCTTCCGGCCCGATCCGTTTCACCACGCGCCCCGCGAGAATCCCGTTCACGAGGTCGATCGCGGCGTGGATCACCTGCCCCGGAGCGAGACTCCGCACCAGGACGAACATCGCGCCGAACACGAGCCCGAGCACTCCGGTGGCGATGACCCCCTGCCTCCCCTGGTACGCGTGGCCGATTCCGAAGAGAATCGCCGCCGCGACCATCCCGATCCAAATCGAGCCGCACAAGGCTCCGAGGAAGTTCACGAGCCAGCCCCGGTAGAGAATCTCCTCGCAGATCCCCGCCGTCAGCGCCACGAACGCGAATCCGACGATCTGCGTCGAGCCGACCGGCACGAACTTCCGCGCCCGTTGGACCGTGGCCGCAAGCTCGTCCCGACTCGCGTGCCGGATCTGGTGGGTATTGAACCCGGTGAGCGCGAGCAGTCCCAGGAGACCGAGCGCCAGGACGGCGAGCGAGAGCCGGGCGCTCCCGATGGTCTGCCCCAGGTCGGCGAGTCTCAGGCCGTGTCGGTACGCGATGGCGGCGGTGAGCGCGACAAGCGCCCACTCCATGACGACGATCGTCGCGTAGAGGCGGAGCTTGGTCCTGGTCGGGATGGGATCGGCCGCGGCCTCGAGGCGCCCGTAGGCCAGGACTCCGTGGAAGGGAACGAGGCCCGCGAGCACGAGAAGGAGCAGCCACGCGTCCCACGAGCGGACGAGAGGCCGCCAGAGCGCGAGCCAGTCGTGCGTCACGGCGGGCTACAGGGCGAGGGCCAAGATGAGCCGCTCGATGACCGATCGGAGCGCGGGCGCGACCGCGGCGACCGCGGCCGTCACGTCCTCGTGCCGGAGCGTCGCCGGGCTCTTTCCGGCGGCCCAGTTCGTGACGCAGGAGATGCAGCAGACCGGGAGCCCGATCTCGCTCGCCGCGGCGACCTCGGCGGCGGTCGACATGCAGACGGCGTCGGCCCCCATGCGCTCGAGCATGGCGATCTCGGCCCGGGTCTCGTACGAGGGCCCCAGCGTCACGGCGAGGATCCCGCGCTCCAAGCGCACGCCCGCGTTGACCGCGGCGCGCGAGGCCTTCGCGAGGAGGTCGGGCGAATAGACGGGCCGCGAGACGAGCCCGCGGGGATTTCCGGGATCCGCCTTCGCAAGCCCCGGCGCGCGCCACTGCAGATTCACCTGATCCTCGACGAGCATGAGCGTCCCCGGCGCCATTCTCGAGGTGATCCCGCCGGAGGCGTTCGTCAGCACGAGCGCCTTGGCGCCGAGCGCCGCGAAGAGACGCACGAGCCGCGTGACCTCCTCGGCGGTGTAGCCCTCGTAGAGGTGCGAACGCCCCTGCGCGACCACGACCGTCCGTCCCGACCAGCGCCCGAAGAGGAGCCGGCCGGAATGGCCCGCCACCGTGGATCGCGGCAGCCCGGGCACGTCCTCGGTGGGGAGGGAGCGGTCCCACGCGACCCCCTCGGCCAGGATCCCGAGCCCGCTCCCGAGGACGAGCGCGAGCTTGGGGGCGAGCGTGGTGCGTCGGCGGATGACGGCGAGCGCCTCGTTCACGTCGAAGGGGGTCGGAGGCCTGGGGCTTGAGGAAGCGCGCGCGGGTTTGGTGGCCGTCACAGCACGTCCGGATCGAGGCGCGACTGCGGCGTTGCCGCCGTGCGAAGCGCGCGCCTCGACAGGAAGACAAGGTAGAGGAGCGCCAGCGCGAAGGGAGCGGCGGAGAGCGCCAGGCCTCCCGGGCCATCCGCGGGCGCATAGGGACGCAGCGTTCGCAGGAGCGCGGGTCCGGCCGCGAGCAGGATTCCCGGCAGGAAGCCCCACCGCGCCGCGACCACGCACGCGAGCGCCACGTAGCCGAGCCCCAGTGGGGGCGAGGCGGGATGCGTCCGGAGCAGGATGGCCGCCGCGGGCGTCGCCCAGAGCGCGCCCAGCACGGCGCCCGACATGCGCGACCACACGACCTGCCACGGTCCGCCGCGCGCGAGCGCGGGGGTCTCGGAATAGCCGCGGAGCCGAAGCCCGTAGGGCGTCTTCAGCATCACGAACGCCGCGAGCGCCAGGACCAGAGGAGCCGCGACGAGCCAGGGATTCACGACCAAGTCCTCGGCGTAAGTCCCGTCGAAGATCGACCCGTGGATGAGCCCCGGCGGCGGCGTCTCGCGGAGGAGGCGCAGGGGCACCGCCCGCGTGAGGAGCCCCAGCGCGCCGGCGGGAATCAGGCTCAGGCAGAAGCTTCCCACGGCGGGATCGGAGCGCAGCGCGAGCTGAACCCCCGACGCCACGAGCGCGAACAGGACCGCGCCGCCCAGGCCCGAGGCGGCGGCGATGGCGTAGTCGCCCGTCCATTCGTAGCCCAGGCAGAGCCCCAGCATGGCCGACAGGACGCACCCTTCGATGCCGACCCCGCTCAGAGCGGCGCGCTCCCAGTAGAGGGCGCCCGCGACCAGGAGCGCGAGCGCCGCCCATTCGAGCGGGAAAGAGAGGAGCGGAATCCAGTTGAGTGAGGCTGCCGTCACGGCGTAGAGCGGCTAACGAGCGGGCCCGCGGCCGTCATTTCGTCTCGGCCAAGAGCGAGCGGATCTTCGTCTTCATGAGATCGATCGCGACGAAGTTGTAGCCCCCTTCGGGAATGATCAGGTCGGCGTAGCGCTTGGACGGCTCGACGAACTGGAGATGCATCGGGCGCACGCTCGATTCGTATTGTCGGATGACCTGGTCCAGCGTTCGGCCGCGCTCGGTGATATCGCGCTTCAGCCGCCGGATGAATCGGATATCGGGATCCGCGTCGACGTAGATCTTGATGTCCATGAGATGGCGGAGCCCCGGATCCTCGAGCACGAGCAAGCCGTCGAGCATGATGACCCGGCGCCCCTTGATCCGGAGCGGCTGGCCCACCCTCGTGTGGGTGCGCATGTCGTAGACCGGCATCTCCAGGTCCTCGCCGGCGAGGAGCGTTTCCAGATGTTGGCGCAGGAGATCGCGGTCGAAGGCGTCGGGGTGGTCGAAGTTCCGGTTCTCGCGCTCGCCGAGCGGGATGTGGTGGAGGTCTTTGTAGTAGGAGTCCTGCTCGATGAGCACGACCGAGTCGCTTCCCAGGTCCTGGGCGATGGATTGCGCGACGAGGGTCTTGCCGGCGCCCGTGCCGCCGGCGATCCCGATCAGAATTCCCCGGCGCTTGGGATCCGGGTTCAAGGCTAAACCGCCCCCATGGAGCGGAGCGCCATCGGATCGGACATCAGCTCCTCGGCGGAGAGCGCGGCGATGTAGGGCAGATGACGGAACCGCTCCGCGAAATCGAGACCGTAGCCCACGACGAAACGGTCGGCGATCTCGAAGCCCACGTACTCCACCGGGACCTGGCACTCGCGACGAGATTTCTTGTCGAGGAGCGCCACGGTCTTGAGCGAGGCGGGATTCCGCGCCAGGAACGTGCGGCGCAGGAACTCGAGCGTGTGGCCGGTGTCCACGATGTCCTCGACGATGATGACGTCGCGACCCGCGATGTCACGCCCGATGTCTTTCACGAGGCGCGGGGCGCCGGAGGATTGGGACGAAAGCTCGTAGGAGGAGATACTGATGAAGTCGATCTCGTGCGGGATGGGCAGGCTCTTCATGAGGTCGGCCATGAGGATCACGCAGCCTCGGAGCACCCCGACTAATAGCGGAGCCCCCTCCGGATGGTCTCGCGCGATCTGCTTTCCGATCTCGCGCACCCGGGTCTGGATGGCCTCGCTGCTGATCAGGACTTCCATGCCGATCCATCCCTCCAAACTCGAAGATCCCGAACACTAGCATCGGGTTCCGGGCCTGTCAAATCGGGCGCAAGTTAGCCTGGCCGTTGCCGATACTTGCCGCGGACGGACTACGGCCGACCAGGGTGGGGAGCGGCGATGCCCAAATTCGACGGATCGAATAGGCGGGGAATCCAACGCCGGCGGAGGGATCGACGGGCCGAAGCGCGCGCGGAGGAGCGCCTGCTCTGGCTCCTGTGGCTCATCGGCATCCTCAACTTCACCGATGCCGCGCAGACCGTCTATCTGCTGAACGCCCGGTTCATGGTCGAAGCCAATCGAATCATGGCCTTCCTACTCGATCACTCGCCCTACATCTTCTGGATGTACAAGACCTTGGTCCCGACTCTCGGGTGCGTCCTTCTCTGGAGGTACCGGAAACGCGTCCGGTGGATTCACGGCGCCGTCGTAACGGTGTTCGCGGTCTACCTCACCGTAGTGATGCGGAGTTTCCTCTACATGTTGCTTCCGCAACATCTGTGAGCGGACGGCTCAAACGGTGAACGCGGAGTTAGCTTGCGATGGAAGGCTATAACCCTCTCATAACAAAGAGCATACCACGGTCCGCCGCCGCGGCGTTTCAGGCGCTGCAAAGTGAAGAACTCATGGCATGGATCGTGCAAATCGCAGGAGTAGACCCGTGCCATGGGGGCATAGGGGAAGACGAGAGAGCGCGTATGAGCGGTAAGTCATACATCAAACTGGCGACCGACCTCGCGTCCATTCCGAATCCCTCGCGCGAGAACGTCGGCTACTTTTTCATCAATAACTTCCTGCTTTCGCGAATCGACTCCGACATGCCGTCGGATCTCAAGGAATACGACGAGGACGTCAACGTCTACACCGCGTCGCTCCTGGCCGGCGTCGTGACGGGGCAGCAAGACTTGCTTCAGGGGGACTACGTCTCCACGCGCGACTCGGACGTTTTCGCGCGCGTCCAGGAAACCAAGAACCAGAGGCTGCGCTACCGCGTGTACAAGGCGAACGCGGATTTCCTCTACGTGTCGCTCGGCATCTTCGGCGAGTCGTCGCTCGTGGGCGACGCCCCGGAAACGGACGAAGACGCGCAGAGCCGGTTCACCGGCCGTGGCAAATCCTACTATCAGTTCGCCTCGGCCTACGCGGAGCGCCTCTTCGGACGCGGCGCCGCGATCGCCGAGGTCATGGACAAGCTCTCGCGCAACTTCGAAGCCTATACCAAGGTGATGATCTGGATGAGCGGCGAGTATCTGCACCTCATGAACCAGATGAGCCTGGGCGAGATGTATCACCTGGAGCACAACACCCAGGAGCACTTCGAGAAGTCGTACCGGACGAATTCGTGGGACGAGCTGTTGGACAGCTACGTCGACTGGCGCCGGTCGCACAGCAAGGAATCGCTTCGTCGCATCGCGCGCGCCGCGCGAGAGCTCCGGCGGATCGATCCCAACTTCTCGCTCAAGGCCTTCCGCGAGCGCTGGTCCATTTCCCGGCGCGACGACGAGCTGCGCCGGCTTTCCGCGTAGACAGCCCCTCACCCCTTCGGTAGCCTGCGGGGTCCATGCCTCCCTCCGCCATTCGCATCGGTATGCTTGGCTGCGGCGTCGTCGGCCAGGGCTTCCTCAAGCTCCTTCATCAGCGCGAGCGTCTCATCCGGGACTCCGTGGGCGCGCCGATCAAGGTGACCCGCGTCGCGGTGCGCGATCCCGGTAAGCGCCGCGAGTGCGACCTCTCCCTGGTCCAGGTCGGGAGCGATCCGCTCGCGGTGGCTGCCGCCTCGGACGTGGACCTCCTGGTGGAGCTGGCGGGAGGCGACCCGATGCTCGAGCCGGTTCGGTTGGCGCTCGGGCGCGGCATTCCCGTCGTGACCGCGAACAAGCACCTCCTGGCGCTCCATGGCGAGGAGCTGGAGGCGCTCGCCGCGGGGTCGAAGACCACCATCCGCTACGAGGCCTCCGCGGGTGGAGGGATCCCGGTGCTCCAGGCCCTCGAGCACGGCCTCCGCACCGAGAATTTCCAACTCCTCGTCGCGATCCTGAACGGGACGACGAATTTCATCCTCTCCACGATGGACCGCGATGGACGCGATTTCGGCGAGGCGCTGGAGGCCGCCCAAGCCCTGGGCTTCGCGGAAGCCGACCCCACGCTGGATCTTTCGGGCCAGGACACCGCGCAGAAGCTCTCCATCCTCGTGCGGCGCGCGTTCCGGATGAACGTGGCGCTCGGTTCCATCCCCACGGAAGGAATCATCGGGATGGAGCTGGAGGACCTGCGCCAGGCGGATCGGTTCGGCTACACGGTGAGGCTCTTGGGTATCGCGATCCGCCATCCCGAGGGGCTGGACGTGAGGGTCCATCCGGCGTTCATTCCCAAGCGCTATCTCCTCGCCGCCGTGCGCGACGAGTTCAACGGAATCTACCTGCGGGGCGAGGCGACCGGCTCCATGCTCTTCTACGGGAAGGGCGCCGGCGCGCTCCCGACGGCGCAGGCGGTCCTGGGAGACGTCATGGTGACCGCCCGCGAGTGCGTGTCGGGCGTGAAGCTCCTGGGCTCGGCGCCGAAGCACGAGCCGGAGCGGAGGCTTCCCTTGGACGCGGTGCGCACCAAATACTACCTGCGGCTCCTCGTCGACGATCGGCCGGGGGTGCTGGCTCAGGTGGCGGCGGCTCTTGGAGGAGCGAACGTGAGCGTGGCGCAGATGTTTCAGGCGGAGGGCGTGCGTGGGGAAGCCTCCATCACCATCCTCACGCATCAGGCCCAGGATCACGACGTGCGCGAGGCGGTGAAGGGAATCGCCGGTTTGCCGGCCATGCGGAAGGCGCCCCGCGCCGTGAGGATCTTCGACCTGTGAGCGCGACGCGTTCCCAGGGGGGCGGCGCTCCATGGCGCGGGGTGGTGCGCGAATTTCGCGAAATCCTGCCCGAGATTCCCGAAGAGGCGATCGTCACGCTCCTCGAAGGGGGCACCCCGCTCGTTCCGGCGCCGGGGATCTCGCGCCGCGTGGGTGGCGGGGTCGAGATCTTCGTGAAGGTCGAAGGGCAGAATCCGACCGGCTCCTTCAAGGACCGCGGCATGACCGTCGCGGTGTCGCGCGCCAAGGCGCGGGGGGCGAGAGTTCTATTGTGCGCTTCGACCGGAAACACGTCGGCGTCGGCCGCGGCCTACGCGGCGCGCGGGGGCATGCGATGCGTCGTGGTGATTCCGGAGGGGCAGATCGCGTCCGGGAAGCTGGCGCAGGCGATGATCTACGGCGCGCGGGTGCTCGCGATCCAGGGCAACTTCGATCGCGCGCTCGAGCTGGTGCGGACCATGTCGGAAGAAGGAACTGTCGCGGTCGTGAACTCGATCAACCCGGACCGGATCGAGGGCCAGAAGACGGTGGCCTACGAGATCGCCGCGGCGCTGGGCCGGATCCCGGACGCGCACGCGCTCCCGGTCGGGAACGCGGGGAACATCACGGCGACCTGGAAGGGCTACGTGGAGCGCGCCGCGGCGGCGAGCGCGGCGTCCGCGCGCGGCGGCGCCTCGGCGGCCGCGGCGGAGGCGGCCCGCTCGCTGCCCAAGATGCTCGGCTTCCAGGCGGAGGGCGCGGCGCCCATCGTGCGCGGCGAGCGCGTGCTCGACCCCCGGACCATCGCGACGGCGATCAAGATCGGAAATCCCGCCTCGTGGAAGCCCGCGCTCGAGGCGCGGGACCGCTCGGGAGGGATGATCGAGACGGTGACCGACAAGGAGATCCTGGCCGCATACCGGACGCTGGCGGAGGTGGAAGGCATCTTCGTCGAGCCGGCCTCGGCGGCGAGCGTCGCGGGCGTGCTCAAGCTGGCCTCGCTCCGGAAGCTGGACGGATTGAAGACCATCGTGTGCACGGTGACCGGACACGGGCTCAAGGATCCCGAGCGCGCGGTGGCGGTCTCGAACACGGTGGAGAAGGTGGAAGCGGACACGCGCGTGCTGCGGAAGCTGATCCTCGAGTGAGCGCAATGTGTGGGCGGGGACGGACACGCAACCCCGCGCTGCGCGCCGCGCGATGAAGCCGCGCGGCGCTGCTCATCGCGCTGGGGTTCGTGTCCGCCCCCGTGCGCGCGTGTCGCCCACTCGCTGGCGGGCCGTAGTTCCTGGTTCCACGTCCAACCTGGGCCCCGGCTTCGACTGTCTCGGCCTCGCGCTCAAGCTCCCGATGACCGTGACCGCGGAGCGGATCCCTTCGGGGTTTTCGATCCGCCGGCTCGGCGAGGGAAGCGATCTCGCGATCGATCCGAACCGGGACTTAGTGCTGGGCGCCTTCCGCCATCTGTTCCGGCTGGCGCGCGAGCCCGTGCCCACCGTGGCGCTCACCATCCGCTCCCGGATCCCGCTCGCCCGCGGGCTCGGCTCCAGCGCCGCCGCCATCGTCTCGGGACTCACCCTCGCGAACCACTGGCTGGGGAATCGCTTCTCCCCCGAAGCGATCTTCGCCGAGGCGACCCGTCTCGAAGGACATCCGGACAACGTCGCCCCCGCGATCTTCGGCGGCCTCACCCTCTCCATGCCGCTCGAGGGCGGCGGCGTGGAGGCGCTCCGCCTTCCGTTTCCGCGCGGACTCGCGCTCACCCTCGCCGTTCCCGCGATCCACGTCAGCACGGAGCGCGCGCGGGCGCTTCTCCCCGCCGTAATCCCGCTCCGCCGCGCCGTCGAGAACACGGCCCGCGCGATGGCGCTGGGGCATGTCCTCGCGTCGCGCCGCTTCGAACTCTTGGCCGAAGCGCTCCGGGACGTGTACCATGTGCCCTACCGTTCGCGGCTGATTCCCGGGTTCGATCGTGTGGTGGAGGCGGGGAGCCGCGCCGGTGCCTATGGCGTCACGATCAGCGGCAGCGGCCCCACCCTCGTGGCCTTCCACGCCCCGGGACGCGGGGAGCGCGTCGGGAGGGCGATGGTGCGGGCCTTCGCCAAGCGCCGCGTCCTGGCCAGGGCCATCCCGGGCCGCATCGCGACGACGGGCGCTCACGCTTCGACACTTCGCTGAGTCTCGAACCCCTGGGAGTCGGTCTCCACATTCATGCCGCTGCTGGTTCAAAAGTACGGCGGTACGTCGGTCGGATCGCCGGAGCGCATCCAACACGTCGCCGAGCGCATCGTGCGGACGCGCCGCGGCGGAGCGGACCTGGTCGTGGTCGTCTCGGCGATGGGAGACGCCACCGACGATCTGATCGATCTCGCGCGCCAGGTGTCCTCGCACGCGCACCCGCGCGAGATGGACATGCTCCTGACCGCGGGGGAGCGGATCTCGATGGCGCTCGTCTCGATGGCCGTGAACGACCGCGGCCAGGAGGCCGTTTCCTTCACGGGGTCGCAGAGCGGCATCGTGACCGACGCCTCGCACACGCGCGCGAAGATTCTGGAGGTGAAGGCGGACCGGATCCGCGCCGAGCTGGACAAGGGGCGCGTGGTGATCGTGGCGGGCTTTCAGGGCGTGAGCCGGGACCGGGAGATCACGACGCTGGGGCGCGGAGGGTCGGATACGACCGCGGTCGCGCTCGCCGCGGCGCTTCAGGCGACCGAATGCGAGATCTACACCGATGTGGACGGTGTATATACATCGGACCCGAGAGTCGTTCCCGGGGCGCGCAAGATCACCCGGCTCTCCTATGATGAGATGCTGGAGTTGGCGTCCCTGGGCGCCAAGGTGCTCCACAACCGCTCGGTCGAGATCGCCCGGCGCTTCAACGTCCCGCTCCACGTGCGGTCGAGCTTCAACTGGAACGAAGGGTCGCGTGTCGCAAGGGGGAGCTCCATGGAACAGGTTGTGATCCGAGGCATCGCGCACGACATGGACGTGGCGAAGATCGCGCTCGTCGGCGTGCCCGACCGTCCCGGCATCGCATCCGAGATCTTCCAGGCGGTTGGCGTGCAGGGCGTGAACGTTCGGATGATCGTCCAGGCGAGCGGCGCCGACGGGAAGAACGACGTCACCTTCATGGTGGGCTCGCACGAGGTGAAGACGGTGCTGCCCGTGCTGGAAGAGGTTCGGAAGAAGATCGGCGCCCGCGCGTTTCTCTACGATCCCGACGTGGCCATGCTCTCCGTCGTCGGGGAAGGGCTCGCGACCTCGCCGGGAACGGCCGGGCGCGTGTTCCAGGCGCTCGCCGCGGCGAAGGTGAACATCGACCTGATCAGCACGTCTTCCATCACGATCACGTGCGTGGTCCGCCAGGCCGACGCGGAGCGCGCGGTGCGTTCGCTTCACGAAGCGCTCGAGCTGGAGCAGGAGCCATAACGCCCGGATGCCCGAACGATGGAGCTTCTTGATCGGCCGGCGGTTCAGAGGCGCGGGGCGGCGCCGCCATCCCCGCGGGCCAGCCTATGGTTCCTCGCGTGGGCGTGCGGATTCCACATCGCGGTCCTGAGCCTTCTGTGGATCAAGTTGCCCCCGGGGAAGCAGTACGCCGTCGCGGGCGCCGCCGGTCCGCAGACGCGCGCGCGGGTCATTCGGATCACGCCGCTCCGGAGCTTTCCCTCGCCCGAGGCCCCCGCCGAGGAGGCGCCCAAGGCGCGTCCCAAACCCGCCCTCATGAAGCGGTACCAGCCGGGCGCCAAGGTCGTGATCCGGCAGGAGCGCGTTCCACCGAAGAAGGGCGGGAAGAGCGAATCGAAGCCCTCGATCAAGGAGGTCACGCCCGCTCCGGCCGCCGATCTCGCCCCCCGCTGGTACTCCTCGGACTCCTCGCGCGCGACGAGCGTGCGCACGGAAGGGGATTTCAAGTTCGCGTACTACCTGGCCGCGCTCCGGAACAAGATCGGATCCCGATGGGTTCCGCCTCAAGGGATGGATTCCGGAAGGCCGATCCGGGCGGTGGTGTATTTCCGGATCGGACGCGACGGGCAGGTTTCCATGACCGAGGTTGAGACGTCCTCGGGGTCTTCTTTTTTCGATCAGACCGCGTTGCGCGCGCTCCTGAGCGCGACGCCCTTGCCGCCCTTGCCGGCGGGATACACGGACCAATACCTGGGAGTCCACTTTGGATTCGAATTCGCGCAGTAGACAAAGGGTTTCAGCCGTTCTGGCGCTCTTCCTGAGCGCGCTTCTCTGGCCGGGGCTCTCCCGCGCGCAAACCGACGTGCACATGGACGTGCAGGGCAAGGCGACCATGAAATCGCCGCTGCTCCTGGCGCGATTTCGGGGAGAGGGGCCGGTCGGGGCGTTTCCCTCCCAGGGTCGCGCGGTCGCGCGGAAGGATTTCGAGCTTTCCGGCGTATTCAATGTGGCGGACGTGGAGCCGCTTACGGGGAAGCCGGTGCCCGATCCCAGCCTCACGGGGACCGTGCGCGTGGAGGGGACGTTCGAGCCCGGCGAGGGAGCGGCGTTCTTCCGCTTCCGCGGCCAGGCGATCGACGGAGGAACCGGCGAGGTGGCCCTGGACCGGACCTATCCCTTCACCGACGCCACGCTGCGCGAAACGATGCACCGGTTCGTGGACGACGTGCTCGAGACCCTGACGGGGGAGCGCGGCATCGCGGAGACCAAGATCGCCTACGTGAGACAGGAAGGGCGCGAGAAGGAAGTCTGGATGATGGACTACGACGGAGAAAACCGCCGCCAGGTCACGCATGACCGAAGCCTCGCGCTCTCGCCCACGTGGGCGCCCTGGGGCACCGAGCTGGCGTTCACCACGTTCAAGCGCGGAAACCCCGATCTCTACCTCTTCGATCTGACCCGGGGCGCCTCCTATCCTTTCTCGACGCGCCCGGGTCTCAACACGGCGCCCAACTATTCGCCCGACGGGAAGTGGATCGCGTGCACGCTCTCGCGGGACGGCAACGCGGAAATCTACCTCATCAGCCGCGACGCGCAGACCGCGCGGCGCCTGACGCGGAACACCGTGATCGACACCTCGCCCACCTTCAGCCCCACGGGGCGGGAGGTCATGTTCACGTCCAACCGGACCGGCTCGCCGCAGATCTTCGTCATGGACGTGGACGGATTGAACCAGCGTCTCGTCACGATCGAGGGGAGCTACAACGATTCGCCGCAGTGGTCCCCCAAGGGAGACAAGATCTGCTACGCCGCGCGCCACGACGGCATCTTCGACGTGATCGTCATGGACGCGAACGGGTCCAATCCGATCCAGGTCACCTCGAACGCCGGGCACAACGAGAATCCCCACTGGTCCGCGGACGGCCGGAAGATCGTGTTCAGCTCGAGCCGCGAGGGGAAGCGGCAGATCTTCATGATGAACGCCGACGGAAGCGACGTCGTGCGCCTCACGGGCGACGGGGACTGTTACAACCCCTCGTGGGGTCCGAGGCCCAAAAGCAGGCTGGCGGTCAAGGGGTAGGGCCCGAGGCTTGCTACTCCCGGAGGGGGGGTTCGGACGGGCCTTGGGCCGGGCGGGGTTGACGGTTCCCGGCGGCCTGTGCTAGGTTGGGAAAAGTTCTGGAAGTTGTTGTCGTCCAATTACCTGAACCGGATTGGAGACACAATATGCGCCTGAAGCCACGGATCGCATCGGCTGCCCTGTTTGGGCTGGCCATCGTGCTCGCTCTCGCACCGGGTTGCTCTTCGCGAAAGAAGGTCTCCTCGGGTGCTCAGATCGAGCCACCTCCGACCGAATCCAACCTGCCGCCCTCCTCGGATAATGAGAAGTTGCCTCCGCCGAGCGCCGAGATGACCGGCGAGCGTCTCTCGCTCGAGGACGCGTTCTTCGATTTCGACGACTTCTCGCTCCGCACGGACGCCAAGTCCGCGCTCGAGAAGGACGGCAAGTATCTCGAGAAGAACTCGGCCGCGAAAATCGTGATCGAAGGCCACTGTGACGAGCGGGGCTCGGTGGAATACAACCTGGCGCTCGGCGAGAAGCGCGCGCGCGCGGCCAAGGATTATCTCGTGAGCTACGGGATTCCGACCACGAGGCTCACGACCATCTCCTACGGCAAGGAGCGCCCGTTCGACACCGGCCACGAGGAATCCTCGTGGGCCAAGAACCGCCGCGCCCACGTCGTCTCGAAATGAGGGCTGGGAAGATCGCGACCCCGCGCTTGCTCGGGCGAGTTCCCGGCGCCGCGCTCCTGGGCGGGGCCGCGCTCGCCCTGGCGGCGGCCGGATGCGCGCCGTCGGGCTACTACCGCTCGACGTCCTCTTCGCTCGACAGCCTCATCACGTTGCAGACGCAGCAGCAGAAGCGGCTCGCCACGCTCGAGCACGAGGTCGCGAACACGCGCGAGAATGTCCAGGCCACGCGGGCCAGCTCGGACTCGCGGCTGTCGGAGCTGAACCAGCGGATGGACATGCTGCAGGGGAAGCTCGAGGAATCGGGCGTTCGGTTCACGGCGCTCACGCAGAAGATGGAGGCGGTGAAGCAGCGGATGTCGGAGCCGGATAGCGGGCGGACCTCCGGCCGTTCGAGCGACTCGACCCGATCGTTCCTGGATCCCGACGAGGCGTACCGCGCGGCCTACTCCGACTACACCGCCGGCCGCTACGGTCTCGCAAAGGACGCCCTGACCGAGTACCTCCGCCGCTTCCCCGACACGGAGGTCTCCGACAACGCGCAGTACCTGATCGGGGAGAGCCTCTACAACACGGGCGATTTCAACGGCGCGATCGTGGCGTACCGGAAGGTCGTGGAGAGCTATCCCAAAGGGGACAAGGTCCCGGCGGCGCTCCTCAAGGCCGGAATCGCCTCGACCCGCATCAAGGAAACGGCCGCGGCGCATAGGTATTTCCTGCTGGTGATCCAGAGATTCCCGAAGAGCGACGAGGCCCGCATCGCGCGTGAGCGCATGACTCAGAAGAGCGGGAAGCCCTAGGGCTTCCGAGCGATCATCGCGAGCGCGTGGCCGAAGCGCGAGCGGCCCGCGTGCCGCCGCGCCGTGTTGAGCCCCAGCCAGTCCGTGATCTTCCGCCCGTAGGGTAGAAACCACCACCCCACGATCGGGTTGTAGGCCGAAAACGCCGCATGCCCGATGCCCGCCCGCGCCGCGAGCTTCCGGAACCGCCCCTCCGAGAGATCGTCCTCGTAGCCGAAGATCCACTTTCCACGCCGCTCCGCGATCCACTTGCCCAAGCGGAACGGGAAGTCGCGCGCGTTCGGGACCACGATGAGGAGCAGGCCGCCGGGCTTCGTGACGCGGTACATCTCCTGGATGAGGGAGACCTTTCCCTCGTCCGTGAAATGCTCGATGACCCCGCCGTTCCAGACCACGTCGAAGGATCCGTCGCGCAGCCCGAGACGAAGCCCGTCCTGGATGGCGTACTGGGCGCCGAGCCTCTGCGCTTCGAAATAGCTCTTCGCGTACGCGAGCGACTTGGGCGAGATATCGACCAGGGTGATCCGCGCGCCCATGCGGGCCAACGAGGCGCTGGTGGTTCCCGAGCCGGAGCCCACCTCGCAAAAGGAACGGCCTGCGGGCGGTCCCACCATGTTCAGGAAGTGCTCCATGTTCGCCCGGTGGTCGGGGGCCGAGAGATCGATGTCGCGGTAGCGCTCGGAGACCTTGTCCCAGACGTCGACGAGATCGGGCTGCTGGTGGGTGGGTGCGCGGGACACGGTATCCGGGACTGTAGGCGGCGAAGGGCATCCTGTTCAAGCCGGAGGTCGGTTGTATACTCCTCCCATGAGATTCGACCGGCTGACCACGAAGAGCCAGGAGGCGCTCGCCTCGGCGCAGGAGCGCGCCGAACGCGCGGGGAATCCGGAGATCGAGCCCGAGCATCTTCTGGCGGAGCTGCTGGAGCAGAAGGACGGAGCGGTCCGCCCGGCGCTCGAGGCGGCGGGGATCCCGATCGATCGGCTCACGAAGACGCTGGAGGCGCGTTTTCAGAAGCTCCCGAGAGTGAGCGGCGCAAGGCAGCAGGCCGCGCTCTCCGCGGCGCTCCGGCAGGTCATGGATCTCGCCGAGCGCGAGGCCGAGCGGCTGCAAGACCAGTACGTGAGCACCGAGCATCTCCTGCTCGCCATGCTGGACCCGGCGGTCCCGTCCGAGGCGGGGCGCGTGCTTCGGGACACGGGAGCAACGCGCGAAAAGATCTACAACGCCCTCGTGAGCGTGCGGGGAGGGGAGCAGGTGACGGACCAGAACCCCGAGGAGAAGTATCAGTCGCTGGCGAAGTACGGCCGCGATCTGACCGACCTCGCCCGCAAGGGAAAGATCGATCCGGTCATCGGGCGTGACGAGGAGATCCGGCGCGTCATCCAGGTGCTCTCGCGCCGCACCAAGAACAACCCCGTCCTGATCGGCGAGCCCGGGGTGGGCAAGACCGCGATCGTGGAAGGGCTGGCGCAGCGGATCGTGAGCGGCGACGTGCCCGAGGGGCTCAAGGAGCGACGCGTCGTCGCTCTCGATCTCGGCGCGCTGCTCGCGGGCGCGCAGTATCGCGGCCAGTTCGAGGAGCGGCTCAAGGCCGTGCTGAAGGAGGTGACCCGATCCGAGGGGCTGGTCATCCTCTTCATCGACGAGCTTCACACGCTGGTGGGGGCGGGCGCTTCCGAGGGCGCGCTCGACGCCTCCAATCTCCTGAAGCCCGCGCTCGCGCGCGGCGAGCTTCACTGCGTCGGCGCGACGACCATAGACGAGTATCGGAAGCGGATCGAGAAGGACGCGGCGCTGGAGCGGAGATTCCAACCGGTGCTTGTCCGAGAACCCTCGGTGGAGGACACGATCGCGATCCTGCGCGGGCTGAAGGAGCGCTACGAGGTCCATCACGGCGTGAAGATCCAGGACGCGGCGCTGGTGGCGGCGGCGACCCTCTCCCACCGCTACATCGCCGACCGGCAGCTCCCCGACAAGGCGATCGACCTGATCGACGAGTCGGCCTCGCGGCTTCGGATCGAGATCGACAGCGTGCCCGTGGTGATCGACGTGCTCGACCGGCGCAAGCGCCAGCTCGACATCGAGCGCAGGGCGCTCGAGCGGGAGAAGGACCCGGCATCGAAGGCGCGGCTGCGCGAGATCGAGGAGGAGATGAAGCGCGCCGACACGGAGCTGGCGCGCCTCCGCGCGCACTGGGAGAAGGAGCGCGACCTGATCGGGAAAATCAGACAGACCAAGGAGCGGATGGACGCCCTGAGGCTGGAAGAGCAGAGGGCGGAGCGCGCCGGAGATCTCGGGCGCGTCGCCGAGATCCGCTATGGCTCGATCATCGGGCTTACGAAGGAGCTTCAGAAATTGAGCGCGGAGCTGGGCACGCTCCAGAAGGACATGAAGCTCCTGAAAGAAGAGGTGGACGCCGAGGACATCGCCGCGGTCGTCGCGCGGTGGACCGGGATTCCGCTCCAGAAGCTGCTCGAGAGGGAGTTGGACAAGCTCCTGCACATGGAGGAGCGCCTGAAGCAGCGCGTCATCGGCCAGGAGGAGGCGGTGCGCGCGGTCTCGGACGCCGTGCGCCGGGCCCGCGCGGGGTTGCAAGATCCCAACCGTCCCCTGGGATCCTTTCTCTTCCTGGGCCCGACCGGCGTCGGAAAGACGGAGCTGGTCCGCGCGCTCGCGGAATTCCTGTTCGACGACGAGCGCGCCATGATCCGGATCGACATGTCGGAGTACATGGAGAAGCACGCGGTGTCGCGGCTCATCGGATCGCCCCCGGGCTACGTGGGATTCGAGGAGGGCGGCCAGCTCACCGAGGCGGTGCGCCGGCGGTCCTACTCGGTCGTGCTGCTGGACGAGATCGAGAAAGCGCATCCCGACGTGTCCCAGATCCTGCTGCAGATCCTCGAGGACGGAAGGCTCACGGACGGGCAGGGACGCACCGTGGACTTCCGGAACACGATCATCGCCATGACGAGCAACATCGGGAGCGATCTCATTCTCGAGTCCGGCGGCGAGTCCGGCGAGGCCATGAGGAACCGGCTGATGATGGCGCTCCGGAGCCACTTCCGTCCGGAGCTTCTGAACCGGATCGACGAGATTCTCGTCTTCGAGCCGCTCTCGCGGGAGGCGCTGCGGAAGATCGTGAGGCTGGAGGTCCGGAAAGTGGAGCGACGGCTCGAGGAGAAGGAGATCGCGCTCCAGGCCGACGACCGCGTGCTCGACCTGCTCGCCGCGGAGGGCTACGACCCGGTCTTCGGGGCGCGCCCTCTCCGCCGATTGATCGAGCGCCGCATCCAGAATCCACTCGCCGCCGGAATGCTCTCGGGAGAATTTCACCCCGGTGACACGGTGGCCATCTCCGTGGAAGACGAGAAGGAGGGAAAACTGAAGCTGGAGCGGCTCGCCGGGGCGTTTTCCGCTTGACGCTCCGTCGCAGACGCAGGTAGCGTGGCCACGCGCCTTTAGAGGCGTACGCCCGCCCGTCTCCTGGAGCGAGCCCGGGACCAGCCGGAGAGCCGATGCATCTATCCGAATTGCTGAATGAAGACGCGATCTCGCTCTCGCTCAAGGCCCGCGACAAGGAAACCGCAATCAAGGAACTCGTGCAGCTTCTCGAGTCCGCGCATCGCGTGGACACGAAGGGCGAGATCCTGAGCAAGGTCCTACAAAGGGAATCCATGATGTCGACCGGGATCGGGAACGGCGTGGCGATCCCGCACGGCAAGACGCGCCTCCTGGACCAGCTCGTGGCCTCGTGCGGCGTATCGCCGGGCGGCATCGATTTCGACTCGATGGACGGTGAGCCGGCGACCCTGTTCATTCTCCTCGTCTCTCCCGAGAGCCTTCGGGGTCCCCACGTCAAGGCGCTGGCCAACGTCTCCCGCCTCTTGAAAGAGGAATCGGTCCGGGATTCGTTGCGCCGGAGCGAAGGTCCGGCCCAGTTCCTCGCCACGCTGCGCGACGCGGAAGCCCATTTTCTCCGCGTGGAGCCGTACTCTCCGCAGCCGCCGGGTTGACGGAAGCCCCAGTAAGCTGATAGGGTTTCCGGCTGTAACCGCCGTGTCCCCCAGAAAGGAGCATTTCCCTTCCATGAATCGCCAGCGAGGGCTCTGGACGGGGATCTTTGTCTTTTTGATCCTCACCGGTTGCTCGAAGAAGGACAAGACACTCAACGTGGAGGGCGCCTTCTCGCCCGTGATCGTGAACTTGAGTTCCGATCGCGAACCGCCCGTCCGGGGGGACCTGAACGCGCTCACCGCCATCGTGACGAATCCGCGCGCCTTCACACTTCAGTATCACTGGAGCGTCGGCGTCGGAGCCGGCACTCTGGCCGACTCGACGACCGAGACGGTGCACTGGACGCCTCCGGATTCCATCGGGGACTACCCGGTCACGGTATCCATCCAGGCGCACGACGATATCAATAAGGTGGATTTCTTCAAGACGCGCACGTTCCAGGTGCACGTCGACAACGAATTTACGCGCTGGACGCGCTCGGTCGCGGTTCAGTTGGACGTCGTGCCTCCGGCAGGCGGAAAGATCTACTACACCGAGGTGCGCAACACGAGCACGGGGGAATCCGACATCTGGGCCCTCGCCGCTCCGCTCGGCTCGCCGGAGCAGATCACTCGCGATTTCTGGCAGGCGAATGGGGCGACCGTGCAGTCGGACGGATCGCGGGTAGCGTTCCTGGCAAGGAGGCGTTCCTCGGATGTCCGTCCCTCGCTCTGGCAGGTGCCCCCGAGCGGAGGGGACACGATGAGCGCGACCATCGTGGTGAGCCAGAATCTGAGCGGAAACAACTTCATCGGTCAGCCCCGATTCGCTCCCAGCGGTTCGATGCTGGCCTATCCGAGCGACACGGTTGGCATCAACGCCACCCGCCCGAAACTATGGATGCGGGACGCAGGCAATCTCGCGGCGCAGCCGATCCCGGTCCAGCCGACGACGATCTCGGGCAGCACGGAGACGGCGAATTCCTTCTGGAACCCGTCCTGGCGCGGGACCGGGGACTCGCTCGTGGCCGAGAGCTATGGGAACTTCGGTCAGGTCAGCCAGTTCGCGCGCGGGCTCTTCAAGTTTTCGGCGAGCGGGAATCCGCCCACCAACCCGGAGCCCTTCGCGCTGTGGCTCGGCGATCTCCTGGCGTTCGAGCCGGACTGGTCGCCCGACGGCCAGCACATCGTGTTCGCGAAACGCTCGCCCGGTCACACGGATCGGGATCTCTGGATCATCAACGCCGGCGCGTCCGATCCCTCCGCGGCGCGGCAGGTCACGTTCGGGCCCGCCGACGAGTTCCATCCGCGGTTCTCCAGCGACGGCTCGAAGATTTTCTTCCTGTCCAATCGGGTCGACAGCTACGGCGCGAACGGCGTCTACGATACCGAGCGCCGCGGAGTGAATGTCTGGAGCGTGGGCCGGTTTGATCT
>JBGPHU010000020.1:0-23937 GCA_041484545.1 Candidatus Eiseniibacteriota bacterium | reverse complement strand
TCCCTGGTCCCACGCCTGAATACTTGGTATAGAAATTGCCCTGTGAAGCCCGATAATCACATAGGTTCCATTCTCGTAGGACAGGGGGACTTGGCTTGAGTTTCGACGCGTTGACACTGGACCGGCAAGAGCTTGTGCTCAAACGAGCAGAGCCGATCGCGCCGTACACGACGTTCGGGATCGGCGGACCGGCCGACGTATTGGTCGAGGTCTACACCGAGCGTGCGCTGCAGAAGGTCGTGCGGGAAGCAATTGCGAGCCGGACCCGCTGGCTCCTGATCGGCGGGGGAAGCAACCTCCTCGTCGGAGACGCGGGATTCCGCGGGCTCGTGATCGTGAACCGGATCGAGCACCTCAGCGTGAACGGAACCCACATCGTCGCGGGCGCGGGGGCCGATCTGGGCGAGGTCGTCGAGGCGGCGCGCGAGAATTCGCTAGCGGGGATCGAGTTCGCGATCGACATCCCGGGTACGGTCGGCGGCGCGATCCGGGGCAACGCCGGCGCCTTCGGCCGCTCCGTGGGCGACATCGTGACGCGGATCCGGCTCCTGGAAGGCACGGAGCTGGTCGACCGAACCCCGTCCGAGCTGGGCTTCGCCTACCGCCACAGCAATCTGAAGCAGAACGATCATATCGTCGTGGAGACAGAGTTCGCGCTGACCCACGGAGACCGCTCCGAGATGGACCGCATCATGGGCCAGCACGCGGCCCAGCGCGCGCGCCGGAAGGAGAAGGGGCTCCATACGGCGGGATGTTTCTTCAAGAATCCCATCCTGGCCGATGGCCAGAAGGTCGCGGCAGGGCAGCTCCTCGAAGCCGCGGGAGCGAAAGAGATCCGCGAGGGCGGGGCGGGTGTCCACGCCTACCACGCGAACTACATCGTGAACATGGGCGGCGCTTCCGCCACGGAAGTTCTGCGGGTCGCCCGCGAGATGAAACGCCGCGTCGAGGAATCCGCCGGCATCACCCTCGAAGAAGAGGTGATGGTGGTCATGGATCCTCCGCGCGAAGGGGCCGTGTAGGGCCCGACCTACCTCGCGCGCAAGAGCAGCACCGGCACCTTCACGTGGTGCTGCACGCGAATCGCGGTCGTTCCGAGGAACACGTCGGCCAGGGCCCGATGCCCGTGCGTGCTCATGGCCACCAGGTCGCAGCCGTGCTCCTGGATCCAGCGCACGATCTCTCTCGCCGGATCGCCGTAGGCCAGCTCGGTCTCCGCCGGTATTCCATCCGCCACGAACTCCGCGCGCACCGACTCGAGGTAGGCCTTGTCCTCGTCCACCTCGGGGCTGACGGCGTTGCCTCCGAACCACTGGGCCGCCCAGCCCGTGGCGACGTGAAGCAGGACCACCCGGCTGTGCATGAGCTTCGCGATCGGCCGGATGTGCTCCACGATCGCCCGGTCCGTGCGACTGGCGTCCAGCGGAATCAGGATCTTGCCGTACATGCCGACCTCCCGAGATAGGCCTCGCGCGCGATGAAGCGGCGGTCTTCGCCCTCGCGCGCATTCACGCTCAGCCCCCGGTAATGACCTGCCACGCACCCCGGAGCGACTCCGGCAGGCCGCACACGTCCATCACGGTGATGAGGATCGCGGTGACCCAGCCGGCGATGAGGAGACCCTTTCCGGGCCTCCATTTCCCCATGAACCGCCGCGAGCTGGTGAACTGTAGCAGCGGGAACATGGCCAGCGGTAGCTGGAGCGCGAGCACAACCTGACTCAGCGTCAATAGATCGGTGACGCTGCCTTCTCCGCGGAGGCCGATGACGAAGATGGCGGGGAGGATGGCCAGCAGGCGGGTGATGAGCCGGCGCACCCACGGCCTGATCCGCCAGTGCATGAACCCCTCCATCACGACCTGGCCTGCCAGCGTGCCTGTGATGGTGCTGCTCTGGCCGCTCGCCAGGAGCGCGACCGCGAAGAGCGTGCTCGCGAGCGCGGTGCCGAGGAGCGGGGCCAGGGTCAAATGCGCGATGCGGATCCAGTCGCTGTGGGGGGTGAACGAGACGACCTCCCCTCCGGGCAGAGCGACGTGTGTCTTCCCGAAGAAAACCAGCGCCGCCAGGACGAGAATGGCCGCGTTCACGAGAAACGCGACGGCCAGCGCCGCCACGGAGTCGATGGTGTTGAAGCGGATGGCCTTCTTCATCGATGGCTCGTCGCGCTGGAAGCTCCGGGACTGCACGAGCGCCGAGTGGAGATAGAGGTTATGAGGCATGACCGTCGCCCCAATGATCCCGATGGCCACGTACAACATCCCGGCCTGACGGAAACCCGGAGTGAGCAGAGCCGCGCCCAGCTCGCCGAACGCGGGGCGTGTCTGCGGCAGGACGAAGATCTCGATGTAATAGCAGGCGCCGATGGTGATGACGAGGAGGAGAATTACCGCCTCGATCATCCGCATCCCGAATCGCTGGAGGGCCAGCAGGAGGAGCACGTCGAGCCCGGTGATGATGACCGCCCACAGGAGCGGGATGTGGAAGAGGAGATTGAGCGCAACCGCGCTCCCCAGGACCTCGGCCAGGTCGCAGGCCGCGATCGCGATCTCGCACAGGAGCCAGCTCGGCCAGCGCGTCCACCGCGGATACCAGTCGCGACAGGCCTGCGCCAGATCTTTTCCCGCGACCACCCCGAGGCGAGCCGAGAGCACCTGCATGAAGATGGCCATGATGCTGGCCAGCGCCACGATCCAGAGGAGGTTGTACTTGAACTGCGCGCCCGCCTGGAGATCCGTCCCCCAGTTGCCGGGGTCCATGTAGCCGACGCTCACGAGGATGGCGGGCCCCACGAAGGCGCGCCACTGGCGGAAGAACCCCTCCGCGTGGTGGGGGACACGGACCGTGGAGTGCAATCCCTCGAGCGAGGGATGCCCGCCGCGCTCCGGGTCGCTCGCGTCCCGCGGCCGGCTGCTCACGAGGCGTTCACGAAAATACGCGCGGCCAGGGGCGGCCCGACCATGTGGGTCTTCGATCCCACGCGGATGGTGAGCGGCCCCTCGTAGGGCTCCTTCTTGAGGCAGCTCACCGTGGCGCCGGGAACGAAGCGGAGCGATGCCAGGTAGCGGAGCAGCTCGGGATCCTCGTCCTCCACGCGCACGATCTTCGCCTTCTCGCCCGGGGCGAGGTCGCCCAGCGTGCGGTACTTGGGCTCCTCCAGCTTCCCGTGCGCGGTCGGGATGGGCGCCCCGTGCGGATCCACCTGGGGCTCGCCGATCGCGGCGGCCATGCGGTTGATGAGCCGGGGGGAAGCGGCGTGCTCGAGACGCTCGGCCTCGCTGTGGACCTCGTCCCAGGCGTATCCCAGGGCGGTGACCAGATAGGCCTCGATGACGCGGTGCCGCCGCACGAGCTGGAGCGCCGCCGTCTTACCCTTCTTGGTCAGCCGCAGGGAGCCGTAGCGTTCGTGCGATACCAGCCCTTGCCCGGTGAGCCGGCGCACCATGGCGCTCACCGAGGCCGTGGCGACCGTGAGCCGCGCCGCGACCTCGGTCGTCGCGGCCGAGCCCTCGTCCCGGCTGAGCTCGAAGATGGCCTTGAGATAGTCCTCGACCGAAGTCGAAAAGGTTGCCATGGCTGAAATCGAAAGATAGACGAGACTAACACTGTCTGTCAAGCGCCGCGGGCCATCCGGTCCCGGGGCGCCTCGCGCAGTCCTTGACACCCCTTCCTTCCGCCCGATAACGTCGCCTGGCCATGCCCCCCATCGAGAAAAGCCAGCGCCTCCAGTCCCTGCCCCGGTACCTCTTCGCGGAGCTGGAAGCGAAGCGCCACGAGGCCGAGTCGGCCGGAAGGGAAGTCTTCGATCTCTCGATCGGGGACCCCGACCTGCCCACGCCCGGGTTCGTGCTGGACCGGATTGCCGAGTACGCGCGGGATCCCCGGAACCACCGGTATCCCACGAGCGCGGGAATGCGCGAGGCGCGGGCCGGGATCGAGGCCTGGTTTCAGGAGCGGTTCCGGGTCGGCCTGGATCCCATCCGCGAGATCGCGATGCTTCTGGGCTCGAAGGAGGGGATCGGGCATCTTCCGCTCGCGGTCCTGAACCCGGGCGACGAGGCGCTCGTGCCCGATCCCGGGTACCCGGTCTACGCGGCGGGCACCGTGTTCGCGGGCGCTGTGCCGGTCCGGTTTCCGATCCGCGAGGCGTCGGGGTTTCTTCCGGACACTCGGGATCTCGACAAGCTGGTGACGCCGCGCACGAGGCTCGTGTTCGTGAACTACCCGAACAACCCCACGGGGGCCACGGCGCCGCTCTCCTTCTATGAAAGCCTGGTCGTCTGGGCTGCGAAGCACGACCTCATCATCGTGAGCGACGCAGCCTACTCGGAGCTTTATTATTCCGAGGCGCCCCAGAGTATCCTCTCGGTGCCGGGCGCCCGGGAGCGGGCGATCGAGTTCCACTCATTCTCCAAGACGTTCAACATGACCGGGTGGCGGATAGGATTCGCCGTCGGCGCCCCTGCCCTGGTCGAGGCTCTGGTACAGTTCAAGGCGAACGTGGACTCGGGCGCGCCGCAGGCCATCCAGCTGGCGGCCGTCGAGGGGCTGAAATCCCTCGGGGTCCATGGCCCGGCGCTCCGCGGCGTGTACCGGGAGCGCCGCGATCTGGCACTCGACACCTTGCGACGGCTGGGCTGCCCGATACGGACGCCGGGCGGCGCGTTCTACCTGTGGGGACGGATCCCCGAAAGAGAAACCTCCATGGAATTCGTGACTCGTGTGTTCGACAGGACCGGCGTTCTTCTCACTCCCGGCACGGGATTTGGCGCCGAGGGAGAGGGGTATTTCCGGATCGCGCTCACCTCCTCCGCGGACTCGCTCGGCCGCGCACTCCAGAAGCTGGAAACACTCGCGCCCTGGAAGGCGCCCCATGCCTCGCCCACCCCGATCACGCGCTGAAACTTCCGCCAGGATCCCGGCTCGTGAGATCCTCGACTGGCTCCGCCTCGCGAAGATCCAGGCGTACGGCCACCTCGGCGTGACGCAGAAGGAGCGCGACCTGGGGCAGCGGATCGAGGCCGATGTGGAGCTGGCCTACGCTCCGACCTCCAAGCGGCGGCCGGACGTGATCGACGACGCCATCGACTACGAGGAGGTGCATCGCCTCGTGCGCGCGCAGATCGAGATGTCGCGCTGCCGCCTCCTCGAGACCCTGGCGGAGGAGCTGGCGCTGGCCCTGATCCAGGAATTCGACACGCCGAGAGTGCGCGTCCGCGTGCGGAAGCTCCACATTCCCGTCCAGGATTTCACGACGATTCCCGAGATCATCCTGGAGCGGTCGCGCTCATGAGCAAGATCTTCGTCGGCGTCGGCTCCAACCTCGGGGACCGCGAGTTCCTGATCCGGAAGGCCGTGGAAGCCATGCGCGATCTTCCGCGCACTCTCGTCGTCCGCGTCTCCTCGCTCTACGACACCGATCCGGTCGGGGAGGTGGACCAGCCCGCGTTCCTGAACGCCGTGGTGTGGCTCGAGACCACGCTCGAGCCGCGCGAGCTTCTCTGGCAGCTTCTCCTGATCGAGAAACGCATGGGCCGCGTGCGCTCGCAGCGCTGGGGGCCGCGGCCGATCGACTTGGACCTTCTGTTCTACGGCGAGGAGACGGTGGACGAGCCGGATTTGAAAATTCCGCATCCCGAGGGCCATCGCCGCGGCTTCGTCCTCATGCCCCTTCTCGAGCTGGATCCGGATTTCGTGCATCCGACCACGGGGGAAGCGATCAAGAAGACCGTCAAGCGCCTTCCTCCGGATCCGCCCGTCCGCAAGGGCGGCCGGTTCTGGTATTGACCCAGGCCCATCCACGCGTGCCGGCACGTTATATCGCGGTCGAAGGGGTGATCGGTGTCGGGAAGACGAGCCTCGCGAAGCTCCTCGCCGAACGCCTCCAGGCCAAGCTGATCCTCGAGGAGCCGGAGGAGAATCCGTTCCTCGAGGACTTCTACAAGGACCGGGCTCGCTACGCGTTCCAGACGCAGATGTTCTTCCTCGTGAACCGCTACCAGGACCTGAAAGAGAAGACGCAGCCGGACCTCTTCCACGAGGGGATCGTGAGCGACTATCTCTTCCAGAAGGACAGGATCTTCGCCAACATCAACCTGAGCGACCGCGAGCTTCACCTCTACGACCAGATCGCGCCGCTCTTGGAGCGGGATTTGGCGCCCCCCGATCTCGTCGTGTATCTTCAGGCTGGACCCGACGTGCTCATCGAGCGCATCCGCCAGCGCGGACGCGCCTATGAGCGCCTCATGGAGCCCAAGTACGTCCGCACGTTGGTCGAGGCGTACAATTATTTCTTCTTTCACTTTCGTGAGGCGCCGCTCCTCGTGGTGAACACCAACGAGATGAATTTCGTGCACCGGAGGCAGGACCTGGAGGATCTCGTCGCCCGGGTCGAGACCCACCGCGAAGGGATGGCGTACGTGAGCCCCAGCTCCAAGGCGGAGGAGAGATCGTGACGGCGGATCCCAGGATCGCTCGCTCCAAGGTGACCGTCCGCACCATCCAGGACATGAAGGCGGAGCGGGTGCGGATCGTCTCGGTTACCGCCTACGACTACCCGACCGCGCGCCTGGCCGACGAGGCCGGAGTGGACCTCATCCTGGTCGGGGACTCGCTGGGCATGGTCGTGCTCGGATACGAGTCCACGATCCCGGTGACCGTGAGCGAGATGGCCCACCACCTGAAGGCGGTCGTTCGCGCCAAGCCGCGCGCGCTCGTCGTCGCGGACCTGCCGTTCCTCAGCTTCCAGACGAGCCCCGAGGACGCGGTGCGGAACAGCGGCCGCATGGTGAAGCGCGGCGCCGAGGCGGTGAAGCTGGAGGGCGGGAGGCGGATGCTTCCGCAGATCCAGGCGATCCTCGCCGCGGACATTCCGGTGCTGGGGCACCTGGGGCTCACGCCGCAGTCGGTGCATCAGTTCGGTGGTTACCGCGTGCAGGGGCGGGAGCGCGAGGCCGCGGACGCTCTCCTGGAGGATGCCGCGGCGCTCGAGCGTGCCGGCTGCTTCGCGATCGTGCTCGAGGGCGTGCCGCTGGAGCTGGGCCGCGAGATCACCGCGGCGCTCCGGATCCCCACCATCGGGATCGGCGCCGGCATCCACTGCGACGGGCAGGTGCTCGTGCTGCACGACCTGATCGGGCTTTCGTTCGGGAAACCGGCGCGGTTCGTCCGCCGCTACGCCGAGACCGGAGAAACGATCCGGAACGCCATCGCGGCGTTCCGCGAGGACGTGCGCGCCGGGCGGTACCCCTCCGCCGAAGAGAGCTACTCCGCGGCGCAGGAGAAGCCCGCCAAGAAGTCGTGAGGATCGTGACCCGGGGCTCCGAGCTGCGCGGCCTCTCCCGCCGCGCCCGCCAGAGCGGCATGAGCGTGGGCCTCGTTCCCACCATGGGCTTCCTTCACGAGGGGCACCTCTCGCTCATCCGCCGCGCCCGGCGGGAGCATCACCGGATCGCGGTGTCCGTGTTCGTGAATCCGCTCCAGTTCGGACCGAAGGAGGATTTCGCGCGCTATCCGCGCGACGAGGTGAGCGACGTGCGGCTGTGCCGGGACGCGGGCTGCGACTGGCTGTTCCTGCCCCGCCTCCGCGCGCTCTACCCGCCGGGATTCGCCGCCACCGTCGATCCCGGTCCCCTGGCCGAGCTGTGGGAGGGGGCCGTCCGTCCGGGTCACTTCCGCGGCGTCGCCACGATCGTGCTGAAGCTCCTGAACCTCGCCGAACCGGACGCGCTCTACCTGGGGCAGAAAGACCTCCAGCAGGCGCGCATCATCCAGGACATGGCCCACGATCTCGACCTTCCGGCGCGCGTGGTGGTCTGCCCCACGGTTCGCGAGCGGGACGGACTCGCGCTCTCCTCCCGGAATGTCTACCTGGGAGCCGAGGAGCGCGAGCGCGCCCCCGGTCTCGTCCGGGCGTTGCGCGAGGGGAGGGAGCTCGCGCGCTCCGGCGTGACCGAAGCGAGACGGATCCTGGCCCGCGTGCGGAGCACCCTCGGCCGCGAAGCCCGCCCGGATCGGGTGGACTATCTCGCCCTGGTGGACCCGGCGACGCTTCTTCCGGTGACTCGGGTCGGTCACGGTGGAGCGTTCCTGATCGGGGCCATCCGGATCGGCAAGACACGAATCATCGACAACCTCTACTTCCGCGCGACGCCGGCGCGGTCGGCCCGGCCGGCCCGGCCGAAATCCCGCGGGAAGGGGCGTTCGTGAGCGCGGCCGGCGCGGCGCCGTTCACCGCGGTCGTACTCGCGGCGGGCCTGGGGAAGCGCATGAACTCCGACCTGCCCAAGGTCCTCCACCCGGCTCTGGGCCGCCCCCTGCTCCTCCACGTGCTCGGCCAGCTCGATCCC
Source organism: Candidatus Eiseniibacteriota bacterium (assembly GCA_041484545.1). Lineage (GTDB taxonomy): Bacteria > Eisenbacteria > RBG-16-71-46 > SZUA-252 > SZUA-252 > WS-7. The sequence goes on along the minus strand of JBGPHU010000020.1, from coordinate 15,592 downwards.
CTGAAGCCGCGGCTCACCGTCGTGGTCGTGGGGCACAGGGCTCCGCTCGTCGTGGAGGCGCTCCGTGGACGCGACGTGGCGTTCGCCGAGCAGACGCCCCAGCTCGGGACGGGCCACGCGGTGCAGATGGCGTGGCCCGCGATCGAGAAGGGCCCGGACACGCTGCTGGTCCTGGCGGGGGACATGCCGCTGATCCGGACTAAAACCCTGAGACAACTCCTCGAGCGCCACGGGCGCGAGGGGAACGGCGTGACCTTTCTCTCCGGGGTGCTCGAGGATCCGGCGGGATACGGACGCGTCATCCGGGACGGCCGCGACGAATTCGTGAAGATCGTCGAGGAGCGCGACGCGACGCCGGAGGAGCGGGCGGTCGCCGAGGTGAACTCGGGGATCTACTGCTTTGCCCGGGAACCGCTTCGGGAAGCCCTCGGATTCCTCCGCGCGGATAACCGCCAACAGGAGTATTATCTGACCGACACGCTATCCTTCATCAAAGGCCGTGGAGGACGGATCGGGGTGGAGCGGGCGTCCGATTCCCGCGAGCTCTTCGGGGTCAACAACCCCGAGCAGCTCTCGATGGTGGAAGAGACGCTTCGCGGGTGGGGCGCGTCGTGAGCTTGGACGTTCTCTGGGCCGGGTGGCGGATGGAGTACATCCGGAAGGCGGGCGCAGAGGGCAAAGGTCCGAGGCCATGCCTCTTCTGCGCCAAGGCGCGGGTTCGGCCGGGTCCCCGGAATCTCGTGGTGGCCAGAACGCCGCTCGCGCTCGTGATGCTGAACCTGTACCCGTACAACGTCGGCCACGTCATGGTCGCGACCCGGCGCCACACGCCGTCGCTCGCGGATGTCACGCGCGAGGAATCGATCGAGATCGCGGAGTGGCTGGGCCGCGTGGAGAAGGCGCTCACGCGCGAGTACAAGCCGCATGGGTTCAATATCGGAATCAACCTGGGCCGCGTCGCGGGAGCGGGCGTCCTGGGCCATCTGCACTGGCACGTCGTGCCGCGCTGGGACGGCGACACGAACTTCATGCCGGTGACGGCGAACGCCAAGGTCCTGCCCGAATCGCTCGACCGGACGTATGGGCGCGTGGCCAAGGCGCTCGCCGCGGTGGACCGGCGGACCAAGACGCGCGCGCGGCGATAACGTCGAGGAACGGCCGTGCCCAAGAAATCGCGCAACGAGTCGCCGGTTCTCGACTGGACGCTGGGGCTCTCGTTCCTGCTCATCGCGGCGTTAGCGGTTTCGGCAGCCGTGCGGGTTGGGCCGCAGGCGGCCGTGAAGCCGAAGCAGCCCATCCGCATCCAGCTCTGGAACGGGAGCGGCCGCTCGGGAGTGGCGGCAGAGCTGGCGTCGTATTTACGGGACGGCGGATTCGACGTGCTGGAAGTGGCGAACGCGGATCGCTCGGATTATCTGGCGACCCTGGTCGTCAACCGCACGCAGAACGCCGAGCCGGCGCAGGTGGTCGCGCAGTACCTGGGGACGAGCCACGTGATCCAGCAGACGGGCGCCCAGGAAATGATCGACGTCACGGTCATCGTGGGCCGTGACGCGCGGCGGTGGACGCAGCCGCATTAACCGGAACGGGGCCAGGCACCAAAGCGGGCTCGGAGAGGCGACGAAGAAAGCCATGTTCAACATCGGACCGCAAGAAATGTTCATCCTGTTCCTGATCATCATCCTGCTCTTCGGCGCGAAGCGCATACCGGAGATAGGCAGGTCGATCGGGAGGGGAATCCAGGAGTTCAAGAAGGGGATGCGTGACGTCGAGGCGGAGATCAACGCGCCCGACAAGTCCGAGCCGCCCAAGGCGCACACGCTCGAGGAGCCGAAGAAGCAGGCGTAGGGTTCCGATTCTCACCCCCAGAGGGGTGCCAGGATCGCCGCGCATTCTTCGAGGCAGCGCCGGTCTTCCTCGCTGAAGGCGTCGGGGAGGTCGCTCTCCACGCCCAGCAATCCCAGGACTCCGCCGCCCGCCGGTCTCAGGATCGGGGCCACGATCTTGGAGCGCGTCGTTCCGAGGGTGGGGCCGCTCCAGGCCACCACCTCGCCCGCCACGACGCCGCCCGCTCCGGAGACGCCCTCCGCGGCCACGTCGTAGATTCCGACCCAGCGGTAGCCGCCCGTCTCGCGGATCGCGGCCGAGATCCGTCTCGCCTTCCCGACCCGATCGCCGGATATGGCCAGGATCTCCCGCACGCGCCTGAGGAGTGGCGCAGACTCAGACACGAAGCGCCGCCCTTCTACGCCTCGAAGTAGTTCTCCCGGTAGTCTTCGATCTTGGCCTTCTTCCGCATCTCCAGCAGCCAGTCTGTGAACCGGGTCTGTCGGCGCTCGTTCAGAATGGCGTTCCGGATCTCGGGCGCCATCTTCCGGAACTCCTCCTCGGTGGGCTTCGAATGCTCCAGCACGAATCCAACCACGGCGTTCCAGTTCCCCGTTAGCGGCCTGCTCCACGTGCCCGTGGGGGTGCTGAAGAGACCGCCCACGATCTTCGGTTCGGCGCTGAGGCTGCCCAGGTAACCGTTCTTCGTCACCTCCGTCGCGATTCCGGTGATTCCGTGGAAGCGCTTCGCGACCTCGATGTCGTTGGAGCCGGCCGCGAGAGCGGCCCGGGCCTGGTTCGCGGCGTCGGTGGCCCGGGCGAGCTGCAGGGAGTGGACCAGCCGCTCGCGGGCGAACACGCGCGCCTGGATCAGAGGGCGAAGTCCGGCGGGCTGGCGCTCGAGAATCTGGTAGAGGTACCAGCCGTTCTCGGTCGGGATCGGGTGCGATACCGACCCCTCCTTCGCCTGGAAGCACCAGGTCTCCATCTCCGGGAAGCGCTGGAAAATCTGGTTGTTGCTCTTGCCTTCGCGGAAGAACGGGGTCTCCTGGGTCGCGTATCCGGCGTGGAGTGCAGCCTTCGCGAGCCCGCCCTTGCGGGCGTCCGCAACCACGGCCGAAACCGCCTTTCGCGCGTCGCGGATGGCGTCGGCGCCCGGCTCGACACGGAATGCGATCTCATGATAGTGGACCATCATTTGGTTCGACTTGGGATCCATCCACCGCTTGTCGAGCCGGAGGAGATGGACCGAGCGCTCTTCCCGGATCACGTCCGAGAGCTGTCCCGGCTGGATGGTCTTGAGTCCCTCCTGGAACGTGGGACGGATCTGGGAGTACTGAATGTCCGGATTCTCCCCTCCGCGGATGTTCGAGCCGGCCTCCGAGTAGGTCCGCGCGTACTTCGCGAAGGAATCGGGCAGTGCTGCGATCTGCTCCCGGATGCCGAGCATCCTCTCCCGGGCGACCGCGAAATCCGCGTCCTTGGGCCGGCGCGGAATAAGGGTCACCTGAAGTTTCACTTCGGGCGGGCCCGTGAACTCCTCCGGATGCGACTTGTAGTAGGTCTCGATGTCGGCGCCGCCGATCCTCGACGTGTCCACGACGAAGCTGTCCGCGACGAAGGCGACGTAGCGGATCCTGAGCTTCTCGTTGATCAGCTGGTACCGCTCCCGGACGTCGGCCTCCGAGACCTTCGCCGTGGAGGCGATTTCCTGCTGGAGCTTCTGCTGGGGCAAGGTCTCGGCCACGTACGCCTCGACCTGCGCCCATGGCACCTGGGAGTTGGGGTTGTCCAGCTCGGCCAGGTATTTCCTGTAGTCGAACTGCCCGTTCGTCTGGAATCCCGGAGCGGCGGTCACGAATTGCGGCGGGGCGTATCGGATGGAGATCTTGATCTCCTCGGGGCTCGCGAAGATCCGGCGGCGCCGCACTTCCTGGCCGACGAGCCGCGACTGGACCATGTTCTCCCATGCCTGCTCCCGGATGTAGCTGTCCTCGCCCTCCTTCAGCTCGTGATTCTGGCGGTACTGGTTCACGATGTTCTGGTACATGCCCATGAACTCTTCGTAACGGATCGACTCGCCGTTGATCTTGGCGATGATTCCCGCCGGACCGGCGGCGTTCGGCGGGTTGAGCACGCCGCCGAGCTGGAGAACTCCGAAACCGACGAGGAAAATGATCGCGGTGAGCCAGATGATCACCTTCATGTTGTCGCGCATCGACTGCATCATGGTGTGCCGACCTCGGTGGGAAGAGCGTACGAAACAGGCGCGGCGCCCCGCGGGCGCCGCGAGAATTCACGATCGGCATGAGGATATCGCGCCCGACCCGAATCCGCAAGAGACGGCCTCCGGAGCGCATTAGGGGTTGACGGGACGTGGAAGCCGATGCAACGTCAACGGATGACGTCTTGAACCGGGAGGGTCCGCGATGCCACGCGCAGAAGCGCCCGGCGCGGAACGGGAGCTTCTACTTCACATCCTCGACGCGCTCGACACGGGCCTCCTCGCCCTCGACGAGGACCGCCGCGTTGTCGCGATCAACGACACGCTCGCCAAGGGATGGGGCGTGGACCGCTCGGAGATCGAGGGCCTGCCGCTCGCCGACGTGTTCAAGTCCGACGTCGAGCGCTGGTATCTGCCCGAGCGCCAGGGTCGCGGCGAGTCGGGACGCGGGACGCGGGAGATCCGCGGATCCATCGCCGACCGCGAGGTCCTCATGCGCTACAGCGTGCGCGCCCTCGGGGACACCGGCGGCGTCGTGGTCCGGGTCGAGGACTTGGTCGACGCGGACTCCGAGGAGGAGGTGTTCCGGAACACGGAGCGGCTCATCTCCCTGGGCGAGCTCTCCGCGCGGGTCGCCCACGAGATCCGCAATCCCCTCACCGGCGTGCGCACCACCGTCCAGTTCGTCACCTCGAAGCTCCGCGCGGGGGACTCCCGGCGCGACGACCTGAACGACGTTCTCAAGGAGCTGGACCGGATCGAGCAGATCATCACCGACCTCCTGCTCTTCGCCCGGCCGCAGGCCCCGCGGCCCGTTCCCACCGACGTCCGGGAAGTCCTGGACAAGGTCCTCGACAATCTCGCCGCGCGCTGCCGCGAGGCCTCGGTTGAGGTCGCCCGGGATTTCGACGAGGAGCTTCCACACGTCCTCATCGACCCCGACATGGCCCAGCAGGTCTTTCTCAATCTCGGCATCAACGCGCTGCAGGCGATGCCCGAAGGGGGGCTCCTGAAAGTAGGGACCGGCCTCAGGCGGACGCGCTCCAAGAAGTCCTACGTGGACGTGGTGGTGGCCGACAGCGGCTCCGGAATTCCCGAGGAGGTGAAGGAGAAGATTTTCGATCCCTTCTTCACGACCCGATCCATGGGGACCGGCCTCGGGCTTTCGATCTCCCTCCAGATCGCGCGCGAGCACGGCGGGAACCTGACGGCTCGGAACAGCGCGCAGGGGGGAGCGGTCTTCAAGTTCAGCCTGCCCGCGATCGTGGCGGCCGACGTGGAAGAGGCCAAGGAGTGACGCCATGAAGCTTCGAATCCGGATCGCCGACGACGAGGAGTTGATTCGCAAGTCGCTCGTGAAGCTCCTGAGCGCCGAGGGCTACGACGTGGACGCCGTGGGCTCCGCCGCCGAGGTGTTGGAGTCCGTCCGCAACGATCCGCCACAAGTCTTGATCCTGGACCTCCGGCTTCCCGACGGTAGCGGGCTGGACCTCCTGCCGCGGCTCAAGAGCATCGAGCCGTCGCTCAAGGTCGTCGTGATCACCGCCTTCGGGGACCTTCCCACCGCCGTCCAGGCCATGCGGCAGGGCGCGACCGACTTCATCAAGAAGCCCTATGAAATGCACGAGATGGTGCTCGCGATCGAGCGCCTCAAGGCCGGGATCGTCCGCGAGAATCAGCTCGACGCCTTCCGGCGCGGGGAGCTGGAGTCCTTCCTCAAGACCAAGATCGTGGGCGAGGCGCCCGCGATGCGGAAGATCTGGGATCTGGTCTCCAAGGTTTCGAAGAGCGAGGCCACGACCGTCCTCATCGAAGGGGAAAGCGGAACCGGTAAGGACCTGGTCGCCCGCGCGATCCACTTCGAGAGCGCCCGGCGGGAGTCTCCCTTCCTGGCGCTGAACTGCTCCTCGTTCCAGGAGCAGCTCCTCGAGAACGAGCTCTTCGGCCATGAGCGCGGCGCTTTCACCGACGCCCGCGAGCCCAAGCGCGGCCTCGTGGAGCTGGCCGACCAGGGCACCTTGTTCCTGGACGAGATCGCGGACCTGCCCGCGGCGACCCAGGCCAAGTTCCTCCGATTCATCGAGGACCGCACCTTCAAGCGCGTCGGCGGCGCCGCCGATCTGAGCGTGGACATCCGGATCGTCGCCGCCACCAACCGAGATCTGGACGGGACGGTGAAGGAAGGCCGCTTCCGACAGGATCTCTACTACCGGCTCAAGGTCGTCTCCATCATCCTCCCGCCCCTTCGTGAGAGGGCGGAGGACGTGCACCTCCTGACCCGTCACTTCCTCGACTACTACAACGAGAAGTTCCGGAAACGGTTCACGTCCATCGCTCCCGAGGTCGAGGAGATCCTCCGCGGATATCGCTGGCCGGGGAACGTGCGGGAGCTGCGGAACCTGATCGAGCGGATCGTTCTTCTCGAGGACGACGAGACCCTGCGCGAGGATCACCTCCCGGCGGAGATGGTGGCCGAGGTGGAATCGGTTCCCCGCGTCCTGCGCGACGCGCTCAGCGCGCGCGGAGAGGGAGAAGGCGAGATGCCCACGCTCTCCGAGGTGGAGCAGGAGCACATCCTCAAGGTGCTGGACTTCACCGAAGGGAATCGATCGCGCGCGTCGCGCATCCTCGGAATCTCGCGGCAGAGCTTGATCGAGCGTATCAAACGGATCGCCGCGTCGCGTGGAACGCTCGCGCAGGACGATTCGATCCGCACGCGACTGCTTCGTTAGCACAATCCTCGGCAGACACCCTTCGCACCTGTCGCGTTTCTTGGGATGTCGTCTTTCTACACATCGCATCGTTATTGCACTCCGTTCACGAGAGAGAATCGATTCGCGCGTCGATCGAGGCGATCGAATCGCTGTCTATTCCCATGACACCTCGTTGAATCGGGATCCGAACCCCTTCCCCATCGATTCTCCTCGAAGAAACATTTCTAAACGTTCGCGCACGCACGCGATGCGATGAGGCTTCGTCCTCCCGCACGCGTTGCGCGCATCTTGGCCCGCTTCCTGCTTTCTATATTTAATCGATGGGACCGCATCGGTGCATCAGGGGAGGTGTTGATTGGCGAAGTCCGTCCTCATCGTGGACGACGAGAAGCTGCTGGTACGCACACTCTCCAACGCACTGAAGGAGGCTGGGTATCGGATCACGGTCGCCGGATCGGCGGAGCAAGCGGAAAGGCATGTGTTCGGGGAGCCGCCCTTCGACCTGATCCTTCTCGACAATCGCCTCCCGAACGAAAGCGGCATGGAGGTGGTGAAGCGGGTTCGGGAACGGGCGATCCGATCGAAAGTGATTCTGATGACCGCCTACGAGACCCCGGACGTGAAGGCGGAAGCGAAGCGGCTCAAGGTGGAGTTGTACTTGAGAAAACCGTTCGACCTGACGGCTCTGCTGGAACAGATCCACGGCTTGATCGGGAATGGAGAAGGCAAGCTGGCCGGGTGAACCGGAAACAATTCCAAACTGGGGGGAGGTGATTCTCAATGCCGGCGAAGAAGAAGGCAGGAAAGAAGAAGGCCGCCAAGAAGAAGTAAGAAGCTCTGGATTGGGCACGTCCTCAGGGCCGTCCGGGTTCTCCCGGGCGGCCCTTCGTGTCTTTGACCGGTTTGACAGAAGCGCGGGGCGCTGCGAAGATCGAGTGGTGCCCGCTCCCGAGAAGGAAGAGGCGGGGTTCGTCCGGCTGCACGGCGCCCGCCAGAACAATCTCAAGAACATCGACGTCGAATTCCCCCGCGCGGCCTTCACGGTCGTCACCGGCGTCAGCGGCTCGGGGAAGTCCTCCCTCGCGTTCGACACCATCTATGCCGAAGGCCAGCGCCGCTACGTGGAGTGCGTCTCCACCTACGCGAAGCAATTCTTGGAACGGTTGCCGCGGCCCGATTACGACCGGATCGACGGCCTGGCCCCGGCCCTCGCCATCCGGCAGGGCGCGGCGGCGCAGACCGGCCGCTCGACCGTCGGCACCGCCACCGAGGTGGCCGACCACCTGAGGCTCTTGCTCGCCCGGGTGGGGGAGACGATCTGCGGCCGGTGCGGCACCAAAGTCCCGAGGCACAGCGTGGACTCCGTGCTCGAGGCGATCCTGGGTCGCGGCCCGACTGAGGTGACGATCCGGTTCGACCTGCCGGCGCATCCGGGCGAGAAGCCCAAGGACCTCTGGGCCCGAGCCCTCGCGCGAGGTTTCGTCCGGGCGCGGCCGGCGGGGAGCGCCGGCGCGTGGGACCGCCTGGATGAGCCGATGCCGAAGCGCACGAAGGCGCCCATCCAGGTCTACGTGGACCGAATCGCGCCACAGCCTTCGAACCGGATGCGGCTCCGCGAGAGTCTCGAGATCGCGTGGCGGGAAGGCCACGGCCGTCTCTTCGTGGAGCAGGCGGACGGCGAGACGCTGTGCTACCACGACGGCCGGACGTGCGAGCGCTGCGGCCGCGAATTCCCGGAGCCGTTGCCCCAGCTCTTCTCCTTCAACAGCCCCTACGGCGCTTGCCCCGAGTGCCGCGGCTTCGGCAACATCCTGACCTTCACGCTTCGCCGCATCGTGCCGGACCCGGGGAAGACCCTCCTCGAAGGGGCGCTCGATCCCTGGGCCAATTCCTGGCGCGCTCACTTCATGCCGAAGCTGAAGGCCGCCTCCGAGCGGTTCGGGATCCCGATGGAGAAGCCCTTTCGATCGCTCTCCAAGGAGCACCAGAAGATCCTGCTAGAGGGAGCGCCCGGGTTCCGGGGCGTCCTCCCGTTCCTGGAACGTCTTCGCGAGAAATCCTACAAGTCGAGCGCGCGGTTCCTCGTGAAGCGCTACCAGGAACCCGTCCTGTGCGAGCGGTGCGGCGGGAACCGCCTCAAGCCGGAGGCGCTGGAGGTCTACGTCGGCGCCAAGAACATCGCGGATCTTCTCGGGATGACCGTCGGGGAGCTGCGCGGGTTTCTCTCGGCGCTCAGGCTGGACCCGACTCGCGAGACGATCGCCGCCACCATCCTGGCGGAGCTGCGCGGGCGCCTGGAATACCTGGGTGAAACGGGGCTCGATTACCTCACGATGGACCGCCCCTCCAAGACGCTCTCGGGCGGGGAGGCGCAGCGGATCGAGCTGGCCAACGCGCTCGGCGGAAGCCTGAGCCACGCGCTCTACGTTCTCGACGAGCCGACCGTGGGCCTCCATCCGCGCGACACCGAGCGGCTGATCCGGGTCCTGCGCCGGCTCCAGGCGCGGAAGAACACCCTCCTCATCGTGGAGCACGACCCCGACGTGATCCAGTCCGCGGACTGGGTGATCGAGATGGGGCCGGGAGCGGGCGAGCGCGGGGGACGCGTGCTCTACCAGGGGCCTCGCGAGCGGTGGCCCGGGCGCGACCTGGCCTCGGCCGAATGGGCCGATGCGGTCGCGGATCACGGGGCCGCGTCCTACGGCCGCGGGAAAAAGGCGGACTGGATCGAGATCTCAGGGGCGAGCGAGCACAACTTGAAGGGGATCGACGTGAGGATCCCGGCGGGCGCGATCGTGGGCGTGTGCGGCGTCTCCGGGTCCGGAAAGTCGACCCTCGTCGAGGACATCCTCTGGCGGGCGGCCGCGCGCGTCTTCGGCCAGGACGCCCCCGAGCCGGGAGCGCATCGCTCCATCTCGGGTCTCAACCTCTTCGATCGCGTCTCCCTGGTGGACCAGACGCCGGTCATGCGCTCCTTCCGATCGAACCCGGTGACCTACGTGAAGGCGTTCGACAGGATCCGCGAGCGCTACGCCCGCACGCCCCTGGCCCGGCAGCGCGGATACACGCCGGGGACGTTCTCGTTCAACGTGAAGGGCGGCCGCTGCGAGCGCTGCGAGGGCGCAGGCGTGGACCGGGTGGAGATGTACTTCCTGGCCGATCTCTGGGTCCCGTGCGAGTCGTGCGGAGGGAAGCGGTACCGTCCGGAGGTCCTCGAGATCAAGGTCCACGGGCTCTCCCTGGACCGGCTCCTCGACAAGACGGTCGAGGAAACGCTCGCGCTCTTCCAGGGGGAGGCCGAGATCCAGGAGCCGCTCTGGGTTCTGGAGCGGGTGGGCCTCGGATACCTGAAACTGGGGCAGCCGCTCTCGACATTGAGCGGGGGCGAGATCCAGCGCCTCAAGCTCGCGCGCGAGCTATCCGACCGGACCCAAGCCGCCACGCTCTTTCTTCTTGACGAGCCCACGGTCGGGCTCCACCGCAAGGACGTCCTGGTGCTTCTCCGCGTGCTCCGGGAGCTGAAGCGGCGTGGCTCGACCGTCGTTCTCGTGGAGCACAACCTGGACCTGCTCGCGGCGTGCGACTACGTGATCGAGCTGGGCCCCGACGGGGGTTCGGCCGGCGGCTATCTCATGGCGGAGGGAACGCCCGAGGAGCTGGCGCGGAACGACTCCTCGCTGACCGGCCGCTATCTCAGGAAGATCGCGGCCTGCGCGTAGTCGAGGGGACGATGGCTGGGGATCGACATCCGGCCGCGCGCGAGGAACCCCACGCGCCTGCTGAGAAGCGCCTCGAATCCGGCGTACGCGTGGGTCTTGAAGTACACCTGCGCCTTGTACCGCGTGCGATTCAAGTCTTGGAGCGAGGCGACCTGCACGACGGTGTGGACACTGGGCCCGAACTCCACGAGCGGCCGCAGCCGCCATGACTCACGGTAGCTGAATGACGGGCGCATGAGGATGTAGACGGCGAAGGCGCCCTCGGTGAGCTGATTCTTCGCGGTCCCGCTCAGCTCGGCCATGAGGCTCTGCTCGAACACAGGACCCTGGCCCAGGAATCTCCGGTAGCCGAAGCTCCCCACGGCGTCGAAGAACCCGCGCACCACGCCTCCGCCCAGCTCGAAGCGGTCCCGCTCCTCGCCGGTGCGCCGGAGGGTCGAGGTGACGCGCGGCGTGGCGCTCGAATCCTGCTGCGCGCGGGCTTTGGCGGGGGCGCAGCACGCGAGAATGAGGACGACGATGATCGGCACGGCGGTTTCCTTCACGGCAGCGTCACGTCGCTCGAGGAGAGGAAGGTCTCGCCCGCCTTCATGTAGACGCGGTAATCCCCGCCCGGCACGCGCGCCCCCTGGGCGTCGGTCAGATCCCAGTCGACCGGCGGCGTCCGGAACTGTCCGATCGTCGCGGGCTCGGTGTCGTTCAGGAGCACCTTGATCAGGGCGCCGTGCGCATCGAATACCATGATCCGGACGTCGGCCGGGCTGGGCAGGAAGAACGAGATCGAATAGGCGACCGGCGTCGTGCCGTTCTGGTTGACGAGCCCCGCGCAGACCTGGATCTCGTTTCCGACCGCGCCGGATTTTCCGCAATCGGACCACGCCGTCCTCTCGGATCCGGGGAAGAACTTGAGCGGAGAATCGACGTTCTCGGCCGAGCAGCCGGCAAGGGCGGCGGCGCAAAGAAACGCCAGAACACGCAGGGGCACACGCGCTCCGATCCGGCTGCGAGAAATGGAAGCGGGAATGGGACCGCTTATGTGGAGGCGGCCGCGGAGAGAGCTGGGGGACGGTTCATGGCGCCGCTTGGGTCAGACTCTCCAACCTGAAACAATGGGAGGAAGTTCCCCGCGCATCCACGTGATGCGCACGATAAGACCTCGCAAGAAACGACCCGCTGGATGGACTAGGCCTTAGATGCGGATTGGGCACGAGGGGGCAGGGAACTCCGCTCCGTCAGAATATTTGTACATGGCTCCGGGGCTGTCAATATCTTTGTGGCCTACCGGCGCGGGAAAAGCACGAATTCCGGCTCCGGGACGCTCGACGGTTCCGGGTTGCCGGCGGACCCCGGACGTGGTAACTTTCGATGTTTGTCTCGACTGGGAGCGTTTCAATAGAAGGGAAGCATCTCCGGCGTGTTCGACGAGCTGACCACAAAACTGGCCGGAGTATTCCGGAAGCTGACCAGCCGCGGCAAGTTGAGCGAGCCGGAAGTCCGGGACGCCGTCCGGGAGATCCGGCGGGTGCTCCTCGAGGCGGACGTGAACCTCGCGGTGGCGCGCGACTTCTGTAAACGCGTGGAAGCGCGAGCGGTTGGAGCCGAGTTGCTCCAGAGCGTGGCGCCCGGTCAGCAGGTCGTCAAGATCGTGTTCGACGAGCTGGTCTCGATGCTGGGCGGAGGGGCCGCCGGGGGTATGCAGTTTCCCTCCAATCGCGCGGCCACGGTGCTCATGGCGGGGCTCCAGGGCTCCGGAAAGACCACGAGCGCCGCGAAGCTGGCGCGGTTCTGGAAGGGCCGCGGCAAGCGCGTCCTCCTGGCCGCACTCGACCTGCGCCGCCCCGCGGCGATCGATCAGCTCGAGGTACTGGGCAAGGCGATCGACGCGCCGGTGCATCTGGACCGTGCCGAGAAGGACCCGGTGGCGCTGGCGGCGAAGGCCCGCGCGCGCGCCGATCGGGAAGGTTTCGATCTCCTGATCGCGGATACCGCGGGCAGGCTCCACGTGGACGAAGTGTTGATGCAGGAGGTGGCCCGCGTCCACGCGGCGCTCGAGCCGAGCGAGACACTGCTCGTGCTCGACGGGATGACGGGCCAGGACGCCGTGCAGATCGCGGAAGCGTTCACGAAGCGGCTGCGCGTAACCGGGTTCTTCCTGACCAAGATGGACGGGGACGCGCGCGGAGGCGCGGCGCTGTCGCTCCGGGCCGTCGCAGGGGCGCCGATCCGGTACCTGGGCACGGGCGAGAAGGTGGACGCCCTGGAGGCCTTTCACGCCGACCGGCTCGCGTCGCGCATCCTGGGCATGGGCGACGTGCTGACGCTGGTCGAGCGCGCCCAGGAGCGCCTGGATCACACGAAGGCCGAGGCGCTGGAGAAGAAGCTCCGGAAGGACCGCTTCACGCTCGAGGACTTCCTGGGGCAGCTCCAGGAAATGAAGAAGCTCGGTCCGCTGGACGAGCTTCTGAAGATGCTCCCCGGCGTCAAGCTCCCGGCGGGGGCGGCGCTCAACGAGCAGGAGCTTCGCAGGACCGAGGCGATCATCCAGTCGATGACGCGTGGGGAGCGGAACCGGCCGCAGATCATCGACGGCAGCCGCCGCAAGCGGATCGCGCGCGGCAGCGGCACCACGGTGCAGGATGTGAATCGGATGCTCCGGCAGTTCGAGCAAGCGAGAGAGATGTTGAAGCGGTTCGGCGGAAAGCGCGGGCGGCTCCCGACGGGAATGCCGTAAGCGCGCGATCGGCCGACGCACCACCCACGGAGGAGCACGGGTATGTCTGTCGTCATTCGAATGAAGCGGGCGGGCGCGAAGAAGCGTCCCTTCTACCGCGTCGTCGTCGCCGATTCCAGATTTGCGCGCGACGGCCGCTACATCGAGCAGCTGGGGTACTACGATCCGCTGACCGATCCGGCGAAGTTCCAGATCGACGCCGGCAAGTTCGAGCAGTGGATTCGGAAGGGCGCTAAGCCGTCGGAGTCGGTGGAGGTCATGATGGCGAAGCACGCGCCGTCGGCGCTGCGTCCCGCGCCGCTGCCTCCGGTCACGCCGGTCGAGACGGAAATCCACGCGGCCGGCGCCGCGGCGAAGGCCCCCAAGGCGAAGAAGGCCAAAGCCAAGGCCAAAGCCAAGGCCAAGGCCAAGGTGCCCACGGCGGCGCGCAAGCCGAGGACCACCACGAAGGCCAGCCAGAAGAAGGCGAAGACCAAGGCGAAGGCCAAGGCCCGGAAGGCGAGCGGCGTGGCGAAGCCCGGTAGGACCAAGAAGGCGAAGAAGTCCAAGAAATGAGCACTCCGGCATCGCTGAAATCCTTCGTCGAATTCTGCGCTCGGAATCTGGTGGACCAGCCGGAGTTGGTCCACGTGGACGAACGGGTCACCGGGCAGACGGCCGTCTACACGCTGCGCGTCGGGCCCACGGACTTGGGGAAAGTGATCGGCCGGGAGGGGAAAACCGCGCACGCGCTGCGCACGCTTCTGTCCGCGGCCGCTGCCGCAGGGGACCGCCGGGCCGTGCTCGAGATTGCCGACTGACGATCCGGACGAACCCATTCTGGTGGGCTCGATCGCGCGGGCCCACGGGCTCGCCGGCGAAGTTGTCGTGGACGTCTGGAGCGAGGCGCCCGAGCGCTTCCAGCCCGGACGCGCCGTGACGGCGCGGATGCCCGGTGGAATCGCCCGCGAGGTGGTCGTGGAGACCGCGCGTCCTTTCGGCGAGCGGCTCCTGGTCCGGTTCGCCGGGGTGGGATCTCGGACCCAGGCGGAGGCGCTCCGGGGCGCCGACCTCACGGTCGCCCGGCGCGACGTGGCTCCGCCGCCCGAAGGCGCGCACTACCGCTTCGAGCTGGTGGGGCTTCGCGTCCGTACGCGCGATGGGTCGCACCTGGGCACTGTTGCGGACGTGTTCGCGACCGGCAGCAACGACGTGATCGTGGTCCGGGGCGAGCGGGGCGAGATTCTGCTCCCGTATCTCGCGAACGTGGTCCTCGCGATCGACGCGGAGCGCCGCGAGATCACGGTGGAGATTCCGCCCGGACTGAACGAGTAGCCCGGGGCGCCGACCATGCGCTTCTGGATCCTGACTCTGAACCCCGGATTCTTCCGGGGCGCGACGGACGAGGGCATGATCCGGATCGCGCGCCAGAAGGGGCTCCTCGAGGTCTCGGTGGTGGCGATCCGGGATTTCACGGACGACCGGTACGGCACCACGGACGACTACCCCTACGGGGGCGGCGCGGGTATGGTGATGAAGGCCCAGCCGATCCTGCGCGCGAACGAGAGTGTCCGCCGGGACGCCGAGGCGGGCGGGGCCGCCGCCGCGGGCGAGAGTCCGCGGGTGCTCGTCACCTCGCCGCAGGGAAAGCCATTCACGCAGGCCTGGGCGCGGGAACTGGCCCTGGAGCGCGAGATCGTGGTGCTCTGCGGGCGTTACAAGGGGATCGACGAGCGGGTGATCCCGCTCCTGGGCGCCGAGGAGATATCGATCGGCGATTATGTGCTGTCGGGAGGGGAGCCCGCGGCGATGGTGATCCTGGACGCGCTGGCGCGGCTGATCCCCGGCGTGCTGGGGGACGCGGAGTCGGCGGAGGCGGACTCCTTTTCGGAGCCACTCCTGGACGCGCCCGTGTACACTCGCCCGGAAGAGGTCGCGGGACAGTGCGTCCCCGACGTCCTCCTGAGTGGCGATCACGAGCGGATCCGCGTGTGGAGGCGCCGCGAAGCATTGCGCCGCACGTGGCGCAGACGTCCCGACCTGCTCCTCGGTCGTACGCTCTGCAAGGAAGACCAAAAGCTGCTGGATGAAATAAAGAAGGAGGAGGGACGATGAGCACGGTCGAGCGGTTCGAGAACCGGTTCAAGACGGACCGGAAGATGGAGTTCGGTCCAGGGGACACGATCAAGGTCCACGTGAGGGTGATCGAGGGAGAGAAGGAACGCTCTCAGATTTTCCAGGGCGTGGTGACCAACATCCGTGGAAGCGGCATCCGTCAGAGCTTCACGGTTCGGAAGGTGTCGGGCGGCGTGGGCGTCGAGCGGACGTTTCCGCTCCACTCCCCGGCGGTGGCGAAGATCGACCTGGCCCGCAAGGGAAAGGTCCGCAGGGCGAAGCT
>JBGPHU010000019.1:0-24061 GCA_041484545.1 Candidatus Eiseniibacteriota bacterium | reverse complement strand
TGGACCGGATCGTGCGCGCGCTTTCGGGCCGCTGGTCCGAGCTGGCCGCCCAGGAGGTGAGCCAGCTCGAGCTGGCCATCCGCCTCGACGTGATCCGCGCGCTCGAGGAGAACGGCGTGATCGCGCGCTACCTGCGCCGCGCCCGGAGCCCGATGAAGTGGAATCGCGCCCATGCGCTCCGCATCCTGGGCGAGCTCAAGGTGCCGAGCTCGGTGCAGACGCTCCTGAACGCCCTCGAGGACAAGGATCCCGACGTCCGGAACGTGGCGGCGCGATCCCTGGGACGGATGAAGCTGCAGGCGGCCGAAGAGGCGCTGGTGGAGCTCCTGGGGAAGCACGACCAGGCGGTCTCCGCGCGCATCGCGGCGATCTGCATCGAGATGGGCCCTCGCACGGCTCCGCTTCTGATCCGGTCGCTCCGCGAAGGCACGCCCAAGGCGCGCTTCTGGGCCGCGCGCATCCTGGGCGAGATCCGGGACGCGAGGGCCACGCGGTCGCTCGGGGACGCGCTCACCGACAGCGAAGCCGACGTGCGCTCCTCGTCCGTCTGGGCGCTGGGGATGATCGCCGACCGCGCCAGCGCGAGCCTGGTCCTGCCTCTGCTCCGCGATCCGACCTGGTACGTGCGCGCGCACGCGGCCGAGGCGCTCGGGCGGATCGGGGATGCCAACGCCGTTGCGGGGATCGCCGAGGCGCTGCAAGACCGCTCCTGGTGGGTCCGGAAGAACGCTCTGGACGCCCTGGTCCGGATCGGGGAGCCCTCCAAGCCCGCGCTCCTGCGCACGCTCGACGGTGGGGACCGCTTCGCGCGCGACTGCGCGGTCGAGGCGCTCATGACGCTCGGAATGCCGCTCCCGGAGTCCGTGGTGAGCGAAGGAGGGAAATCCTAGGATGCACCCGCTCACGGCACCCGGCTGGCTCATGCCCACGGTCAATGTGATCAGCTTCCTGATTCTGATCTACTTCAGCGCGCTTCAGCTCGTGCTCTTCGGGCTCTTGATCCTCTCCTTCTTCGACATGCGCCGGCGCCTCGCGCAGAACTTCTACGCGGACTACGAGGCGGTTGCCAAGTCGCACTTCACGTTCCCGATCAGCGTCCTGGTCCCCTCCTACAACGAGGAGCGGAACGTGGTCACGGCGGTGCGCTCGGTGCTCGGGCTGGACTACCCCCAGCACGAGGTCATCGTCATCAACGACGGCTCCACGGACGAGACGCTGAACCTCCTGAGACGCGAGTTCAACCTCACGCTGCGGGACACGGTGTACCGGAAGAGCCTCCCGATCGAGGGGCCGATCCGGGGCATCTACCGCTCGCCCACCCATCCGAATCTCATCGTCATCGACAAGACGCACGCCGGAAAGAGCGCGGCCCTGAACGCGGGGATCAATCTCTCGCGCTATCCGCTCGTCTGCACCATCGACGCGGATTCGCTCTTCCAGGAAAACGCGCTCCTGCGGGTCGTGCGTCCGTTCCTCGAGGATCCGGAGCGGGTCATCGCGGTCGGCGGGCAGGTGCGGGTGGCGAACGGGTGCCGCGTGGAGCGCGGACGGGTCGTGGAGCCGAGGCTGCCGCAGAACATCCTCGCCGCATTCCAGGTGATCGAGTACCTGCGCGCGTTCGTGGCCAGCCGGCTCGGCCTTTCGGCCATGAACAACCTGCTCATTCTCTCGGGCGTGTTCAGCCTGTTCCGCAAGGACGTCGTGATCGAGGTGGGCGGGTATCGCTCGGACGTCATCACCGAGGATATGGAGCTGGTGCTGCGCCTCCACCGATACATGCGCGAGCAGAAGCGCCCTTATCTGGTGCAATTCCTCCCGGATCCGATTTGCTGGACCGAGGTGCCCCAGAAGATCGGCGCCCTCGCGCGGCAGCGCGGCCGCTGGCACCGCGGCCTCATCCACTGCCTCTGGATCCATCGCTCGCTGGGCTGGGCCAGGAATTCCGGATCGCTCCGCTGGGTGGGTCTTCCCTACTATCTCCTCTTCGAGGTTATGGGGCCTCTGGTGGAGCTCCTGGGCTACATCCTGATCCCGATCGCCTATTTCCTCGGATTTCTCTCTCCGCTGTATTTCTGGGCCTTTCTCTTCCTCGCGATCACGTCGGGAGCGTTTCTCTCCATCTCGGCGGTCTTCCTCGAGGAGCTTTCCTTCGGCCTGTACCGGAGCTGGGGCGATTTCGCCCTCATGATCGGCGTCGGAGTGCTGGAGGGCTTCTCCTATCGCCTCCTGACTCTTCTCTTCCGTCTCGGGGCCATGCTCGATATCATTCTAGGGCGCGGCGGATGGGGGAAGCAGGAGCGCGCCGGCTTCGATCGCATCGGTTCTTCCCCCGCCAAAGCCTGACCGACCTGCCGCGCGACTCGCCATCTGAAGGGGGGAAGCGTTCGTGCGGCTATGCAGGTGCATCGTCGGGGCGTTGCTCCTTTTCTGCCTGGCGCCCCCGGCATTTGCCGTAGCCCCCATCTTCACCGAGATCCGAGGGTTACGCGGCACCCACAGGGCCGCCGCCGCCCTCGAGCGCCTGGCCCGAAAGCCCGCCGGCGTGGACCGGGCCGAGCGCCTCCGGTCGGTCTCCGCGCGCCACTACAGGGCGCTCGTCATCCTGCTCCAGTTCCCTCCGGATCCGGCGATCCCGGGCGATCCCGGCGTCCTGGCCGACACGCTTGCGCACCCCTCGGCCGCGTTCGATTCCCTCCTGTTCAGCGTCGGCACGCAGCCGCCCCACGGAAGCTTTCGCGATTACTACCGTGAGGTGTCCAGGGACCAGTTCGACATCGACGGCGTCGTGACGCGCTGGTACATGGCCCCTCACCCGTACGGCTATTACGTTGACGCCCAGTCGGGCTTCGGGGACCCGCCGCGCAACGCGCAGCAGATGGCGCGCGACGCCGTGGCGATGGCGGACTCGGAGTACGATTTCCGGCTCTTCGACGACGACGGCCCGGATCAGATCCCCGATTCGGGCGACGATGACGGCTTCGTGGACGGCCTCTTCGTGGTCCACGCCGGCCCGGGGGGTGAGGAGACCGCGTCGGCAGACGACATCCATTCGCACAAGTGGACGCTCCCCTCGATCTATGTAAGCGGCGACATCGGCGCGGGCGGCGCCATCAAGGTGAACGCCTACACGACCGAGGCCGAGAAATGGGAGGGGCTGGTGCCCCATACGTCGCCGAATCTCATCATGTCGATCGGCACCTTCTGCCACGAATTCGGCCACGTGCTGGGGCTTCCGGACCTCTACGACACCAGCGGTTCGCCGGACGGGAGCGAAGGCATCGGCGAGTGGGACCTCATGGGGTCCGGGAACTTCAACCACGCCCCGGGCGAAACGCTCGGGACGTGCCCGGCGCACATGTCAGCCTGGTCGAAGCAGACCCTGGGATGGGTCGTTCCCACCAACATCTCGGTCGACCAGCTCGGCGTCACGGTCCAGCCGGTGGAGTCCGGGGGATCGACGTACCGTCTCTGGACCAACGGCGACAACGTCGGAGAATACTTCCTGGTCGAGAATCGGCAGCCGGTCGGATTCGACCGGGGCCTCGTCCGCCGGTCGGTCGAAATCGATGGGGTCCAGGCGCATGGGCTCCTGATCTACCACGTCGACGAGTCCGCGCCCGCGAACAATGTCGTCTCGCGCAAGCTGGTGGATGTCGTGGAGGCTGGCGGCGCCGAGTCGGTAACGGGGCCTGCCGGAGTTCAGAATCTGGATGTGACCCGCAACGCGACCGTATCGCAATCGGACTGTGGAACCTCGGCGAGCGTCACCGGCAACCGCGGCGACCGCTACGATCCGTGGCCTGGGGCGCTCTCCGAGCACGACTTCGGCTCCGCTTCCTGTCCGGCGTCGCTGTCGAACTGCGGCGACCTCACCCAGGTCGGCATCTTCAACATCGCGGAGAACGCGGGGGTGATCACGGCGGATTTCCGCGTGCACGCCGCCTCGGTGCAGCGGCAGGCGATCCAGGTGGACGATTCGCCCCGGATGGGAACGACGAACAATGGAAACGGGGAGGCCGAGCCGGGGGAATCGGTTCGGCTCAGGATCCCGCTCTCGAACGTGAACGGCTCCCCGACGCCCTCGCTCTACGCGAAGCTCACGTCGCTCGATTCGTACGCGACGATCACCGCGGGGGACTCGATCGCCTACGGCACGATCGCTGCCGCCGGATCCGATTCCGGATCCACGGTGGACGTCACGATCAACCTGTCGCCGGATCCGATCGGCGCCTCGTACCGCTACGACCTCTTCTCGACTTCGGGGCTCGCGCTCTCGGACACCCTGCAGATCCTTCTCGGGGTCAAGACCGGGATCTGCGACGACTTCGAGGGCACGTCGCAGCCCTGGTCTCGGGTGGCGGGCGCCGCGGCGTGCCTGAATATCAACGAGTGGCATCGCGAGTCGGGGATCAACCACACGCCGAGCGGCGTCTGGGCCTGGAAGCTGGGGCCCGTGGGTGGGGTCGGGAGCTATGCCCCCAATGAGGACGCGCGGCTCGTCAGCCAGCCCCTACGGCTCACCGGAGCCGCGGACACGCTCACGTTCTGGCAGCGCTACGGAAGCTCGGCGGGCCAGGACGGCTTGTCCGTGGAGATCAGCGCTGACCAGGGGACGACCTGGACTCTGCTTCACCCGGTGCCCGATTATCCCTTCGTCGACCGCTGGGGCGGAACCCAGACCACCTTCGCCCAGGCCAAGGTTCCCCTGACGGGCTATTCCGGAGTCGTTCAGATCGGGTTCCGTTTCCGCTCGCAGCTCCTCGGGGGCGGAGTCGGCTGGTGGATCGACGACGTGGCCGTCAATGGCGATGTCTCGTGTGCAACCACCGACGTGGAGGCCGGCGCGTTCAACGCCGGATACGACGCCGCGAATGCCCGCGTCCATCTTTCCTGGGACATGGGCCAAGCCGGCTACACGACGGTGGGCATCGACCGCGCTCAGGGCGGAGGACCCCGCGTGAGGGTCGCCAACCCGGTCGGCTCTTTCGGCCCGGGGACCTGGGACGACGCGGCGGTCACGCCGGGCTCGACCTATTCCTACTGGGTCACCGCGGCGCGCCCAGGGACGACGTCGATCGAGGACGGTCCCATCGAGGTCTCGTTGCCCGCGGGCCCTGCGCCTGGAACACCGCGGGCCCTGGCGCTCGGCCCCGTGCGTCCGAATCCTTTCAACCCCGAGGCCACACTCCCCGTCTCCCTGGATCGGGACGGCCCGTTCACTCTGCGCATCTACCGCGTGGACGGCGTCCTGGTCCGCACGTTGCACGATGGCGCGGTCCCGGCCGGGGTGTACGCTTTCCGGTGGGATGGCCGGAACGCGGCCGGGAAGGCGCTCCCGGGAGGCGTCTACCTGATCGAGCTCAGGTCCGGAAACCGAACCCGCGTGGAGAAAGCGATCCTGCTGCGATGAGCACCGGCACGAACACCCGAATCGACGGACCGCTCGTATATCTGGAGTCGCCCGGACCCGAGCATCTGCCCGCGATCTGGAAGGTGTACCTGGACGCGCCCGATTACTTCGAGGCGGTGACCGGGACCGCCGACTTCGATCCCACCACGGTGGAGATGATGTACGAGGAGGCGCTTTCGGAGGACAACCGTTACTACCTCGCGATCCGCCGCACGGACACCAAGACACTCATCGGCACGATCGAATTCGAAACCGGCGCGGACGAAGTGCCCTCGACGCTCCGCGGTCTCGTCGTGGCGCAAGGAGAGCGTGGAAAAGGCTACGGGCGCGCGGCCCTCGAGCTGGCGGAAGGGTTCCTCGCGAACGAGATGGGGACGCTGACCATCGCCGCCGACGTGCCCGCGGGCTACGATGACGGCGGACGCTTCCTGGAAGCGCTGGGCTACCGGGTGCGCCGGCTCAAATCCGGCGAGTTCCGCTGGGTGAAGCGGATCGCCGAGGCTTAGGCGCCCGCGAGGCGAGGGTCTCGTTCACCTTCGAAGCGAGCGTTCCCACCTCGAAGGGCTTGCTGACCACGAAATCGATTCCGTAGGCGTCCATCACCTCGTCGCTCACCGTGGCGCCCCATCCCGTGACGAGCCCCAGGACGACCTTCCGCCCTCCCTCCTTGCGAACGACCCGCGCCACTTCCCAGCCGCTCACGTCGGGCATCCCCAAGTCCGTGAGCACCGCATCGAAGGTCCCCTGCCGGAACTGCTGGATCCCCTCCTGACCCCCGGTCGCGGTGGTCACGGTGTGGCCTTCGCGCGTGAGCGCGTCGCGCATGACGGCGACCAGGTCGATCTCGTCGTCCACAACCAGGACGCGCGCGGAGAAAGGCGCGGCGACCCGTCCCGGGGGCGAGAAGTCCGCGCTGCTGGGATCCACCGCGGGGAACTTCATGCGGACAACGGTTCCGACCTGCTCCCTGGATTCGACCTCGATCGAGCCGCGGTGGCGGCTCACGATCCCATACACCATCGAGAGCCCGAGACCGTTCCCCGAAAGGCCCTTGGTCGTGAAGAACGGCTCGAACATTCGACTCTTCACGTTCTCGGCCATTCCCACGCCGTTGTCCTCGACTTCGAGGATTGACTCCCCGCCGCGGGACTGGGCGCGAATGATGATCGTGCCTCCCATCGGCAGGGCGTCGACCGCGTTGAAGATGAGGTTCGTGAGCGCCTCCCGCACCTCCGCGCGGGTGCCCAGGATCGGGGCCGGGTCGCTGGCCTCGATGCGGATCTCCACCTTCACCCCCCGGCGCTGCGCTTCGTTCTTCCACTTGCCCCTCGTGATCTCGATCACCTCGGCGGCGACCGAGGGAAGATGGAGCACCTCGTGCTGCAGCTCCTCGCGGACGCGCGTGTACTGCTGGATCCGGCGCACCGTCTGCCCGCCGTCCATCGCGGCCTGTCGAATGACCTCGAGGCCCGAAATCATGTCGGGGTCCGTCACCTTCATCTGCAAGAGCTGGGTGCGGCCCAGGATGATGCCGAGGTTGTTGTTGAAGTCGTGAGCGACTCCCGCCGCAAGCTCCCCGAGCGCGCGCAGCTTCTCGCCACGGATGAGGCGCTCCTGGAGGTCGCGCTGAGCGGATACGTCCGAGGCCAGGATCATGGTCGCGGGCGTGTTCTGGAAGAGGAGTCGCGCCGTCTGCACCTCGACGAAGATCTGCTTGCCCGAGGGCTGGCAGATCTGGGCCTCCATCTGGGCGCCGGCCTCCGCCTCCAGGACGGCCTTCCGTATCCGATGCTCCGATTCGGGGTCGAACACGCAGAAGGGATCCGTTCCGTCCGCGAGAAGGGCCGCCGCGTCCCTTCCGGTCATCCGCTCCAGGGCCTTGTTCACGAACACCGCGTGGCCCCCCTGGACGATGAGAATGCCCAGGGGAGAGCTCTCGACCAGGATCCGGTACTTGGCCTCGGATTCGGCCAGGGCGTGCGTGCGGGACTCCACCGTCACCTCGAGGCTCTCGTTCAGCCGGCGAAGATCCTCGCGGCTCGCCAGGATCTGCGCCTGCTGTTGCTGGACCTCGTCCGCCATGTGGTCGAAGTGCCACGCGAGGGTCTCCAGCTCGTCCCCGCTCCGAAGCTGGAGGCGTTGCGAGTAGTCTCCTCGCGCGATCGCGCGCGTCGCCACGACGAGTCGGTCGATGGGGCGCGTGATCGCGCGCGCGGCGAAGCGCGCGCCGATCAGGCATAGGATCGCCGCGACCAATCCTGCCAGCACGAGGTGGTGTGTGGTCCGCTGGATGTCCGCGGTCACCTCGGCGAGCGAGATGCCGACCCGCACGGTGCCCCACTTGACGTCGCGGCCCTCGACATAGACCGGGACCAGGAACTCGATGACCGAAGCCTCGCCCTGGCGGGTGGGAGGCGCGATCATCCATCGGTCCTCTCGCGCCTGGAGGGCCTTCATGTCGGCTGGCTCCCGCGGCGCGTGCCCGAAGGAGTTCCGTTCACGGCTGTCCGCCGCGATCTGTCCTTCCTTGTCGTATATGACGACGTACGCGACCTCGGCGCCCCCCCGGGAGCGCGTCGCCGCCTGGCTCAAGGCGACGTAGTTGTAGGACAGGAGCGAGGGCGTCGAAAGCCAGGCGATGCTGTGGGCGAGCGCGAATCCCTTCTCGCGGGTCTGCTCGAGGAGCGACTCGCTCTGGTTGCGGACCACATAGACGAGCGAAACGCCGACCAGACCGACGACGATCAGTCCGAACGTCAGGACGATCCGAGCCTGCAGGCCGAACCGGCGTCCGGCCGGCGGATCAACGGAGCGCTTGTCTGGGCTCACGGCCGTGGACCGGTTTTCCAATGCGAAGCTTCTCCATCGCGAGGGTCGAGATGCCGAGCGGATTCACCTCCAGCCCGGAGACTTCCTCCCTGAGTCCGACGAACGTGGAGGAGTGGAAGAGCGGGACGAGCGGCGCGGCGCGAACCACGCGCGTCTCGACGGCCCGGTAGGCGTTCATGCGCATCTCGGGATTCGCGGTGCGCTGCGCCACGTCGAGGAGCGAGTCCACGCCCCGGTCGGAAAATCGGAAATAGTTCGTGCCGCTCGACGAATAGAAAAGGGAGCGGAGGAAGGTGTCCGGATCGGGGATATCGGCCACCCACGCCAGCCCGAAGAGCTGCGCGTGCCGCCCGGTGATGACGCTGTCGAGCTGGCCCCACGAGACGTACTTGAGCCGGACACGAATGCCGGCCTCGGCGAGCGTCCTCACCATGAGCGTGTCCACATCGCGCACACTCTGGTTCGTCGTGGCTTTCCACAGGGTCATGGTGGGAAGGGGATGGCCCGACCCGTATCCCGCCGAGGCGAGGAGCTGGCGGGCGGCATCGGCGTCATGCGCGTAGGTGCGGCGCTCGGGGGAATATCCGGGCAGACCCGGCGGAAGGATGCCCTGGGAGAGAACCTTGCCCGCGGGCCAGAGACGCAGCATCTCCTCGCGTCCCATCGCGCACGCGATGGCCTGACGAACCCTCCGGTCGTCCAACGGCGGCCTCTTCACGTTCATTCCGACGAAGGAAAGGCTCAAGTCCTGCCATCTCACGACGCGGACGTTGGGGCGGCCCTCGACCATGGCGAGCAGGTTGAGCGGCAGGTTGGCCATCGCGGCTTCCCCGCGGAGCAGCGCCCGCGCGCCGTCCGTATCCACGCCGTCCACGCTGCCCTGCGGCGTGTAGAAGACGATCGAGTCCATCGCCGGCTTCCCGAGGAAATAGCGCGGATTGGAAGCCAGGACGAGCCGGTCATAGTCGCGCCGGTAGGTCATCTGGAAGGGGCCGCACCCGACGGGATACTGCGCGAACGGCCGGTTCCCTCTCGCCTCGACGCACTCCCTCGGCACCACGGACGCCTGGTCGAGCGCGAGCGCGCTCAGGAGGGCGCTGTACGGGCGGCTCAGCCTGATCTCCAGACGGTACCGGTCGAGCGCGCGGATCCCCCGGATCCCCCCGGCGCGCCCCGACACGAAATCGGGCACGCCGACGATGGCGTCCAGGTATCCGGCCGCGAGGCCTTGCGATCGAAAGGGTTCCTTGAAGAGGCGCGTCAAGCTGTAGACGAAGTCGCTCGCCTGAACCTCGCGTCCATTGTGAAACCGCACCCCGCGGTGGAGCTGGAAGACGTAGAGGAGCCCGTCTCGCGAAATGGTCCAGCTCTCGGCCACCTGGGGCACCGGCTCCAAGTCCGAGGTGAGGCCCACGAGGGGGCTGAAGATCTGCGCGATGACGATCGAGGAATAGGCGTCGGAGGCGAGGGCGGGATCCAGCGTGCCGGGCTGCTCGCTGAAGTAGCGGAACACGTGCGGGCCCGATGCCGGCGCTTCGATCGCGCCACGCGGCGCGGAGCCGCCGGACTCCGACTCGGATCCGGACGACGGCGCGCGCAGCCGCGGAGCGGCGAGCGCGGCGACAATGATCAGGATGAGGACCGCGGTGATCGCGACGGGGCTGAATTTGCCCTCGAGCCGTCTCTTCCTTGACACCGCGGATCCCCCCAAGACGCGCGAAGGGCTTGCCCCGAATTGAGGCGCCCCGCGCGGAGCGGAACAGCCCTCCGCGCTCCGGCCATCCGAACCGAAGCGTTACGTAGATCTATCGACCTTGAGAAAGGGGTACTTGAGACGTAGTTGCGAGGGTCGAGGCGCTCGTGGATAGAGGCAACTGACTGGAGTTGTTATAGTTGCGAGGTCGTCGACGTCACTCCTCGGAACCCTCGATCAGGGTTCCGGAATCGCCTCTCGAGCGTTTGATCCGGCCTTTCCGTTTCTTCTCGGCAATGCGCGCTTCCGCGGAGCCCCGGGTCGGCGCGGTGGGTCGCCGGAGCTTCCTCGGCGCGAGCGCCTGGGCGACCAGCGATTGGAGTCGCTCCAGCGCCGCGTCCTTGTTTCGGGACTGGCTCCGGTGACGCTGGCTGGTGACGCGAAGAACGCCGCTTGGACCGATCCGGCTGCCCAGCGCTTCACGGAGGCGCTCCCGCTCCTCCGAGGTGAGCGACGCGGTCTCGTCCACGTTCCAGCGCGCCTCGACCTTGGTCTCGAGCTTGTTCACGTTCTGCCCGCCGGGGCCGCTCGCGCGCGACGTGTGGAATTCGATTTCGCGAAGCGGAACGCGGGAGTCACGGCTCAAGAAGATAGATCTCCATCTGGATGGGCTCCGTGGTGACCACCGCCGTTCCGCCGTTGACCAGCAGATTGACCTCGGTGCGCATCCCGAAGCTCTGAAAATAGACGCCTGGCTCGACCGACACCAACGTCCCGTCGAGCAGGGACCGCTCGTCCCTGGTTTCGAGGTTGTCGAGATGGACGCCGTTTCCGTGCACTTCCTCTCCGATCGAATGCCCGGTCCGGTGGATGAAGAGGTCGCCCCACCCACGCGCGCGGAGGACCTCCCGCGCGGCATCGTCCACGTCGCAACCGCGCGGCGCTCGGCCGCTACGGAGCGAGTCGCGCACGAAGGCGATCGCCCGGTCGCGCGCCTCCCGCACCGCGTCGAACGCCTGCCGGTGCGCTTCGGGCGCCGCGGAGCCTAAGAATCCCACCTGCGTGTAGTCCGCGTAGACGGCGCCCGGGCGTTTTGCCTTGGCCCACGCGTCCAGAAGCAGGAAATCTCCGGAGCGGATCGGGCGGTCCAATGCCTGCGTGTTGGAGAAGTGGGCGTCCGCGGAGTGTTCGTTCACGGCGACGGTGGGCGGGTCGCTCGCATGGAGCCCTGCGTGGTCGAAGCGCTCGAGAATCCAGCGCTGGAGCGCCATCTCGGTCGTGGGCCTCAGGCCCCGCGCTCCTCTCCGCGCCTGCTGGAACGCCGCGGCCATGATTTCATGGAGGACGGCCCCGGTCTCGCGGTGATCCAGGCGCGATTCGGGATCCAGGGTCCCCTCGAATCGCTGAGCCAGGTCCGCCGAGGAAAAGACCTCGACGCCAGCGGAGCGCACCAGCTCGACCGTGCCCGCGTCCACCCGCGAGACGTAGGGGAGTCGGGCGCGGGCCGAGTACTCCAGCGCGACCCGAGGGGGCGCTCCTGATCCCGAGCCGATCCCGCCGGCGACCGTCCCGGCGAGCTTTCGCTCCAGCTCCTCCCACGTGAGATAGACGTCGGCGCGACCGGGCAGGTGATCCAGCGCATGCGGCTCGAGGCGATGGACCAGCTTCACCGGTTCACCCGAAACCGGGATCCAGTAGAACCAGCGTCTCGTCGTCTTGGGGGCGTTGGCGAGCGCATTGAAGCCGAGGACCCCGCGGGCGATCGGATTGGTGCCGTGGAAGTCGTAGAGGAGCCACCCGTCGAACCCGCTCTCGGCGATCGCCGCCTGCATGCGGCGGAGGTTCATGAATGCGTCACCGTTTCGCATCGCCGTCGGGGTCGTTGTCGCCGCCGCGGTCATCCTCGATCTCGTGGTCGTCATCGCCATCGCCGCCGCCGGTCTGGGCGCCTCGCGTTCGCGGCCCCTCGGGGCCTTGGCCGTCCCGGAGCCGCTGCATCGTGGCCTCACGCAGCTCGGGGAGCCCCTCTCGCGTGAGCGCCGAAGCGAAGATAGCGCCCGGATAGCGCGCCCGAAGGCCCAGGACCGACACTTCGTCTTGGACGCCGTCCATCTTGTTGAAAACGAAGAGCCGCGGCCTTCCCAGGGCTCCGATCGATTCCAGCACAGCCTCGACCGCATGAATATGCGCCTCGATGTCCGGCTCGGTCGCGTCCACCACGTGGAGCAGGAGATCCGCCTCGCTGACCTCTTCGAGGGTCGCTCGGAACGACGCGACGAGATGGGGCGGGAGCTTCCGGATGAATCCCACGGTGTCGGTCAGGAGCGCCCTGGTGTCGCGCGTAACCGAGAAGACGCGTGTCGTGGGATCGAGCGTGGCAAAGGGCTGGTCTTCCACGTATACGTTGGCCCTCGTCAAGGCGTTGAAGAGGGTCGATTTCCCCGCGTTCGTATACCCGACGAGAGACACCTTGTAGCTGTCGCGCCGGCCGCGCCGCTGCACGCGCCGCTCCTTCACCACGCGCTCCAGCTCGCGCTTCAACTTCGCGATCCGCTCGCGGACGCGCCGCCGGTCGACCTCGAGCTGGGTCTCGCCGGGGCCGCGCGTCCCGATGCCGCCGCCCAGACGGGAGAGGTGCTCCCACATGCGCGTGAGCCGCGGCAGGAGGTACTGGAGCTGGGCCAGCTCGACCTGGATGCGCGCCTCGCGGGTCCGTGCGCGTCTCGAGAAAATGTCGAGGATGAGGCCGGTCCGGTCCACGACCTTCATCTCGAGCTGCTCGCTGAGATTGCGGCTCTGGGCCGGAGAGAGGTCGTCGTCGAGGAGGAGGAGGGTCGCCTTCTCCTCGCCGGAGAGGGTGCGCACCTCGTCGATCTTGCCCTTGCTGAGGAAGGTGGACGCCCGGACCGGCCCGCGGCGCTGCAGAACCTCGCCGCGCACCTGTGCCCCGGCCGTCTCCGCAAGGAGGCGGAGCTCGGTCAGGGGATCGCCGCTCTCTCCACGCCGCGTCCGTGGCTCGCGGCCTGCGAGGATGGCGCGTTCTCTAAGCGGGCGCGATCTCCAGCTCGTAGGGGACATGGGTGAGGTTTTCGAAGCTCCCATCGTGATGAGCGTAGATGACGTCCTCGATCCGCACACCCATCTCTCGAGAGGGGTAATAGAGCCCCGGCTCCACCGTGAAGAGCGATCCCGGAAGGATGAGATCCGGATTCATCACGGCGCTGAGCCGCGGGCGCTCGTGAACCTCGAGGCCGATGCCGTGGCCGAGTCCGTGAACGTAGCCTTCCTGCACGCGCTCGTCTTGCCGGATCGTGCGGTGTCCGTGCGACTCGAAGAGGTCGCAGACGCCTTCCTGGTAGACGCGGCCCGGAGTTCCGACCGCCAAGCGGTCGAACGTCTTCTTCACGGCATCGTGCACCAGCGCGTGAAGCACCTTGAGCTCCTTCGGGGCGCGCCCCACGCAATAGGTCCGCGTCACGTCGAAGTAGTATCCTCCGTTTTCCTGGGCGGGATAGAGGTCGATGACGATCGGGCGGCCTTCTTCGATCACGTCCTCGTCGTTCCCCTCGTTGTGGGGAACGCCCGCGTCCCGACCCATCGCGATGATGTTCCCGTGAGGCTCCACCAGGCCCGCCTCGAAGAAGATACGCCTCACTTCGCGCCGCAGCCTACCGATCGTGACCCATCCGTCGGAGTCCCGCAGCTTCTTGCCCTCGAGTCGCGCGCCGCGGATGACCTCACGGACGCGCTCGTACGCGCGCTCACAGGCGGAAGCGACGGTGCGCACCGTGGAGACCTCCGCCTGGTCCTTGGTGCTCCGGGCCAGCTCGAAGAGGCCGGGATCCTCATCCTCCGCGATCTCGATGTTCCGGTTCATCTCGCGGAGGTTGTTCAGCACGTGGTAGTACCAGCCGACCTGGGCAATGCCGTCCACGAGGACGCGGCCCTGGACGCCCAGCCGGTCGAGGACCGTCTGGATGAGGCGCGCCGTGGCCTTGACCTGGCTTCCCTCGTCCTCGAGGAGCTTCATCCAGCCCAGCGAGCCGTAGTCCCCGAGGTCGAACCCGGTCGCGGCCGCGCTGTCCCGTTCCATCGAATGATGCACGAGGTAGGGCTTGGCCCCGGGGCGCCACACCATGATGCCCCTTAGGTGCGCGTGTGGACCCGTCAGATACCGGAACGTCGGGCTCTGGTGCTCACCCTGCAACACGACCGCGGCGGCCAGGCCGCGCTCCTTCATGAGGTGGTCGATGTCTTGTTTCATGCGCGTCCTTTCACGTTCGGAACAGAACGGACTCGTTGGAGAACAGCCGCGTGGCGATGACGAGCATGACCGCCGCCATCGCGGCGCTTGTGCCCAGCGCGACCGCGGCGTGCGCCGGCACGACGGTGTCGGTCAGGATCTCGCGCTGGAGGAGCGCCGTATTCAGGATCGGGATCATGAATCGTTGGAGCGGCGGCGTCCCGAGCTGCCGGAAGCTGCCCAGGCCCAGGAACACCGAGGCCATGTAGACGTAGGTGGCGTAGGTCTGCCCCTCGCGCATGCTCCGCGCGAAGCACCCGATGGCGACCAGGAGCGCGCCGAGGAAGATCGCGGTCGGCAGGATGGTCACGAGGATGAACAGCGCCTGCTCCGGCCGGATCGAGAGCTGGATCGACTGGCTGGCCAGGCTCGGCATGAGGTTCGCGATCACCGTGAAGTTGAACCAGAGTCCGAAAATCCCGATGAACCCCGCGACGAGCGCGGTGGTGATCACGGCCATGCACTTCCCGATCACCAGCTCGCCGCGCGACGTGGATGTGGCGAGCAGGGTTTCCAGCGTGCTCCGCTCCTTCTCGCCCGTGGTCGCGTCGATCGCGATGTGCATCGACCCGGCGGCGACCATGAAGACGAGGATGTAGGGAATGATGAGCGCCGCCATGAACCGGCCCGTCTCGGCCTTCGAGGAGACGTCCCGATGCTCGACCGAGATCGCGGGCGGCGCGTCGGCTCGGGCTCCCCGGCTCTGCGCCCACATCACGGTCAGCTCCCGGCGCACCTCGTCCAGAACCGGTTGCATGCGCTCGTCCGCCGCGGAGGACTTGTGGTCGGCGTCCTTGTAGAGAAGCTCGACCTTGACCGAATCGCCGCTCGTGATCGACTGGCTCACCAACGGAGGAACCACGAGCACGGCGTCCACACCCGCCGACTCCATCGATTCCGGCGCCGAGACGAGCGGCACGGTCGAGACCCCCTCCAGCGCATGGAGGCGGTCGTGCAGGCCCGGGAGCTGCGCCTCACCCACGACTCCCACGCGGACCTGGAGCGCGCTCGCCTCCTTCCTGTTCGCGGCCTCGATCGAGCCCATGAAGAGCATCAGCCCGGGATAGAGAACGAACGGGACCACGAACACCGCGATGATCGTGCGCCCGTCCCTCATGGCGTCGCGCAGCTCCTTGCGGCAGACAGTCCAGGACTTATGCGTCACTTGCCACCGCCTCGACCGTCTTCACGAACAGGTCCTCCAGCCATCCGCCCTCGTTTCCGTTCCGCAGCGCGCTCGCGCTGCCCTGAGCCAGGATGGAGCCGCGCTCGATGATCGCGATCTCGTCACAGATCTTTTCCGCGTCGCTCATGATGTGGGTCGAGAATACGATCGTTCGCCCCTTGGCTTTCAGCTCCTGCACGATCTTGAGCACCTCGCGCGCGCCCATGACGTCGAGCCCCGAGGTCGGCTCGTCGAAGATGAGGACCGGCGGATCGTGAAGCACCACCCGCGCGAGGGAGAGCCGCTGCTTCATCCCGGTGGACATCTTGCCGACCCGCTTGTCCAGGAACTCGCCGAGGCCGAAGGACCCCTGCAGCTCCGCGATGCGCCCGGCGATGGCGGGAGAGGTCATCCCGGCCAGCTCGCCGAAATACGTGAGCAGCTCGCGGCCCGTCAATCTGTCGTAGAGTTTGGTGTCGCCCGAGAGGTATCCGATCCGCTTCCGGACCTCCGCGGGCCTCTCCTTCACGTCCATCCCGTCGATGCGGGCGGTGCCTGAGGTCGGTGAGAGGATCGTGGCGAGCACCCGGAGCGTCGTGGTCTTCCCGGCGCCGTTCCTTCCGAGGAGGCCGAACACGCGACCGGGGCCGCAGGTGAAGGATATGTCCCGCACCGCTGGAATGTCGCCTTTCTTGCGATCGTGGAATGTCTTACGAAGATTCAGAACTTCGATCAAAGAGGCTCCGGGAGTATCCTGGGAGTGGAGTGGGACAGGCGAACGCCCATCGCGCCAGCCAGTTTATGCCGCGCCGACGGGGGTGTCAACGCCGGCACGTCCGGGGGCGAATCGAACCTTGATGCCGGGAGTCTAAATCGTTAGTTTCCAGCGACTCGTGCAAGACGACGTTTCGAGCATGTGTGCTGTTCACTCATGGTGTAAGGAGTTTTCACTCATGGCCGACGCGGTAATCCAGGTGAGCGACAGCACGTTCGACGCCGAAGTGCTCAAGTCGCAGGTTCCGGTGCTGGTGGATTTCTGGGCCGAATGGTGCGGCCCGTGCCGCATCGTGTCGCCGGTGGTCGAGGAGGTCGCGAAGCAATACCTGGGCAAGGTGAAGGTCGCCAAGGTGGACGTCGACCAGAACCAGCGGATCGCGGCGCAGTACTCGATCCGGAGCATTCCCAGCCTCTACGTCTTCAAAGGCGGCAAGGTGGTCGAGCAGATCGTCGGGGCCGTCCCCAAGCACCAGATCATCTCGGTGCTCGACGGGGTGCTCGCGGCGGTTTAGCCTCCGGCCGGCTCCGCGCGGGCGCGCCCCTGGCGGGCCTCCCCCGTTAGACGGCCGACTCGCCGCAAATCGGACGGCACGCGCAGATCGAGCAGCTGTGCTCGCTGGGCCGGGCGCGGAAGTCTCCGGAACGAATGGACTCGGCGATCGCGAGAATGCGGTCCCGGGTCCGTTCCAGTTTTTCCTCGGATCGGGTCGCCGTCCCGACCTCGCCGCTCAGGACGTAGCGCAGCTCGACCTTATCCGGGGCCCTCCCGGTCAGCTCCTTCTGGGCCAGCGCGTAGATGGATAGCTGCAGGCTTTCCCGCGCGTTCTGGTCCGCCTTCTCTCCCGCCTCTCCATCCGGATCCAGCTCGCTCGTCTTGTAGTCCGCGATCACGACCCCGCCGGGCCCCTCATCCACGCGGTCCATCCTCCCCTGAACCACGACGTCCCCCAGCTTGATGCGGAACGCCCGCTCCACGTCGGTGGGCGGCTCCCGCCCTTCCACCTCTCTACACAGGAATGCGCGCAGCGCCGTAACGCCCTGCTCGAAGCGGCGACGCGCGTGCTCCTCCGAGCGATATCCCTCCTCGCGCCAGTTCGAGCGGAACACCTCCAGCAGCTGCTCGAACGTGGGGCGCTCCCCCAGCCGGCGCCGATCGAGCGCGAATGCCACCGCCTGATGGATGGCGTTTCCGAAGTTCACGCGATGGTCCAGCGTGAGGATGGGATTCACCGCGAGCACCTTGATGAAGTGGTACTTGAGCGGACACGTCTCGTAGTCCGCGATCCGGTCGTGGCTGAGCAGAATTGGCTCTCGGGCATCGGGCCGGGTGAGGGGCGGCAGACCCGCCGGGGGAGCCGACGCCGAAAGCTCCTCGAGCGCCTGTTTCTTCTTCTTCGCGGGAGCGGGCTTTCCCAGATCGAAGGCCTCCGACAGGAACTGGCTGCGCTGGCGGAGCATCTTTCCGCCGTAGTCGGTCGCGTAGGTCGCGATCAGCTCCTCCTTCGCGCGCGTGAACGCGACGTAGCAGAGCCTTCGTTCCTCCTCCTTGTGCAACTCCGTGCTCGGCGTCTCTCCCGGGGCGAGCGCCAGCGGCACGTCCAGCCCCTCGCGACGGACGCGCGTCGGGAAGACGTCCGTGGCCGCCTGGACCAGGAAAACCACCGGGAACTCGAGCCACTTGGCGCGGTGGATGGTCAGCACCTGCACGACGTCGGACTCCTCGCCGATCTCGGCGACCGCCGGGTCCTCTCCGTGCTCCATGACCATTCCGAGGTGGCGCAGGAAGAGCGGCACGCGGTCCACGACCGCGACCGTTCCGAACGCCTGGACCAGCTTGAAGAACTTCACGATGTTCCGCGCCTTGATCTCGTCCTCGAAGTGGGCCGGCGCGCGGAGGCGTTTGATGATGCCGCGCCGCTCCAGGTAGGCGCGGAGGACCTCGCCCACGCGGTGGTCCCTTGCCAGGAGCTCGAGCGCGCGCAGGTCGGCCAGCATCGTCCCGATACGCTCCCGGCCCTCGTCCGAGAGCGCCGCCGGGATCAGGCCCCGGTGCGCGCGCTCCATCAGCACGCGGAACGTCACGGGCGCCGTCGCGAGCGCGTGGACGAGCCGGTTCAGGTCCTCTCCGGGCACGTCGTAGGCAGACTGCGCGAGGAGGTAGAGATATTCCTCGCGCGAGCTCTGCGAGAGCGAGTAGAGGAGCGCGATCAGCTCCTTGATCTCCGGCCGCTGGAAGAGCCCGCGGCTCCCCGAGAAGTAGTAGGGCACGCCCTGCTCGTCGAGCGCCCGGAGGAACGGCTCGGCGTTCTTGTTCGAGCGCACGAGAACCGCGAAATCGCGGCAGCGCCGGGCGCCCGCGTCCACAGCCGACCGGATCTCCCGCGCCACCCACGCGGCTTCTTCGGCCTCGGTGGGCAGCTCCTTGATGCGCGGGGCGGGACCGGTCTTCCCGGACCCCAGCTCCTTCGAGATGCCCAGCCTCGTCTCCAGCCGGTCTCGGTTGATCAGGATGAGACGCCGCGCGACGTTCAGAATCTCGCGCGTGGACCGGTAATTGCGCGTGAGCACGATCGAGCGTGCGTCGGGGAAGTACTCGTGGAACTTGAGGATGTTCTGAAGGTGCGCTCCCCGAAACCTATAGATGCTCTGATCGTCGTCGCCGACGACGACCAGGTTCCGGTGCGAGGCCGTGAGCCTTCTCACGATCTCGAACTGAACCGGGTTCGTGTCCTGGAATTCGTCCACGAGGACGTACCGGAAGCGTTCCTGGAACCTCCGGAGCGCCGACGGGCTCTCGTCGAAGAGACGGAGGGTGAGCGCCAGGAGATCGCCGAAATCGACGAAGCCCTCCTTCCAGAGGAGCCGGTCGTAGTTGCCGGCCGCGTTCGCCAGCTCGAGATCGCGCGCTCCGCGGTCCCGCGCGGCCGGGTCCTTCCCGGACTCCGCGATGGAGCGCTCGGCGAACTCACGCAGCCGCTCCGTCGGGATCGGGTAGTCCTTCAGCTTGTTGAAGTACCGCGCCAGCCTGCTCAGGTGCTTCGTGGGGTCCGACAGGGGCGCGTAGTAGTCGAGCCCGAGCGCCTCCAGGTGCTCCGCGAGAAAAATCGCCTGCGCAGTCTGGTCCAGCACCGTGAATCCGGGCGCCAAGCCGATCTCGATTCCGTGGGTCGAGAGCACTTCTTCGCCGAAAGCATGGAAGGTCGAAATGAGCGTGTCCGCGTAACCGTAGGGAACGAGCACGTCCACCCGCTCCTGCATCTCCGCCGCGGCCTTCTCGTTGAACGTGAGCGCGAGAATCTCCGACGGACGGGCGTGTCCGGAGGAGATGAGGCGCGCGATCCGGCGCGCGATCACGGTGGTCTTGCCGGTGCCGGCGCCCGCGACGATGAGGAGCGGTCCCTGGTCGTGCTCCACGGCAGCCTGCTGCTCGGGGTCCAGCCCCTCCAGCTCCGAGGGGACGCCCGTGGAGATGGTCAGCTGGGTCATCGCGGGATGAATCGCGCGCGCGGTAGGGAGCCTGGGGCCGGGGCGAGCATGCCCGTCGGACGCTATCAGATGGTTTGGATCGTGGCAACGCAAGGGGTGGCGGCGTAGAATGCCGGCCATGACTGTCGAGGCCGGTCCGATCGGACGCGAGAGAGGCGCTCTGCCCGGGGTCGTCACGTACCTTCGCGCGATCTGGGACCTGGGACGGCGCACGCTCCGCCCCGCGCTGCCCGCGCTGGCGTTCATGTACTTCTACCGCGTGGGCATGGGCGTCTACACGGCGCTGTCGGCGGATTCGTACGTCGCCGGGAGCAATCCGACGGCGGCGATCCTGCCCCGCCTCGTGACGGCCGCCGCGATCGTCCCCCTCGTGCTCTTCCTCTATGCCCCGATGCTTCCATTACAAGATTCGCTCCTGCGCGGCCAGGCGATTTCCTTCACCGCCGCCTTCCGGCGGACGTTCGAAGTGTCCTGGAACCTCACGCTCTCGGGAATCCTCCAGGGGCTCTTTCTCTTCGCCCCCTTCGTGCTTCTCATGGTCGGGCTCGGCCTCGCGTGGGGGCTTTCGGAAACGTCCCCGCTCCGGCTGGCCGCGCTGGCGGTCGGCGTCGGCCTGTGCATGATCTGGTTCGTGATCGGCGCCCTCCTGATGTTTTTCGCGACGCCGGCCGTCGTCCTCGACGGCGAATCGCCGGTTCGATCGGTCCAGACCAGCCTTGGTCTGGCCCTGCCGCGTTTCCCGGGCTTGCTCGGGCGGCTCATCGCGTTCGGCGTTCTGGAGCTTCTGGCCTTTTTCGTCCTGGTGATGCCGGCGACCATGCTGACGGGAGTGGAGCATGCGGCGGGCATCACGTCCGTTCCGATCCGGATCGCCGTCGCGATCTGGTCCAGCGCGGTGGAGACGATCACGTTCCCCTTCTCCGTGGCCGCCATGATGGTGCTCTACCGCGCCCTCGTGCCTGTCGCGGAGCCCCGGGGCGGCGCGCCGGTCCTGCTCGATGAGGAGTACCGGCCCGCGACCGTGACGAGCGCCCCCTTCGAGTAGCCGGACCGTGCGGGCCCCGGCCGTCGTCCACAGCGATGGGTATTTCGCCGATATCGGCTCCCATGTCTTCCCGACCCGGAAGTTCCGGCTCGTGCGCGAGGAAATCGTCCGCCGCGGTCTACTCTCCGACTCGGAGATCCTGACGCCCGAACCCGCGAGCGAGGATCAGGTGGTTCGCGTGCACGATCGCGCGTACGTCGAGAAACTGGTGCACGGCCGGCTCTCGGTGCTCGAGGAGGCCGTGCTCGAGCTTCCCTACTCGAAGCAGCTCGTCCTGGCCTCGTTCCTCTGCGCCGGCGGGAGCATTCTCGCGGGCCGCGAAGCGCTCTCGCGTGGCGTGGGGATCAACCTGGGCGGCGGCTTTCACCACGCGTTCCCCGACCACGGCGAGGGGTTCTGCGTCTTCAACGACATCGCGATCGCGATCCGCGCGCTTCAGCACGAGGAATTGATCCGCAGGGCTGCCGTGATCGATCTCGACGTCCACCAGGGAAACGGAACGGCCGTGATCTTCCGCGACGACCCGTCCGTCTTCACGTTCTCCATGCACGAGGAGCGGAACTATCCCGCAATCAAGCCTCCCAGCGATCTCGACGTCGGACTTAAGACAGGCGCCGGCGGAGCGGAATATCTGGCCGAGCTGGAGCGGCACGCCCCGGCGATCCTGGACCGCCACCGCCCCGATCTCGTCGCCTACGTCGCGGGAGCCGACCCGTTCGAGCATGATCAGCTCGGAGGCTTGAAGCTCTCACGCGAGGACCTGAGGCTAAGGGATCGCGTGGTCTTCGGGGCCTCGGCCGCGCGCCAGATTCCCGTCGTCGCGTTTCTGGCCGGCGGATACGCGGCTCGGATCGAGGACACGGTGGGTATCCACGCCGACATGGTCGAGGGCGCGTTCCAGACAGTCAGGGCTTGATTTTTCCGCCCATATCCGCTATGATATCAACGACTTGGCCGACGTCACCGCGACTCCCGTCCCCGTAACCCATTCCCTCGCAGGAGATTTGCCGTCCGACTCCGCGGCTCGGTTCGGCATCACCCTCCACTGGCTTTTCCGTCTCGGGATACTCATGGAGTTCCTGGGGCATGGCCTGGCCGGGCTCTCGCTCAAGGAAGGCTGGATCCGGTACTTCGCCGTCTTCGGATTCGACAGGGCGACCATCTTCACGCTAATGCCGATCGTGGGCGCGATCGACATCTCGCTCGGAGTCCTGGGTTTCGTGAGCCCGCGGCGCTGGGCGCTGGTCTGGTGCGCGTTCTGGGGGCTGATGACCGCCACGCTGCGGCCGATGGCCGGGGAATCCTTCTGGGAGATCCTGGACCGCGCCGGCAACTTCGGCGGTCCGCTGGCGTTCCTCGTGCTCAGCGGGCTTCCCCGTACGGCTCGCGCGTGGATCGACCCGGTCCGAGTGGGGCCGGTCCCTCGCGCCACGCTGAAGCGCGTGGCGGTCGTCCTCCAGTGGATCACCGCGCTGGTCCTGATCGGGCACGGAGCCTACGGGGCGTTCCTCCAGAAACAGCAGCTCCTGGACATGTACACCAAGGCGGGGCTCACGTCCCTGCCCTGGGTCGGCGCGCGGTTCGAACCGGCGCTGGGATGGTGCGAGATCGCGCTCGGCGTCGCCATCGCGGTGAGACCGTTCCGGACGCTCCTGCTCCTAGCCTGCGCGTACAAGGTCGCGACGGAACTGCTCTATCCCGCGACGGGTTATCCTGTGTACGAATTCGTCGAGCGCGGGTTCACCTACGTGGCCCCGCTCGCCCTCTTCCTTCTGCTCCCGCACCTGAACGATCCATCGGAGAAAGGCGCGCCTGATGGCTGAGACTCGCGATCGGAATCACCTCGGGCCGGCACGGGCGGGCATCGCCGCATGGCCGGTCCTTGCTCTGCTGGTCCTGGCTCATCCCGGTTACGGACAGTCGCCGGCAAACGCCGCCGCGGCTCCCGCCCCGACCAAGATCGTTCCGGCCATTCCGAACGCCGCGCTGGATTCGATCCCGGCCGGTGCGGATTCCTCGCTCGTGAGCGACCTCCGTCGTGGCGGCTACGTCATCTTCTTCCGGCACGGCATGACCAATTGGGACGAGCGGGACGGCGCCGAGGGAGATTTCTCGGACCGTTCGCGCCAGCGCAACCTGAGCGCGGCGGGAAGGACCGAGGCGGCCGAAATTGGCCGGGCCATCGCGGCGCTCAAGATCCCGATCGAGCGCGTTCTCGCGAGCCCGATGTGGCGCACGCGGGACACGGCGCAGCTCGCGTTCGGAGCCTATGACACCACCGGCTCGCTCTTCTGGAAGGGCCCGTCGTTCCGCGAGACGCGCATCAAGATGCTGAGCACACCGCCGGCCCCTGGCAAGAACCTCGTGCTGGTGGGACACCAGGACCAGCTCATCCCGATCGTTCCGGGTCTCCGCCGCGACCAGATCAAGGAAGGGGATGCGTTGATCTTCCGGCCGCTGGGGGATGGGAAATATCGCGTCGTGACGCAGGTCACGCCCGCCGACTGGGCGCGGCTCGCGCGCACGCCCTTCACGCCGCTGCCCGCGCCACCCCCTCAGGGTGCCATGCAGGCCGTGCCGAACGCCGGCAAGCTGAAGAAGTAAGAGGGCGGAACCTCCCGGTCCCGCCCTCCCGTCTATCCCGCTTCATCTCAGGAGCCGCCTTGTGCGCGGCCCCGGTGCTTCCGTCTAGTACATGTCCTCGTAGCCGCCGCCACCGCCCTGCGGACCGGCCGGAGCACCCCTCTTCTTCTCGGGAATCTCGACGATCAGCGCTTCCGTCGTGAGGAGCAGGGAAGCGACCGACGCGGCGTTCTGGAGCGCCGACCGCGTCACCTTGGTCGGATCCACGACGCCCGCCTCGAATAGATCTTCGAACTTTTCAGTCTCGACGTTGTAGCCGACCGAGGCCTTCTCCTTCTTGGCCTGCTCGACGATGACCGAGCCTTCCAAGCCGGCGTTGTTCACGATCTGGCGAAGGGGCTCTTCGAGCGAGCGCTTCACGATGTTCGCGCCGATGAGCTCGTCACCTTCCAGCTTCAGCTTGTCGATCGCCGGGATGCAGCGAATCAGCGCCACGCCGCCGCCCGGGACGATGCCTTCCTCGACGGCCGCGCGCGTCGCATGGAGCGCGTCCTCCACGCGGGCCTTCTTCTCCTTCATCTCGGTCTCGGTCGCCGCGCCGACGTTCACCACAGCCACGCCGCCCGCCAGCTTCGCGAGACGTTCCTGGAGCTTCTCCTTGTCGTAGTCCGAGGTCGTGTCCTCGATCTGCCTCTTGATGAGGGCGATCCGGCCCTGGATGTCCGCGGCCTTGCCCGAGCCTTCCACGATGGTCGTGTTGTCCTTGTCCA